>NZ_JBIAVW010000006.1:0-343264 GCF_042894785.1 Streptomyces sp. NPDC001502
ATGTAACCACCAGGCCGACTCGCGCGATCACCCGACCGTACTGCTGTCGTCAGGTGCCGGAAGGCGACTCACCTCATTGTGTTAGCCGTTGTAAGCGCGTTGAGCATCTTTCGTTGCTCGTCGTAGTTGGTCATAGCCGCTTCCAGGCCACGCATTTGACGCTCTCTACGTTGAGTGGGCTCCAATGCCCAGACCGCCTGCGCGGCCCCCAGGAGACCAGCCCGCAGAACCGTGAAGTAGGCCGCCGGGTAGGCGGTCTGCGTCTTGGCCATGGAGTCGAGGGCGAACTCCAGGTGCTCAACGGCAGTAAGCAGCCCGTGCCACGCAACGCTGGAGACCGGGTGGCTAGGGAAGAGTCAACACACAATGACCCTCCACGGTGTACGGGGCGACGCGAGGCGGGTGCGACGGTTGGTGCCCCGCCTCCAACAGCATTTGGGAGGCGCCGGCCCAGCTGATGCAGAAGCCGTCGTTGAGTACAACGAACGCGGCGACCTCCTCGCCCGTCTCGCACGGCAGAAGGATGGTCCTGCCTATGGAGCCGTCCGGCGGGATTCCTTCCAGGGTTCGACCGCCTCTATCCCTCGGATACGCGAGCCAGAGTGTGCCATCCGCCGACAGGCGAGACCTCGGGCGGCCTGTCCCCGCGTACGCCTTCTCCCAGTGCACGGCTCCCGAGACGTCGACCATCGTCACGACTGTTTCACGAGGGCTGGACCCGTAACTGGTCACGTACAGAGGCCCGGATGGGTCTCGGGCGGCCGCGGACCAGATCTGCCCCGGCATGACGATGCGCGACGAAAGGCTCATGCGTTCGGATCCTGCCCCATCGCCCCTGACCCTGTCTGGGAGGTGATCACTGACATCGCCCAGTCTCCCGCCTGATCACAACCGCCGAGATGGGTCAGATCGCTGATCACTCTCAGCGGGAAGCGTGTATTTCTACTGGGAACGGACACGAAGGGTGCCGCCCGGGGTGGAGTTGGTTCATGAAACAACACGAACGATCGTGCTAATATCTGCTCATTGGCTCGCCATCGGCATCTGGCTGCCCTGAGGAGAATTCCGGAGAACCCGCACATGCACCCCATGGCTTCACTCCTGAGCACCACCCTCAACATCACCAGCCGGCTCGCCCCGGGACTGGCCGGGCCCCGGGTCTTCGCGCTCTTCGTCCGCCCCCTCGGGCGCGCGCGACTACGGCCAGAGGAGGCAGAGGTGATGGCGCGGGCGGAGACCGGGCGGATGGTCGTACACGGCACGGCCGTGACCACCTACCGCTGGGGGGACGGGGGCCGGCCCGTGCTGCTCGTGCACGGCTGGTCCTCGCGCGCCTCGCGGTTCGCCGGCTTCGTCGACGCCCTGTGCGCCCAGGGCCGTACCGTGATCGCCTTCGACGCACCGGGGCACGGGGAGTCGGAGGGCCGGGCCTCCACGATCCGCGACTACCGCGCCATCATCGGCCGACTGCGCGCGGAGCACGGGGACTTCTCGGCCGTCGTGGCCCACTCCTTCGGCGTGCTCGCCACCTTCTCCATGCTGCACGACGGCATGCAGGCCGACCGTGTCGTCGGCATCGGGGGCGTGGCCCACTTCGACTACCTGGTGGAGCGGTTCCGGGCGGGGCTGAACCTCGGCGAGGGAGTCGCGCGCGCCCTGCGCACCCATGTCGAGCGCCGTCTCTTCCCCGGTGACCCCGATATCTGGCAGCGCCTCGACGCCCGCCGTCGCCTCCCCGGAACGCGGGCGCCGATCCTCCTCTTCCACGACACGGAGGACGATGTGATCGATCCCGCCCAGTCCCGCGCGATCGCCGCCGCCTACGGCCCGCAGGCCCGCCTGATCGAGACCACGGGCCTTGGCCACCGCCGCATCCTGGCCGACCCCGACATCATCGCGACGGCGGTCGATTTCGCACTGTCCGAGCCCGCGACCACGCCTGCGCCCGCGACCGTGCGACGGGCATGAGCAGAGGGGTCAGGAAGGCGAGGTGAACGAAGGCGGCCGTTCCGGGAGTTCGTCCGGAGCGGCCGCCACCTCGCGCAGCCGGCGTAGGATCGCCCGGCCGGCCCGCTCGTATGCCAGCGGGTCGCCGTGCAGGACGGAATGCGCGTTGGCCAGTTCCATCAGGGCCGTCAACTCGAAGGCGACCTGCGGTACCTCGTCCGCGTCGGACGCGTCCCGGAACCCGCCCGTCAGCCGCGCCTCCTCCAGCAGCCGCTCGATGTAACGCGTCCAGTCGGACCGCGCCTTGGCGATCTCGTCCCGTACGGGGCCGGGGCGCGCATCGAATTCCGCGGAGACGGAGTAGAAGAAGCATCCGCCGGGGAAGACCCGGCGCCCGGAGTAGTCGAGCCAGCGCTCGCACAGCCGCCACACCTTGGCGAGACCGTCGGGGTCCCGGTGCACGGGCCGCACCACCTCGTCCTTGAACACGTCCACGGCGGCACGGACGGTGGCGAGCTGCAGATCCTCCTTGGAGCCGAAGAGCGCGAACACCCCGCTCTTGCTCAGGCCGAGATCCGCGGCGATCTTCCCCAGGGACAGGCCTTCCAGGCCGTCCACGGAAGCGATGTTCATCGTCCGGTCGAGAACGGCCCGCCGCGTCTGGTTGCCGCGTTCCACGCGTCCGTCAGCCATGGCGCCATCTTACCGAACGCACGGTCGTTCACTCGGTGGAGGAAGAGGGCCGCTGTCAGTGGCGGGTGCGATGCTCGAAGAGGAAGGACAGCGCTCGAAGAACCGAAGAACCGGGGCCGGAAGGAGTGTGGACCATGCTCACCACCGACTACAAGGACGGCTCCCCGAACTGGGTGGATCTCGGCACGCCGGACATCGGAGGCGCAGCCGACTTCTACGGGGCACTGTTCGGATGGGACTTCCAGGCGGGCAGCGAGGAGGTCGGCGGGTACGGGATGTTCCACCTCGGCGGCAAGACGGTCGCGGGCGGTATGACCGTTCCGGCGGAGCAGGGACCCTGCGCCTGGCAGGTGTACTTCCAGAGCGCGGACGCGGACGCGACGGCCTCCGCCGTGACGAAGGCCGGAGGCACGGTGACGTTCGAGCCGATGAGCGTGCTGGACTACGGCCGGATGGCGATATGCGCCGACCCGGCGGGCGTGGGTTTCGGGGTGTGGCAGCCGAGGGCGAACACCGGCCTGGGTGCGGTGACGGACGTGGGCACCTTGTGCTGGACGGAGCTGTACACGGGCGACGTGGCCGGGGCCGCCGAGTTCTATCGCGCGGTCTTCGGCTGGGAGACCGGCGAAATGCCCTACGAGGGCGGTACGTACACGATGGCCAAACCGGCCGGCACGTCGGACGAGGCGGCCTTCGGCGGCCTGGTGCCGATCTCGACCGACCCGGTGGAGGATGCCGAACGGCCCTACTGGACGCCGTACTTCGAGGTGGCCGACTGTGACGCGGCGGCGGCGAAGGCGGAAGAGGCGGGCGGCAAGGTGCGCCTCACCCCGGAGTCCATGGAGGGAGTCGGCCGGTTCGCCAAGCTGGCGGACCCCTTCGGGGCACGGTTCGCGGTCATAGCCAGCGCACCCGCATCCGGGTCATGACGAGCTGTTGATCAGTCGTTGATCGGACGTCCATCGGCAGCGGTCAGGATCTCCGGCATGTCGATTAACACCACTGCCGCAACCACTGACACCGCTTGGTACGACCTCGCCCTGTGCGCCCAGACGGGCCCCGGCTTCTTCTTCCCGGAGCCCGGCTCCTCGCTGCGCGACGCGAAGCGGCTCTGCGGGGCCTGCGAGGGGCGGACGGCGTGCTTGGAGTACGCCCTGGCCAATGACGAGCGCTTCGGAGTCTGGGGCGGCCTCTCGGAGGCCGAGCGCCAGGCCCTGCGCCCCCGCCGCAGCTGATCAGGTGCGCGTCCCCTTCCCGCTCCCACGGACCAGCCCCACACGCCGCGCGAGGTCGAACCCCTCACCACCACACTCCTCCCGGCGCGGCGTGTGGGGCACGACGCGCACGGGATAGTGCCCCCCGACGGGAGATACGACGCCACCGAAGCGGGGGTCTCCGGCGAACCAGATCCGGTCTGGGTGGTCTCCCTCCAGTGTTGCCGGCTCGACGGGGAACGGGATGATCCGAAACATGGCCGTGAACTCTTCCCTGAACGGGATGGCGATGGTCGCGGGACTTCCGGGCGGCCTGCGCGGGTGTCGGCACGGCAACTCGCGCCAGGGATAGGCCTGGAGCACAGCTACGACCCGGTGCCGGCGGAAGTAGGCGACGATCACCCAGGGCAAATAGGGCGTGACAAGAATGATCATGAGGGCGAGAGCCATTCCCGCGTAGGGAACGGAGCCGATGCAGGCGAGGGCGGCCAGTGGAGGACCGCCGAGGCTGAGCACCCAACTGAGGCGGCGGACGGCCAGCCGTTTATAGCCGGCCACCGTCGGAGGGTGGTCCCAGGCAGCCTTGGTGAGCGTGACGCTCATAGGAGCACCTCCAGGATGCGTGACGTCCCGGAGGCCTTCGGCGCGATCGGGTCGGGATCGGTGAACTGGAGGGTGTGCGCGACTGCTTCGAGGATGTCCGTATAGGCGGCGGCATGCTCGGTGCAGGCGCTGGTCAGGTCGAGGACGAGCACGTGGCGTCCATCCGGATGCACCGTCGCGATCCTGGCCTGAAACAGGTGATGCTCAATATCTGGAACGGTAATGATCCCGGCGACCAGACAGCACGGAAGAGTCGACGGCAGATCGATGAACCTGCGGACTGCGCTGGTCCACAGCGTTGAGCGGGCGATGGCCAAAGCCGTACGTGCCACGGCGAGTCGGGGGTTGGGCTGCCCGACCTGCCGGATCGTCAGGGAGAACAGTGAGGTCGTGAGCCCGACCGGCTCCTCGGGATGGAGGCCGAGGGCGGTGTGCACGACGTCGTGCCCCGCCAGTTCCTCAAGGCTGTCCGTGAGTTCGGAGAGTTCCCCTTGGGCGGCTGGGCTGTCCAAGGCTTGCGCGAACGCGTTTAAGGATGCTGCATCGCCAGGGCCGATGTCATGGAAGCCCGGGGGCAGACGGAACCAGACCGGCGGCAAGCTGCTCTTCTGTGTCATGGCCGCAGCGCCGACCAGACGTGGCTCGTTTTCCTGATGGCTGAAGGAGTATCGTCCAGGACCCCTCGGGTGCCGTCCACAGCCGTCGAGCTGTGTTCGACTGCTTCGCTGTCCGGGCCGTAGTCCCCTGCGGCGGTCAGTGCACCGGTACCCGCCACTGCCACGCCCACCCGGTCTCTGGCGTTCTGACTCGATGAACGCATGGCCCAGCCGGTGAGCGGACTGTCCAGCTGCCGCAGGTCGTCCGAGGTGCTCCATGCCGCATGCCTGAACGCGGTGGCCCCGGGAGCCAGCCCCACCACCGCGCTGCCTTCCGGAGCGGCGGCCATCGCCGCTCGGGCGGCTGCCGTGCCCGCCTTGGCGCCGGAGGCGACCGCTGCGACACCCGGTACCGCGCCGACCGTGTCTCCGAGGAGCGTCACGCTGCTCTTCCAGAAGTCCGCGTCGAACTGGCCCTTCGTGAAGCCGTCGGACAGGGACTTGCGGAACTTCGGGTCCGAGGTGTGCATCGCCAGAGCGGCCAAGGACAGGCCGCTCCCGACGAGCATGATCGCGAGTCCTGCCGGCGGGCAGACAAGGGCCACGCCCGCCCCGATCGCACCCAGGATCGCCGACGCGTTCGACATCGCGTCCGCCGGGTCGTCGACGATCTTGTTCCAGATGGAGGCCAGCAGGCCCGGTTCCTTCGGGGCCAGTCGGTCCGTCGCCGCGTTCAGGGTCTGGGCCACCCGGCGGGCGGCCGCGCCGTGCTCGGCGGCGAGTTCGCGGGCCAGGCGGCGGGCATCGGTGAGGGCTTCCTCCGTCTTCGCCGCCGCGGCCTGGGCCTCGTACCGGGTGGCCAGCGCGCGGTGGGAGACCAGGGTGTCGTGCCATCCCGTGAGCCGGCGGGCCGCCTCCGCGAGGGAGGTGTGGGCCGCGCCGAGGTAGCGGGGGAGGTCCTGCGAGAGGGAGGCGCGGAAGGCGGTGGCGGCCTCGCCCTGCCAGGCCGAGCTGTGGGAGACCAGATCCTTCACCACCCGGGAGGCCTCCCCGAGGGAGGTGGCCGAGGCGCTGAGCTTCTTGGCCAGGGCCAGGACCGTCGCGGGATTTCCGGGGGCCGGGTCGAAGCCCAGCGCCGCGTGCTCAGTCACGCGCGGCCGCCGCCCGGAGGAAGGCCGCACGGACGGCCTGATCGAGCTCCGCGTACTCCGCTGCGCTGCGGTCCACGCCTTCCCGGACGTCCTTGACGCGTTTGGTCAGCTCCTGCGTGCCGTAGGCCCAGCGTTCCTGGAAGCCGTCACACGCCGCGTCGAGGTCCGCGGTGCCCAGCTGGTCGGGTCGTACGTGGTCCAGCGCGCGCCGGGCCTCCCGCAGGGAGACCAGGGAGGAGTCCAGGGCGCGTGTCAGACGGGTCAGCTGGTCGATGTCCACCTGGAGCGAGGTCATGACGCGAAACCCTGGCAGAGCGCGGCTCTGCCAGGGCAATCGGCATCACTCGCCCGAGCGAGCGGAAATCGGTCAGCCCTTGCGGGCGGCGATGCGGGCCGCGCGGGCGGCCAGCTTCTCGTCGAACTTGCGGGCCTCGGAGTCCAGGCCGTTCATGAACAGCCCGAGCTCCTCCTGGGCCTTCTGGCCCTCGGGGCCGAGGCCGTCGATGTCCATGATCTTGAGGAAGCGGATCACGGGGCTCAGTACGTCGTCGTGGTGGATCCGCAGGTTGTAGACCCCGCCGATGGCCATCTGCGCGGCCATCCGCTCGAAGCCGGGCATGCCGTGTCCGGGCATCCGGAAGTTGACGACGACGTCCCGCACGGCCTGCATGGTCAGGTCCGGGGCGATCTCGAAGGCCGCACCCAGCAGGTTGCGGTAGAAGACCATGTGCAGGTTCTCGTCCTGCGCGATGCGGGCCAGCATCCGGTCGCAGACCGGGTCACCGGACTGGTGGCCGGTGTTGCGGTGCGAGATGCGGGTCGCGAGCTCCTGGAAGGCCACGTACGCCACCGAGTGCAGCATGGAGTGGCGGTTGTCGGACTCGAACCCCTCCGACATGTGCTGCATGCGGAAGGCTTCCAGCTTGTCCGGGTCCACGGCGCGCGAGGCCAGCAGGTAGTCACGCATCACGATGCCGTGGCGGCCCTCCTCGGCGGTCCAGCGGTGCACCCACGTGCCCCAGGCGCCGTTGCGGCCGAAAAGCGTCGCGATCTCGTGGTGGTAGCTGGGGAGGTTGTCCTCGGTCAGCAGGTTCACGACCAGCGCGATCTTGCCGATGTCGGTGACCTTGGACTGCTGGGGGTCCCAGGCTTCGCCGTCCTCGAAGAAGCCCGGGAAGTTCCGGCCCTCGCTCCACGGGACGTACTCGTGGGGCATCCAGTCCTTGGTGACCTTCAGATGGCGGTTGAGCTCCTTTTCGACCACCTCTTCCAGCGCGAACAGCAGCTTGGCGTCCGTCCACGCCTCCGAGCTGCCGAGGTGGGGAGAGGTGATCGTCACGGGTACTCCTGGGTGCAAAGCGAATTACCTACGGTTCCGTAGCCTACGGAGTCGTAGGTTAAGCGTGACATCAAGGCCAGCCAACCCCCCGGCAGGTGTATGTCCGGTTACGTCCAGTTATCTATGCAGTTTACGAGGGGTCTGAGAGGGGTTTGGGGGGCCAAAATCACGCCGACAGGTGGTTTGCCGCCCCCGTTTTTGACGGAAGAAATCGGTTCCGCTTCGCCGGGGCCGCGGCGATCCGGCCCTGGCCGCTCACACGCAGGCAGGCCGATGGGGGTCGAGAGCGGGTGCGGGACCCGGGACCGGCACCACTGCCTCCGCTTCCGCTTCCGCCTCCGTCTCCGCCGCCGGTACCGATACCAGCGGCGGAGGCGCAGTCTCACTCACTCGACCACAGCCTCTCCCGGACCTCCTCGGCCGTCGTCGGCCGCAGCTCGCCGTCCAGCAGCAGCCATCGGGTGATGCCGATCGACTCCAGGAACGGCACGTCGTGGCTCGCCACCACGAGTGCGCCCTCGTACGACTCCAGCGCATCGGTCAGCTGCCGCACGCTCGACAGGTCCAGGTTGTTCGTCGGCTCGTCCAGCATGAGCAGCTGCGGAGCCGGCTCCGCCAGCAGCAGGGCCGCCAGTGCCGCCCGGAAGCGTTCGCCGCCCGACAGCGTGCCGGCCGGGCGGTCCGCCCGGGCGCCGCGGAAGAGGAAGTGCGCGAGCCGGGCCCGGATCAGGTTGTTGGTGGCCTGCGGGGCGAACCGCGCCACGTTCTCCACCACCGAACGGCTCTCGTCCAGCACGTCGAGGCGCTGCGGCAGGAACCGCGTCGGCACGTGCGCCACCACCGCCCCGGACACCGGCGGGAGCTGCCCCGCG
This sequence comes from Streptomyces sp. NPDC001502, assembly GCF_042894785.1. Classification (NCBI taxonomy): domain Bacteria; kingdom Bacillati; phylum Actinomycetota; class Actinomycetes; order Kitasatosporales; family Streptomycetaceae; genus Streptomyces; species Streptomyces sp. NPDC001502. The sequence goes on from NZ_JBIAVW010000006.1 coordinate 8,416, forward strand.
ATCGTGCGCAGCAGCGTGGTCTTGCCCGAGCCGTTGCGGCCCACCAGGGCGATCCGCTCCGGCCCCCGCAGTTCCCACTCACCCGGTACGGCGGCTCCGTGGGCCAGGTGCAGATCGCTCAGGGTCAGGACCTGCCGCCCCGGCGGGACCTGGGTGGCGGGCAGCTGGATCCGGATCTCGTCGTCGTCGCGCACCGCCTCCACCGCCTGGTCCAGGCGTTCCTTCGCCTGCGCCAGCTTCTCGGTGTGCATGATCCGGTGCTTGCCCGCCGATTCCTGGGCCGCGCGCTTGCGCGCACCCATCACGATCTTCGGCTCGCGCTTGTTGTCGTACATCTTCTGCCCGTACCGCTTGCGCCGCGCCAATTTGACCTGGGCGTCAGCCAGTTCGCGCTTCTGCCGCTGTACATCGGCCTCCGCGACCCGGACCATCCGCTCGGCGGACTCCTGCTCGGCGGCGAGCATGTCCTCGTACGCCGTGAAGTTGCCCCCGTACCAGCGGACTTCGCCGTCGCGCAGGTCGGCGATCTGGTCGACCCGCTCCAGCAGTTCCCGGTCGTGGCTGACCAGGAGCATCACCCCGGACCAGGACTCGACCGCCGCGTACAGGCGGCTGCGGGCCCGCAGGTCCAGGTTGTTGGTGGGTTCGTCCAGCAGCAGGACGTCGGGGCGGGCGAGCAGCAGGGCGGCCAGCCTCAGCAGCACGGACTCGCCGCCCGAGAGCTCGCCGACGGTACGGTCCAGGCCGATCCGGGCGAGTCCGAGCTGGTCGAGCGTGGCCAGGGCCCGCTCCTCCACGTCCCAGTCGTCGCCGACGGCGGTGAAGTTCGCCTCGGTGGCCTCGCCCGCCTCGATGGCGTGCAGCGCGGCCCGGGTGGTGTGGATGCCGAGCGCCTCGTCCACGCGCAGCGTGGTGTCGAGGGTGACGTTCTGCGGGAGGTAGCCGACCGAGCCGGCGACGGAGGACTGGCCCTCGGCCGGGGTCAGTTCGCCGGCGATCAGCTTCAGCAGGGTGGATTTCCCGCAGCCGTTGAGCCCGATCAGGCCGGTTCGGCCCGGGCCGACGGCGAGTTGGAACCCGTCGAAGACGGGAGTGCCGTCGGGCCAGTCGAAGGACAGTGCGGAGCAGGTGATGAAAGAAGGGGCGTTACTCATGGAGGCCTCCAGGTTGCGTGAGTGGTGCGTGCAACGCGGGGAGACAGCCGACGGCTCAGCCGTGGGGCGTGGTGGTCGGTGTCTCGAACCTCAGACGAGCAATGTCCTGCTCCGTTTCGACGGTGATGGGCCGTCTTCGAAGCTACGGGCGGCCGCAGCCGCCCGCAAACCAATTAACTCAGCAGGTGTCGCGCATCAGCTCGGCCAGGCTGTGGTCCATGTCCAGGTAGAGGTGTTCGAGCCCGGGCGGCACCACGGCCGCCGCCCGCTCCAGGAAGCGGTGGAGCTCGGCCGTCAGCATCAGCACGATCGCGACGCCCTCCGTCGCGTGGAACTCGATGGTGGTCCGGTCGCCGTCGTACGGGCGTACGCGTACGTCGCCACAGCCCGACGGGCGGTCCAGCCCGGACTCCAGCAGCTCGCGCGAGAAGGTCCACGAGACCTCGACGCCCTCCAGCGTGGCCGGGGCGGGGAACGCCATGCGCACGGCGAACGGATCCGCGCGGTCGTAGCAGAGGGTGACGGGCACGGTCTCGACCTTCGGCGCGGTGGCGACCAGACGGGCCTGTGCGGCCTGCTCGATGACAGTGATCAAGGCTCACTCCCTTGCGGCGGATCTGCTGCCGGACTGTGGGGTGGGCCCGGCAACCCGATAGACGCCGGAATCGGCAAATCCGTGCATGGGCCGTTGAGTGAGCTGTGTCACCGATTGGCTTGAACCAATCCGTGTGATCGCACAGAGTGACCGGACGGTGGATGTGCCCGAAGGCGGACCCGATCCGCGGCGGGTCCGGGGCGCCCCGGAGAAGGGCTGGTTACCGATCACTCCACAGGCGTAAGGGTCCGCATCAAGGCCGCGTAGAGGGTGGCGGAGACGACCATGCCGACGGGCAGGGAGAGGTCGAGGCCGCCCAGGGCCGAGGCGATCGGCCCGGTGTGGAGCGTGTCGACGCAGAGGGCGGCCGCGCCCACCCCGGCCGCGAGCGCGAGGGCGCCCGCCGGGCTGACGCCACCCGTGTACCAGAAGGGGCTGCCGGGGGTTTCGTCCGCGAGCGCCCGGCCGTCGTAGCGGAACCGGCGCAGCAGGATGTCGGTCGCGTAGATCGCCATGACGGGGCCGATCAGGACGACGATCAGCTGGAGGGAGTTGCTGACGGTGTCCAGGAGGTTGGAGACGAGCAGGCCGTAAAGGGTCAGGGCGACGGCGACGGCCCCGTCGAACAGGACGCTGACGGAGCGCCGGATGCGGATGCCGACGGCCTGCAGGGCGAGTCCGGCGCTGTAGGCGGTCAGGGCGTTGACGGAGATCGTGCCGAGGATCAGGGCGAGCAGGAAGACCGGGTAGAACCACCCGGGCAGGATCTTCTGCAGTGCGGCCTGGGGGTCGCTCATGTCGACCGCGGTCGCGGCGAACGCGCCCAGGGAGCAGACGGCGACGCTGGGCAGGAAGGCTCCGAGGGCGGTCCAGCCGATGATCGCCTTCCGTGAGGACGTGCGGGGCAGGTAGCGGGAGAAGTCGGCGCTGGTGGTGTACGAGAGCGGGCCCGAGGCGATGAGGGTGGTGCCGGCGAGGAGCACGGCCCACAGGCCGGTGCCGGTCAGGGGTGGGGCGGGCCGGTAGGAGAAGTCCGCGTGGCCGAGCACGGCGAATCCGACGACGGTGAAGGCGGTGGCCAGGGCCAGGGTCATCGGGAGGTAGAGCTTCATGATCATCGCGTGGCCGTACACGCTGATGGCCAGGGTGAGCGCGGCGATGGTCACGATCACGACGGCCTTGATCCCGGTGTTCGCCGTGATGCCGGCCCGTTCCACGAGGGCGAAGGCGGCGGCCGCGGCGGCGGCCAGGTTGAGGGCGAAGTAGCAGACGGAGACCAGCCAGCCGCCGACCGCGTTCATCACGCGGTTGCCGATGACTCCGTACATGGCCCGGGTGATCACCTCGCTGGGCGCCCCGGCGGCCGGGCCCGAGGTGGCGAGCAGGCCGGTGAGCAGCCAGAACAGGTTGCCGACCACGATCACGGCGACGGACTGCCACAGGCTCAGCCCCATGAGGACGAGCGCGCCGCCGATCACCAGGCTGAGGTAGTTGACGTTCGCCGCCGCCCAGACGGAGAAGAGGTCCCGGGGGCGGCCGTGGCGCTCGGCATCGGGGATGTGGTCGATGCCGTGGGCCTCGATGCGGGTGGCCCGTTCCGGGGCCGGTGCGGCCTGTCCGAGCGCTCCGGGGGCCGGGTGCGAACCGGGAGACGGGTCGGGAATCGGGGACGCCATGCGGGACCTCCGGGTGCTGGGCGTGTCCGCCTCGCTTGCTTATTGGTCGCACACTCAATAGCATCCCCGGTATGTCGTCAAGCGTCCAGCGCAAGCGGATCCGCAAGTCCCCGGAGGCCCGCCGGGCCGAGATCGTCGGCACGGCCGCAGCCGTCGCCCTGGCCGAAGGGCTGGAGTGCCTCACGCTGCGCCGGATCGCCGAGGAGCTCGATGTCCGGCCGGGTCTGATCAGCCACTACTTCCCCTCGGTGGAGGACCTGGTCGCCGAGGCGTTCGGGACGGCCGCCGGAGCCGAGCTGGAAGTCCTGCTGCCGGCCGGAGCGGCCGGGCAGGCCGGCGCGGACGGGCCGCCCGGCGCCGACGGGGGCGCGCCGACCCCGACCGGGCGGCTGGCGCGGTTCTTCGCCCGCACGTCCGGAGAGGCCTACGACGCCATCAGCGGGCTCTGGATCAACGCCCGCCACCTCAGCCGCTACCGGCCCCTCCTGCGCGACCGGGTCGCCGAACAGGAGGCCGCCTGGCGCGGCCGGCTGGAAGCGGTGATCAGCGAGGGCGTCGAGTGCGGCGAGTTCCGCACGGAGGACCCGTACGTGACGGTGATTCAGATCCTCGTCGTCCTGGACGGCCTCGGCGCCCACGCCAACACCGAGGACCGCGGTCGCCCCGAGGCGGTGACCCGGATGGCGGTCACCACCGCGGAACGTGAACTCGGCCTGCCCCACGGCGCCCTCACCGGAGACGCCTGACCCTTCCCCCTCGCCCGACGCCCCCTTCGCCCGACGTCCCCCGTCCGACGTCCCCCCGCCCCGTCGTTCTCGCCCCCGCTGGAGGCTCCGTGCGTACCTCTCTCGTCCTGCTCAACGCCCGACTGCTCGACCCGGCCACGGGCGCGTTCCTGCCGGACTCCGCCCTGGCCGCCTCCGGCGGACAGATCACCGCACTGGGCGACGACCGCCACATCCGTGCGCTCGCCGACGCCTCGGCCACGGTGGTCGACCTCAAGGGGGCGGTCGTGACCCCCGGCCTGGTCGACGGCCACATCCACCCCGTCTCGGGCGCCGAACTGACCCACGGACTGGACCTGTCGGGCTGCACCGACCTGCAGCAGGTACGCGCGACACTCGCCGCCGGCGTACGCGACCTCGCGCCCGGCGCCTGGCTCAGCGGCTGGGGCCTGGACCCGAACGCCTTCGGCGACGGGCCGGTCGAGACCGCCCCCTTCGACTCCGTACTCGACGGCGTGCTCGCCACCCTCCTGCTCTTCGACGCCCACTCCGTGCTGGCCAGCCGGCGCGCCCTCGAACTCGCGGGCGTCGACGGGCCGCGGACCTTCGACCAGGCCTCCGCCGAGGTGGTCTGCGACGCGGCCGGCCGGCCCACCGGCCTGCTCCTGGAGGACGCCGCCTGCGAACTCGTCGAACGCGTCGCCCCGCAGCCCACCCGCGAGGAGCGCCGCGACCGGCTGGCGGCCGCCCTGCACGGGATGGCCGCCGCCGGGCTGACCGGCGGCCACGCCATGGACGCGAACGGGGACAGCCTCGACTTCTACGCCGAACTCGACGCGGCGGGCCGGCTGCCGCTGCGCCTGCGCGTCGCACCCTGGTGCCAGCCCGGCACCGACGCCGACGCCGTACGCGCCCTCATCGCCCAGCAGGGCGCCGGCGGCAGGCTCTGGCGCACCGAGGGCGTGAAGATCTTCATGGACGGCACGATCGACAACGGCACCGCCTGGCTGGAACACCCGGACCGCAACGGCGAGTCCACGCACGCCTTCTGGCCCGACCCCGAGGTCTACACGAGGATCGTGGGCGAGTTCCACCGAGCCGGAGTGCCCACCGCCACCCACGCGATCGGCGACGCCGCCGTACGGCACGTGCTCGACGCCGTCGAGAAGGCCCAGGCCTCCGGCGGGCCCGGGCCCCGGGTGCGCCACAGGGTCGAGCACATCGAGACCGTCCCCGACGACACCCTGCGCCGCTTCGCCGAGCTCGGCGTCATCGCCTCCGTACAGCCCACCCACTGCTGCGACTTCACCCGCGCCGACCACACCGACAACTGGTCCCGCCGACTCGGCGAGGAGCGTGCCTCGCGCGCCTGGCGCTGCCGCGACCTGTGGGACTCCGGAGCCACCGTCGTCCTCGGATCGGACTGGCCGATCGCCCCGTACCCGCCGCTCGGTGTCATGGGCGGCGCCCGCCACCGCCGCCCCAGCCGCGACCTCACCCAGGCCCCGCACGGCCCCGAGCAGGCCCTCACCGCCCTGCAGGCCCTCCAGGGCATGACCGTCAACGCCGCCCGTGCGGCGGGCGAGGAGCACATCGCGGGCCGGATCGCCCTCGGCCACCGCGCCGACCTGACGGTCCTCGCCGGCGACCCGCTCACCGTCGCCGCCACCGAACTGCCGGACCTGCCCGTGCTCCTCACCGCCGTCGACGGCGGCGTGACCCACCGCGACGCGAGCCTGTGACCTGAGAACGAGGGCGGTGGCAGGTGCGGGTGACAGGTGCGGTGGCAGGGGCCGGAAGGCGCTCTGGACGGCGCATCCGGGGTGCGTTAGCTTCCGGCGCCATGAGACTTCTGGAACTCGGAATCGGCATGTGCGCGGCAGCCCTGGTCGTGGGCGCACTGGCCGCCCCCGCCCAGGCCGATGCGGCCCCGGCCCCCGGCCCGGCCCCGGTGGCGCAGGACTTACGCGGCGCCGGATGGGCGCTGAAGGACACCGGGAAGGACGTACGCTTCCGCGGGCTCGCGGCGGTCGGCCGGACCACGGCCTGGGTGGCCGGTTCCAAGGGGACCGTGCTGCGCACGGTGGACGGCGGCCGCAGCTGGCGTGACGTTTCGCCGCCCGGCGCGGTCGCGGAGGCCCTGGAGTTCCGCGACATCGAGGCCTTCGACGCGCGGCGCGCGGTGGCCCTGGCCATCGGGGAGGGCGAGGCCTCCAGGGTGCTGCGCACCGAGGACGGCGGAGCCACCTGGACCGAGGCCTTCCGCAACCCCGACCCGCGCGCCTTCTACGACTGCCTCACCTTCTTCGACGCCCGGCACGGCCTGGCGATGAGCGATCCGGTGGACGGGAAGTTCCGCATCCTGGCCACCGACGACGGCGGGCGGAACTGGCGGGTCCTGCCGAACGCGGGCATGCCCGAGGCGCTGCCGGGCGAGGCGGGCTTCGCCGCGAGCGGCCAGTGCCTGGTCAGCTCCGGCCCGCGCGACGTCTGGCTGGCCACCGGCGGCGGGGCGCAGGCCCGCATCCTGCACTCCGCGGACCGCGGTCTGACCTGGCGGGTCGCCGAATCCACCGTCCCGGCGGGCGATCCGGCGCGCGGGGTCTTCGCCCTCGCCTTCCGGGACCGTACGAGGGGACTCGCGGTCGGCGGTGACTACCGCACCGGGCAGGCCTCCCCGCAGGCCGCGGCCGTGTCCGCCGACGGGGGACGCACCTGGCGCCAGGCGGCGACGCCGCCGCCGGCCTACCGGTCGGGCGCGGCCTGGTTCCCGTACAGCGGGGGGACGGCGCTCGCGGTGGGGCCCACGGGCACCGATGTGACCACGGACGGCGGCCGCAGCTGGCGGTCCCTGGACGCGGGATCCTTCGACACGGTCGACTGCGCGGCCGACACGGGATGCTGGGCCGCGGGGGAGAAGGGACGGGTGGCGCGGCTGGAACGGCGGCGCTGATCAGCCCGCGGGAGTGGGAGTGGGAGTGGGAGCGGGAGCGGGCGCGGGCGGAGCGGCCGGGGGCGCCGGGGCGGTGACCAGGTCCATGCCCGGGTAGCGGCCGGCCGTGAAGCCCGCGGCCCGGTAGACGGACTCGCCGTCGGCGCTGGCGTGCAGCTGGACGTAGTGGATGCCGATGCCGTCGAGCCAGGCGACCAGCGCGTCGACGATCCGGCGGCCGTGGCCGCGCCCGCGGGCGGGCGCGTCGGTGACGATCCCGTCGAGGTAGCCGCGCCGGCCGTCGGTCCACCGGGGGCCGGGCAGGTGGTAGGTGACCCAGGCCATGCCGGTGGCGAGCAGCGGTTCGCCGGGAGCCCCGCCGATGACCAGGCAGTGCATGTTGGGACGGTCGCCCACGCGTTCGAGGAACCAGGCACGGGCGACTTGCCGCCAGGCGGCGTCGGCGGGCCCGGGGTCGACCCCGAGGGCGTCGAGGGCGACGGCGCGCAGGCGTATGAGCTCGGGAACATCGGCGGGAACGGCGAGGCGGGGCTGCATGAACACTCCGGCGGGCAGGGGTGGTCGAGAGGGTGCGGGCGGGTCGAGAGGGTGCGGGCGGGTCGAGAGGGGTGCGGGCGGGTCGAGCCCGCCGAACGGGCCGGACACCGGTCGCAGCACTACGCGACCGGGTTCTCCCGCACCGTCGACAGGTCCGCCGAGGTCTTCGTGGCGATGAACTCGGTGATGGTGTAGGCGCACACGCCCGCCACCGTGAAGGGGTCCTCGGCCGCGATCCGCTCGATCTCGCCCCGGGACACCCCGCCGGCCAGGATCACGCCCCCGTCGCGCGGGACCTTGCGCCCCGACGCGAGGAAGACACCGGCGGCGTAGTAGCCGTCCAGCCAGGCGATGTGAGCGTCCATCTGCTCTTCGACGGACTCGACGGGGGCGGTGTAGGTGAGCTCCATGACGAACATGATCGCCAGGCTACTCTCGCTCCATCATGACGAGTGTGAAGACCCCCGCCGACGAGGCCGAGGCCCGGGCGATACAAGATGAACTGCGCCATCAGGTCGTGCTCACCGAGCCCGGCCCGCCACCCGGCCGCGGCCTTGTCGCGGGCGTGGACGTCGCCTACGACGACGCGCGCGACCTGGTCGCCGCCGCGGCCGTGGTGCTCGACGCCGCGACCCTGGAGGTCGTCGAGGAGGCCACCGCCGTCGGGCACGTCAGCTTCCCGTACGTGCCCGGGCTGCTCGCCTTCCGCGAGCTGCCGACCGTACTGGCCGCCCTCGACTCCCTGAAGACCGAGCCCGGCCTCGTCGTCTGCGACGGCTACGGCCTCGCGCACCCCCGCGGCTTCGGCCTCGCCTGCCACCTCGGCGTGGTCACCGGGCTCCCGGCCATCGGCGTCGCGAAGAATCCGTTCACCTTCACCTACGAGGAACCGGGCGCCCGGCGGGGCGACGCCGCCGCGCTGCTCGCGGCCGACGGGACCGAGGTCGGGCGGGCGCTGCGCACGCAGGACGGGATCAAGCCGGTCTACGTCTCCGTCGGGCACCGGGTCTCGCTGGACAACGCCTGCGCGCACGCCCTGGCGCTGAGCCCCCGCTTCCGGATCCCCGAGACCACCCGCCACGCCGACTCCCTGTGCCGCAGGGCGCTGCGGGAGGCCTCCTGAGGCACCCGGCCGGCGGCGCCGCCGCGGTGCGGCGGGCCCGCCTTCAGCGGGCGTCCGCCACCCGGAAGGTGATCCCCGCCTTCTGGAGGCGGGCGATCAGGGCGTCGCCCATCGCCACGGCCGTCGTCAGCTGACCGGCCGCCTCCGGCAGGGCGTCGTGGGCCAGGCAGAGCGCCGACTCGGCCAGCATCTTCGCCGTCTCGCCGTAGCCGGGGTCCCCGCCCGCCACCTCGGTGAGCACGCGCCGGCCGCCGCCCTCGCCCACGAACCGCACGGTGAACCAGCTGCGCGCGCGGCGTTCCGCGTCCGGCCCCTGGCCCGGCTCCCAGCGGTTCATCAGCCACCGCCGGGCCGGCGGCACCTGGGCCAGGGCCACCGTCGCGCCCAGCGCCGCCGTACCGCCCACCGCGACGGGCAGGTGCTTGACGGAGGCGTAGTGCCGGTAGCGGAAGTCCGGGCCGTACCGCTCCAGCGCGGCCGCCGACCGGGCCACGATCCGCGGGTCCAGGGAGGGCAGCGGCAGCGCCCAGGTTCCGGTCTCCCGGCTGAACCGCGGTGCACCCACCGGCCCGCGGGCCCGCCGCCCCAGCAGGCGGGGCTCGTGCAGCCGGCGGGCGTGCGCGGCCGCCAGGGTCTGGGGGCCGCGGCTCAGCGCGGTCAGCGCGGAGGCCAGGGTGCCGCCGGAGAAGAAGGCGTTGGACCGCATGAACCCGTCGACCGCCAGCGGGACCCCCTGCGGCAGCTGCCGGACCGTGAAGTACGCCCCGAGGTCGGCCGGGATCGAGTCGAAGCCGCAGGCGTGCACGATCCGGGCCCCCGTCTCCCGGGCCCGAGCGTCGTGCTCGACGTACATGCGGTCCACGAACTCCGGCTCGCCGGTGAGGTCCACGTAGTCCGTGCCCGCCTCGGCGCACGCGGCCACGAGCTCCGCCCCGTACCAGATGTACGGGCCCACCGTCGTGGCCAGCACCCGGGTGGACGCGGCCAGCTCGCGCACGGCCGCGGGGTCCTGGGCGTCGGCCCGCAGCAGCGGCAGCCGCGCGCACGCCGGATCGATCGAGGCGAGCCGTTCGCGCAGCCGCTCCAGCTTCGCGGTGTCCCGGCCGGCGAGGGCCCACTTGCAGCCCGCGGGCGCGTGCGCGGCGAGGTACTCGGCGGTGAGCGCGCCCACGAACCCGGTGGCGCCGAACAGCACCACGTCGTAGGCGCGTTCCGGCCGGTCGTGCGGGACAGTTGCGTTCATGAGCGGCTCCTCCCAGGGGGGTTCGGTGGCCGAGGCTAGCGTGATGCCCGGCCGTCAGTGCGAGCGGGTGCGGCGCGCCGGGCCGGGGAGCGCGGTGCCCCGGCGACAGCCCGTAGGTTCCTCCCGGGGCGCCGCGCGGGCCGCCCGCACCACCTGCGGACGGCCGGGGCGGCACCGCGCCCGATCGCGCGGAGCCGGACACCGCCGGGCCGGGCGATCCGCCGGGAGCCCCGCACGGGGGCTTGTGTTCGATGGAACACGTTCCTAGCATCACTGGTGTTACATCAGTTGTGTCACATAGCCGCACACCACGCACACCATGCACACCAGAGCCGCTGGGGGCCCGATGGCAGTGACAGGGAACGGGAACCGGGACGCGAGCGGGCCCGGCCCGCTCGCCGGGGTGCGCGTCGTCGAACTGGCGGGCATCGGCCCCGGACCGTTCGCCGCCATGCTCCTCGCCGACCTGGGCGCCGACGTCGTACGGGTGGACCGGCCCGGCGGCGGCGGACTCGCGGTCGATCCGGCCTACGACCTCACCAATCGCGGCAAGCGCTCCGTCCTTCTCGACCTCAAGTCCGCCGACGGGCCCGCGCGCGTCCTGGACCTGGTCGAGCGGGCCGACGTACTTGTCGAGGGGTTCCGGCCCGGGGTGGCCGAGCGCCTCGGCGTCGGACCGGCCGAGTGCCACGCCCGCAATCCGGGGCTCGTCTACGGCCGGATGACCGGCTGGGGTCAGGACGGCCCGCTCGCCGAGACCGCCGGGCACGACATCGCGTACATCGCCGTCACCGGCGCCCTCGGCATGATCGGGAAGCCGGGAGAGCCGCCGGCCGTCCCTGCCAACCTGGTCGGGGACTACGCGGGCGGCTCGCTCTACCTGGTCATCGGGGTCCTCGCCGCCCTGCACCACGCCCGCGCCACCGGCACCGGCCAGGTCGTCGACGCGGCCATCGTCGACGGCACCGCCCACCTCACCGCCATGATCCACGGAATGATGGCGGCGGGCGGCTGGCAGGACCGCCGCGGGGCCAACCTCCTCGACGGCGGCTGCCCCTTCTACGGCACCTACGAGACGTCCGACGGCCAGTACATGGCGGTCGGCGCGCTGGAACAGCAGTTCTACGACACCTTCGTGGAGCTCCTCGGCATCCGGGACCAGGCCCCGGCCCGCAAGGACCTCGCCCGCTGGGGCGAGCTGCGGGAGGTGGTCGCCGCGCGCTTCAGGACCCGTACCCGCGCGCAGTGGACGGCCGTCTTCGAGGGGAGCGACGCCTGCGTGGCGCCCGTGCTCTCGCTGCGCGAGGCCCCGGACCACCCGCACCTCGCCGCCCGCGGGACCTTCACCGACTTCGGCGGGATCGTCCAGCCCGCGCCCGCGCCGCGCTTCTCCGCGACCCCGGGCGCCGTCACCACGGGCCCGGCGCAGCCCGGAGCGCACGCCGAGTCGGTCGCGGCCGACTGGGACGTGCCGGCCCTGCTCGGGCAGGAGAGGGAGAACTGATGGAACTGTCCATGATGCTCGACTACGCCGGGGACCCGCGCCGGGCCGCCGACCAGGCCGCCGCGCTGGAGTCGGCCGGGCTCGACGCCGTGTGGGTGGCCGAGGCCTGGGGGTTCGACTCCCCGACGATCATGGGCTATCTCGCCGCCCGCACCGAGCGGCTGAAGATCGGCTCGGCCATCCTCAACGTCTACTCGCGCACCCCCGGCCTCATCGCCCAGACGGCCGCCGGCCTGGACGCGCTCTCGGGCGGCCGGGCGCTGCTCGGCCTCGGGGCCTCCGGCCCGCAGGTCGTCGAGGGCTGGCACGGGATGCCGTACGACAAGCCGCTCGGCCGCACGCGCGAGACGGTCGAACTGTGCCGGCGCATCTGGCGCCGCGAGACGATCGACCACCACGGCATCACCGACATGCCGCTGCCGCCCGAGAAGGGCGGCCGGCACGGCAAGCCGCTGAAGATCCTCACCCGGCCGGTCCGCCCCGAGATCCCCGTCTACATCGCCTCGCTCGGCCCGGCCAACGTCCGGATGACCGCCGAGATCGCGGACGGCTGGCTGCCCACGCTCTTCATCCCGGAGAAGGCCGCCGCGGTGTGGGGCGGCCCGCTCGCCGAGGGGACGGCCAAGCGCGCGCCGGAGCTCGGCCCGCTGCAGACCGTCGCGGGCGGCCTGCTCGCCATCGGCGACGACGCGGCCGCGGCACGGGACCTCGCGCGCCCGCAGATCGCCCTGTACGTGGGCGGGATGGGCGCGGTCGGCAAGAACTTCTACAACGACCTGGCCGTCGCCTACGGCTACGGGGAAGAGGCCCGCCGGATCCAGGAGCTGTACCTCGCCGGGCGGAGGCGCGACGCCGCTGCCGCCGTCCCGGACGAGTTCTGCGAGCTGATGACGCTCTGCGGGCCCGAGGGCTACGTACGCGAGCGCGTCGAGGCCTTCCGCGAGGCGGGCGTCACCATGCTCAACGTCACCCCGGTCGGCCCCGACCCGGCCAAGCTGATCGAAACCGTCAAGAGCTGGCTCTGAGCGGGCCGGGGCGTGCCGGGACTGCGTCCCCGGCCCGCTCCCTCACCCACCCGGATCCACCCCGACCCGCTGAAGGGGCCCCGATGCAACGCCGCATCTTCGACGCCGACCACGAGGCGTTCCGCGAGACCGTACGCACCTTCCTCAGCAAGGAGGTGCTGCCGCACTACGAGCAGTGGGAGAAGGACGGCATCGTCAGCCGCGAGGCCTGGCGGGCCGCGGGCCGGCAGGGGCTGCTGGGCCTCGCCGTGCCGGAGGAGTACGGCGGCGGCGGGAACACCGACTTCCGCTACGCCGCCGTGATCGCGGAGGAGTTCACCCGCGCGGGCGCCCCCGGGCTGGCCATCGGCCTGCACAACGACATCATCGGGCCCTACCTGACCTCGCTCGCCACCGACGAGCAGAAGCGCCGCTGGCTGCCCGGCTTCTGCTCCGGGGAGACCATCACCGCCATCGCGATGACCGAGCCGGGCGCGGGCTCCGACCTCCAGGGGATCCGGACCACCGCCGAGGACCACGGCGACCACTGGGTGCTGAACGGCTCCAAGACCTTCATCTCCAACGGCATCCTCGCCGACCTGGTGATCGTGGTCGCCAAGACCACCCCCGAGGGCGGGGCGCACGGCCTGTCGCTGCTGGTCGTCGAGCGCGGCGCGGAGGGCTTCGAGCGCGGCCGCAACCTCGACAAGATCGGCCAGAAGTCCCAGGACACCGCCGAGCTGTTCTTCAACGACGTACGCGTCCCGAAGGAGAACCTGCTCGGCGAGCTGAACGGCGCCTTCGTCCACCTGATGACCAATCTCGCGCAGGAGCGGATGGGCATCGCGATGGCCGGCATCGCCGCCGCCGAGCACCTGCTGGAGATCACCACGCAGTACGTCAAGGAGCGCGAGGCCTTCGGCCGGCCGCTGGCCAAGCTGCAGCACATCCGGTTCGAGATAGCGGAGATGGCCACCGAGGTCGCCGTCACCCGGACCTTCCTCGACCGCTGCATCACGGACCACGCGAACGGCGAGCTGGACCACGTGCACGCCTCCATGGCCAAGTGGTGGGCCACCGAGCTGCAGAAACGCGTAGCCGACCGCTGCCTGCAACTCCACGGCGGCTACGGCTACATGACCGAGTACCGGGTCGCCCGGGCCTTCACCGACGGCCGCATCCAGACCATCTACGGCGGCACGACCGAGATCATGAAGGAGATCATCGGCCGTTCGCTGCTCGGCTGACCCCCCTTGGACACTTCCCCCCTCGACATCTTCCCCCTGGACACCTCCGAAAGGCTTGACCAGTGAGCACCGAAGCTTACGTATACGACGCGATCCGCACCCCGCGCGGCCGCGGCAAGGCCAATGGCGCCCTGCACGGCACCAAGCCGATCGACCTGGTCGTCGGACTCATCGACGCCCTGCGCGAGCGCAACCCCGGCCTGGACCCCGCCACCATCGACGACATCGTGCTCGGCGTCGTCGGCCCGGTCGGCGACCAGGGCTCCGACATCGCCCGTATCGCGGCCATCGCCGCCGGGCTCCCGGACACCGTGGCCGGCGTCCAGGAGAACCGCTTCTGCGCCTCGGGCCTGGAGGCCGTCAACCTGGCCGCCGCGAAGGTCCGCTCCGGCTGGGAGGACCTGGTCCTGGCGGGCGGCGTGGAGTCCATGTCCCGCGTCCCCATGGCCTCCGACGGCGGCGCCTGGTTCGCCGACCCGATGACCAACTGGGACACCGGCTTCGTCCCGCAGGGCATCGGCGCCGACCTGATCGCCACCATCGAGGGCTTCTCCCGGCGCGACGTCGACGAGTACGCGGCCCTGTCGCAGGAGCGCGCCGCCGCGGCCATCAAGGACGGCCGCTTCGCGAAGTCCGTGGTCCCGGTCACCGACCGCAACGGCCTGATCGTCCTGGACCACGACGAGTTCGTCCGCCCCGGCACCACCGCCGACACCCTCGCCAAGCTGAAGCCCTCCTTCGCGGACATCGGCGAGCTCGGCGGCTTCGACGCGGTCGCGCTGCAGAAGTACCACTGGGTCGAGAAGATCGACCACGTCCACCACGCGGGCAACTCCTCCGGCATCGTCGACGGCGCCTCGCTCGTCGCCATCGGCTCCCGCGAGGCGGGGGAGCGCAACGGGCTGACCCCGCGCGCCCGGATCGTCTCGGCGGCCGTCTCCGGCTCCGAGCCCACCATCATGCTCACCGGCCCCGCCCCCGCCACCCGCAAGGCCCTCGCCAAGGCCGGGCTGACCATCGACGACATCGACCTCGTCGAGATCAACGAGGCCTTCGCGGGCGTCGTCCTGCGCTTCGTCAAGGACATGGGCCTGTCCCTCGACAAGGTCAACGTCAACGGCGGCGCCATCGCGCTCGGCCACCCGCTCGGCGCCACCGGCGCGATGATCCTCGGCACGATCGTCGACGAGCTGGAACGCCAGGACAAGCGCTACGGGCTCGTCACCCTCTGCGTCGGCGGCGGCATGGGCGTCGCCACCATCGTCGAACGCCTCTGATCCGCCCTGTTCCCCCTGCCCACCGGACCTTCCGAAACGAAAGCAGTGACCATGAGCGAGTCCACCACGATCCGCTGGGAACAGGACGAGACCGGCGTCGTCACCCTGATCCTCGACGACCCCGACCAGTCCGCCAACACGATGAACCAGGCCTTCAAGGACTCCATCGCAGGCGTAGCCGACCGCGCCGAAGCCGAGAAGGACTCCATCCGCGGCATCATCTACACCTCCGCCAAGAAGACCTTCTTCGCGGGCGGCGACCTCAAGGACATGATCCGGCTCCGCCCGGCGGACGCGCAGATCGCCTTCGACACCGGCACCGAGATCAAGCGCTCCCTGCGCCGGATCGAGACCCTCGGCAAGCCCGTCGTCGCCGCCATCAACGGCGCGGCCCTCGGCGGCGGTTACGAGATCTGTCTGGCCTCCCACCACCGCGTCGCCCTCGATGCGCCCGGCTCCAAGATCGGCCTGCCCGAGGTCACCCTCGGCCTGCTCCCCGCCGGTGGCGGCGTCACCCGTACCGTGCGCCTGATGGGCATCGCCGACGCGCTGCTCAAGGTGCTGCTCCAGGGGACCCAGTACACCCCGCAGCGCGCCCTGGACAACGGCCTGGTGCACGAACTGGCCGCCACCCCCGAGGAGATGCTGGCCAAGGCCCGCGCCTTCATCGACGCGAACCCCGAGTCGAAGCAGCCCTGGGACGTACCCGGCTACAAGATCCCGGGCGGCACGCCGTCCAACCCGAGGTTCGCCGCCAACCTCCCGGCCTTCCCGGCCAACTTGAAGAAGCAGCTGAACGGGGCTCCGTACCCGGCCCCCCGCAACATCCTGGCCTGCGCGGTCGAGGGTTCCCAGGTGGACTTCGAGACCGCCCTGACCATCGAGGCCCGCTACTTCACCGAGCTGGTCACCGGCCAGACCGCCAAGAACATGATCCAGGCGTTCTTCTTCGACCTCCAGGCCGTCAACGCGGGCCGCAGCCGCCCGCAGGGCGTGGAGCCCGGCAAGGTCCGCAAGGTCGCCGTCCTCGGCGCCGGGATGATGGGCGCGGGCATCGCCTACTCCTGCGCCCGCGCGGGCATCGAGGTGGTGCTGAAGGACGTCACCGCCGAGGCCGCCGCCAAGGGCAAGGCGTACTCCGAGAAGCTGCTCGACAAGGCGCTCTCCCGGGGCCGGACCACCGAGGCCAAGCGCGCCGAGCTGCTCGCCCGGATCACCCCGACGGCCGACGCGGCCGACCTCGCGGGCTGCGACGCCGTCATCGAGGCCGTCTTCGAGGACACCTCCCTCAAGCACAAGGTGTTCCAGGAGATCCAGGACGTCATCGAGCCGGACGCGCTGCTGTGCTCCAACACCTCCACGCTGCCCATCACGGGCCTCGCGGAAGGGGTGTCGCGGCCGGCCGACTTCGTCGGGCTGCACTTCTTCTCGCCCGTGGACAAGATGCCGCTGGTGGAGATCATCAAGGGGGAGCGGACCGGCGACGAGGCCATCGCCCGCGCCTTCGACCTGGTCCGCCAGATCAACAAGACCCCGATCGTGGTCAACGACTCGCGCGGTTTCTTCACCTCCCGCGTCATCGGCCAGTTCATCAACGAGGGCGTGGCGATGATCGGCGAGGGCGCCGAGCCCGCCTCGATCGAGCAGGCCGCCGCCCAGGCGGGCTACCCGGCCAAGGTGCTCTCGCTGATGGACGAGCTCACCCTCACCCTGCCGCGCAAGATCCGCAACGAGAGCCGCAAGGCCTTCGAGGCCGAGGGCAAGGCGTGGACCGAGCACCCCGCGGACGCGGTCATCGACCGCATGGTGGACGAGTTCGGCCGCCCCGGGCGCAGCGGTGGGGCCGGCTTCTACGAGTACGACGAGTCCGGCAAGCGCGCCCGCATCTGGCCGGGCCTGCGCGAGCACTTCGCCAAGCCGGGGTACGAGATCCCGTTCGAGGACATGAAGGAGCGGATGCTCTTCTCCGAGGCCCTGGACACCGTCCGCTGCCTCGACGAGGGCGTGCTCACCTCGATCGCCGACGCCAACATCGGCTCCATCATGGGCATCGGCTTCCCGGCCTGGACGGGCGGCGTGATCCAGTACATCAACGGCTACGAGGGCGGTCTGCCCGGCTTCGTGGCCCGTGCCCGCGAGCTCGCCGGCACCTACGGCGCGCGCTTCACCCCGCCGGCCTCGCTGATCGCCAAGGCGGAGCGCGGCGAGACCTACGCGGACTGATCCCGCGACGGCCCCGGGCCCGCCCGCGAGCGGGCCCGGGGCCGTCTGTCCTTTCGGTCCTGTCCTTTCATTCCCCGAACGTGGCCAGGTGGGCGAACAGCCCGTGCCGTCGCGCGCCGTCCGGGGCGGACCAGCCGGCCAGGATCCGTCCGGGTACGCCGTCCCCGGCGGGGGCGGGGCCGTCCTGCAGCACGCGGGACACGGTCAGGGTCGACACCGGGCCTTCCCGCAGGAACGGGCCCACGGTGACCAGGCTCGCGTCGGCGGTGTCCGTCACGGTCCCGGGGCCGGTCAGGCCCTGCGGCACCCCGGCCCCCTCGGTACGGACCTCGACCGTCGGGTCGGGGGTGCCGCTCTCGTTCTGGTCCTGGGCCGTGGTGCCGCCCGCCAGCAGGGCCAGCAACTGTTCGACCAGGACGACGTCGTGGGTCCCGTCGTAGATCCAGCGACGGCCCAGCACACCGTGCTCGGAGGTGCCGATCAGGCCGTCCTCGGCCCCCTTCAACGGGGCCCCGCGGTAGGTGAGCGGGACCAGGTGGGTCACCGGCCCGTCCCCGCCGGTGTCGGTGACCACCATGAACTCGATGCCCACCTCACCCTCGGGGTCGTCGAGCCGGAAACCACCGGCCTTGGAGAGCTGCGGGCCACCCGTGCCACCCCGGTACCAGGGGCGCAGGGGCAGCCAGCCGGCAAGGAGTTCGAGCTTGCCGGGCGACATGGTGGTGCGGTGAATGACTGCCATGATCCACAAACTACCCGGGCGCCAGGGGCGTCTTGGGCCGCCGACCGGCCGCGCGGCCGCCGTCCACCCCCGGTTCCCCCTCAGGGCCGGCCCCCGGTTCGGCCCAGGTTCAGCCCCGGTTCAGCCCCCGGGTTCCGGCTCCGGCTCCGAGGCGAACGCCGCCCGCAGTTCCTCCCGTAGCGACCGCTGGAAGGCCGTCACCAGCGCCTGGACCACCATCGGCTGCATGTGCGCCGACAGCGCCTTCATCGACTCCACCCGCTCCGGATCGCTCTCGCCCTCCGTGAACGGCCCCCACACCTCGTCCCGGAACAGCGCCGTCAGCTCGTGCGCCGCCGACCTGGCATGCTCCATCAGCACCCGGCGCGCCGCGAGGATCGTCTCGTGGGCGATCGGTACGTCGAGCAGCGCGACCCCCAGCCGCAGCAGCCCCACGTCCACCCGGAACCCGTCCCCCGAGGCGGCGAGCACGTTCATCGCCGTCAGCCGCCGGACATCGGTGTCCGACAGGCTCCGCCCCGCCCGCTTCTCCAGCTCCTCCCGCGACGCCTCCTGGGCCGCGTCCGGAGCCCAACTCGCCACCATCGCACGGTGGATGGCCAGGTCGTGTGCGCTCAGATCGTCGGGCAGCGCGTCCAGATAGCGCTCGATGGCGGACAGGGTCATGCCCTGGTGCTGCAGCTCCTCGATCAGCGCCAGCCGGGACAGGTGTTCCGGCCCGTAGTGCCCCACCCGACGAGGACCGATCACGGGAGGGGGCAAAAGCCCGCGGGTGCTGTAGAAACGAACGGTGCGCACGGTGACGCCCGCCCTGGCCGCCAGCTCGTCGACGGTGAGCATCGGCTCGGGTGCCTGGTCGGCCATCGTCTGCGCCTCGCTCTCTGCTCCACAGCTTGGGTTCAACAGTATTGCTGTCGCACCAACGATGTGAAACGGCCAGGAGCTGCCCATGACCACGAACCTGCGACTGCCCGGACGACCCGAAGAGATCACCCTGCCGGCCCTGCTGGCCCGCAACGCCGCCGAGTACGGGGAGCTCCCCGCCCTCTCCTGGCGGTCCGGCCCCAACGCCGCCGAGTGGACGACCCTCACCTGGAACGAGGTGCGCCGCCAGGTCGCCGTCCTCGCCTCCGGATACGCCGCCCTCGGCGTCGAGCGCGGCGAACACGTGTTGATGATGATGGGCAACCGCCCCGAGCACTGGCTCAGCGACCTCGCCCTCGTCCACCTCGGCGCCGTGCCCGTCACCGTGTACGGGACCTCCGCGCCCGAGCAGATCGCCCACATCGCCCGCCACAGCCGGGCCCGGATCGCCGTCGTCGAGGGCGCCCGCGAACTCCTGCGCTGGGAGCCGCTGCTGGCCGACCCGGACGTGCCCCTGGAGCGTCTCGTCGTGGCCGCGGCCGCCGAGGCCGGCGGGCACTCCACCTACGGCTCCCTGTACGCCGGCGGGGCCCGGCTCCACCGCGCCGACGCCTTCGAGAAGGCCTGGCAGGAGATCCGCCCCGAGGACCCGCTGACCGTCGTCTACACCTCGGGCACCACCGGTGACCCGAAGGGCGTACGGCTGACCCACCGCAACCTCATGCTCCAGGCGGTCCGCCTCGACCGGCACGTGGACCTGCCCGAGCACGCCGAGCACATCTGCTACCTGCCCTTCGCGCACATAGCCGAGCGGGTCCTCGGGATCTACCTGCCCCTGCTGCGGGCCTCGCACGTCCGGCTCTGCGCCGACCCCGCCGCCGTGTCGGGGGCGGTCCGCGAGCTGCACCCGGTGCAGTTCTTCGGCGTGCCCCGGGTGTGGGAGAAGCTCGCCGCCTCGGTACGCGCGGTCCTCGCGCAGCTCCCCGAGGCGCAGCGCGGAGCCATCGAGGCCGCGGGCGACCTGGCCCGCGCCCGGGCCGGGCACCGCGAGCGCGGCGAGGAGGTGCCGGCCGCACTCGAAGCCTCGTACGCCGCGGCCAAGGAGCAGGTGCTGGACCCGTTGCTGCGGCTCGCGGGCATGGACCGGCTGATGTGGACGGCCAGCGCCACCGCGCCGATGCCGATCGACGTGGTCCGCTTCTGGGCCGGCTGGGGCATCACCATCATGGACGCCTGGGGGCTCACCGAGACCTCGGGCGTGTGCACGGTCAACAGCCCGGACGGCTTCCGGCTCGGCTCGGTGGGCCGCCCGATCGAGGGGCTGGAGCTGAGGCTGGCCGAGGACGGGGAGATCCTCACCCGCGGGGCGACCGTGTTCGGCGGCTACCTGCGGCCGGACGGCTCGGTGGAGAGCGCCGCGGACACCGAGGGCTGGTTCCCGACGGGGGACGTCGGCCGGGTCGACGAGGACGGCTTCCTCTGGCTGACCGACCGCAAGAAGGAACTGATCATCACCTCGAACGGCAAGAACGTCTCGCCCGCCCTGGTGGAGAACACGGTCAAGGAGCACCCGCTGATCGGCCAGGCCCTGGTGCACGGCGACGGCCGCTCCTACCTCGTCGCCCTGCTGGTCCTGGACCCGGAACTGGCCCCGGTCTGGGCCGCCGCCCGGGGCATCGAGGCCGCCTCCCCGTCCGAACTCGCCGCGCACCCGGCCGTCCGGGAGGAGATCGCCCGCGCGGTGGCGGCGGCCAACGCCCGGCTCAACCGGACCGAGCAGATCAAGCGCTACCGGCTGCTGACCGAGGAGTGGGGCCCCGAGACCGGGGAACTCACCCCCTCGCTCAAGCTCCGCCGCCGCGTGGTCCGCGACAAGTACGGCGCACTGATCGACGGCCTGTACGAGGAGCCGTACGGGGAGCCGTACGAGGAGCCGTCCGCGTCCGCGTAGCCCGGACGGACCGGTGCGGTGGGCGGGATCGAGCCCACCGCACCGGTGCCGTGTAGCGGGTGAACCGCCGCGCGGCCGCCCTGCGGCCCTCATCGGTTGATATGAGCTTAAATGTGAAATGCATGACGCTCTGTCACGATGTGTGGTTCCAGTCCTTCGGGGAAGGGGGCTTCGTTGCCGGCCGATCAGCCTTCCCGCACGGACAAGGTGGTCTTCGGGGTCACCGCGGGCCTGACCCTCGCGTTCGTCCTCTGGGGCGCCGTGGCGACGGACTCGCTGGAGAGCGTGTCGAGCAGCCTGCTCGAAGGGCTCATCCACAACGGCGGTTGGGCCTTCATGCTCGCCGCCAGCGGCTTCGTCGTCTTCGCCCTCTGGCTGGCGATCAGCCGCTACGGCCGGATCCGCCTCGGCCACGAGGACGAGGTCCCGGAGTTCCGCACCGTCTCCTGGGTCGCCATGATGTTCAGCGCCGGCATGGGCATCGGGCTCATGTTCTACGGCGTCAGCGAACCCCTGACGCACTACGGGACGCCCCCGCCCGGCACGCACCCGGTCGACTCCGCCGAGCGGATGCAGACGGCGATGGCCACCACCCTGTTCCACTGGACGCTCCATCCGTGGGCCATCTACGCGGTCGTCGGGCTCGCCATCGCCTACAGCACCTTCCGGCGCGACCGCCGCCAGACGATCAGTGCCGTGTTCGAGCCGCTGATCGGCGCCCGGCACGCCCACGGGGGCGCCGGCCGGGTCATCGACATCGTGGCGATCTTCGCGACCCTCTTCGGCTCCGCCGCCTCGCTGGGCCTCGGAGCTCTCCAGATCGGCAGCGGATTCCGTGAGCTGGGGTGGATGGACTCGGTCAGCACCGCGCTGCTCGTGGGCATCATCGCCGTCCTGACCGTCGCCTTCGTCGCCTCCGCGGTCTCCGGCGTGGAGCGGGGCATCCAGTGGCTGTCGAACATCAACATGGTGCTCGCCCTGGTGCTGGTCGTCTTTGTGTTCATCGCCGGGCCGACCATCATCGTGCTCGACCTGCTGCCCACGTCCCTGGGCGCCTACCTCGGCGACCTCCCCCAGCTCGTGGGCCGTACCGAGGCCACCGGCGCCGGCCAGGTCGCCGAGTGGCTGGGCAGCTGGACGGTCTTCTACTGGGCCTGGTGGATCTCCTGGACCCCGTTCGTCGGCATGTTCATCGCCCGCATCAGCCGCGGCCGCACCATCCGGCAGTTCATCGGCGGGGTCATCCTCGTACCGAGCACGGTCAGCCTGCTGTGGTTCTGCGTCTTCGGCGGCACGGCCATGAAGCTCCAGGAGAGCGGTGACCTCCCCAAGGAGAGCACCCCGGAGGGACAACTCTTCGGGCTGCTCCAGCAGTTCCCCGCCGCCACCGTCATGAGCCTGCTGGTCATGATCCTCGTCGCGATCTTCTTCGTCTCCGGCGCGGACGCCGCCTCCATCGTGATGGGCACGCTCTCGCAGAAGGGCGTCCTCGAACCGTCCCGGCTGGTGGTCGTCTTCTGGGGCGTGGTGACCGGCGCCGTCGCGGCCGTGATGCTGCTCATCGGCAACGGCGAGGGCGACGCGCTCGCCGGACTGCAGAACCTGACGATCCTCGTGGCGGCGCCGTTCACCCTGGTCATGATCGGTATGTGTGTGGCACTCATGCGCGACCTGCGCCGGGACCCGCTCATCATCCAGGGCGAACAGGGCGAGGAAGCGGTGGCCGTGGCCGTGGCCGCGGGCCACGAGGAGTACGGCGGCGAGTTCGAGATCCGCATCGGCCCGTCCGGCGACCAGGAGGCGGACGCGGAGGCGGCCCGGCCGCCCTCGGCGTCCCCGCCACCCGACGGCCGTCCCTGACGGCCGTCCCTGACGGGCGGGGCTGTCGGGCGGGGCTGTCGGGCGGGGCTGTCGGGCGGGGCTGTCGGATCGGGCCGTACCGGCCCGATCCGACAGCGAGCGCTCAGCGTCCGATCAGCGGGTAGTGGTCGGAGAGAGACCGAGTGGCTGCTCGCCGCCGCAGACCTGCGCCCTGGGGACCGGCCCTGGCGGCGAGCCGAAGACCAGGACTAGTCATGCCGAGCGCCACGAGGAATGGCGTCGCCGGCGGCAGGGCCTTCGCGACGGCCCGTCAGAGTCCGGATTCACGGCCGATCAGGCGCAGGTCACCGTCCACTCCGTCGCCCCGACCAGCGGCCGCCGAGTTGTCGCGCCCGTGCACGGAGCGGATGAGCGGGCCGACTGGATCGATCAGACGGAGTGGCCGCCGATCGAGTGGGGCGGCCCCGGCGTGTGGGTGGCACCTGAGCCCGGATGGGCGCTGCGCCGCGCGTGACCGCAGAGGGGTGCACCCGTTGGACGGACATGGTCTCCTTCAAGAGCTACACGGGCCCCATCACGCTATGCCGCAGTTGCGGTCAGCCCTCGTTCAGTGATGACGAGGTCGGTCACCAGCACTTCAACGAGCAGTGGGATGGGGTCTTCTGCCCGTACTTCCCTCTCGCGGGCGACCGCATCGTCATGGACTGGGACGCGATGTCGCTGGAGCAGGTCCGGGACGAGTACCCCGACACCTACCCGCTCCTCACGGACGCCGCCAAGCCGCAATCATGACCGCCGCCGACTTCGACGACCTCATGGATCAGCCCGGCGAGCGGCTCTCCTCACGCCGAGCGAGGCCGGTGCGCTCATCGCCGTCTTCGACCAGCTTGTCGGCGCCCCCGGCGCAACCACCGTAGACCTGCGCCGGAAGCCAAGAGAGAGGCGTGAATCCGGCTGTGGGAGACTCCCCGCCATCGGCACTGGAGGGGTCACGGTTTCGCTGTGCTCAAGCTGCGCCGCAGCCCTGCTTTCCGGGATGAACGAAGGGAAGCCGGCGGCCGCACGCCGGTCCACCAATTTCAAGGGTGAGGCCGGGAGCACCTGCTCGTCATCGCGCTCAGCGTCGGTGTGGGGTGGTGGCTGGGCGGGGGAGGGGTTGCAGGGGCGGTCGGGATCCTTGTTGGATCCGTCCTCCATGAGTCCCAGTCACGTAGTTGAATCTTCGATTGTCACGGTTCGGCTACTCGTGCCCCCGGCCACACGCATCCCCATACGGTGGCCGGATTCGCACCCATCCTCTGGGGGTTTCCATGTCTCAGCAGTTCCCGCCGCCCGGCCAGCCGCAGCCGGGGTACGGATACCCGCCCCCGCCCCCGCCGCAGCCGAAGAAGTCCAACGCTGGGAAGATCGTCGGCTTCGGATGCCTCGGCATCGTAGGCCTCTTCGTGCTCCTCGCCATCCTCGGCGCACTCCTCGGCGACAGCAGCAACGACACGACGTCGAAGGGGACCGCCGAGCCGTCGGCCGCCGTGTCGTCTGCGCCAGCGAAGGCCCCCGAGTCCAAGCCGTCGTCGGCTGAGCCGGAAAAGAAGGCCGAGGTCGTGGTGGCAGCGAAGAAGACGGAGTTCGAGAAGAGCATCATTGCGCAGGGCAGCGACTACACGAGCGTATCGGTGACGGTCACAAACAACTCGTCGAAGCCGATCAATGTCAATCCGCTGTACTTCGCGATCACCGACTCGAACGGCACCAAGCATGTTGCCGAGCTAGGGGTCGACAAGGAGCAGATCGCCACGGTGGAGCTCGCGCCGGGTGAGAACGTGACGGGTGCGGTCACCGGGAAGGGATCGTTCACGCCGAAGTCGGTAACGTACACCGACGGGTTGATCGGGAAGTCGGTCCGGTCCGACGTGTCCTGACGTCCGCAAGCCACCGCGCCCCACTTCCCGGCCGTTCCGGGGGGTGGGGCGTAGCCGTGTTCAGGCCGCGATCATTCCGGCCTCGGTGCACAGGCTGGGCGTGGTGCCGGTGTGGGCTCCGGCGGACGCTGTGTCTGCTGAGGAGCCCACGACCAGCTGAGTAGAGCTCGGTCGGCTACGGGGCCACATGCCCCACAACGGGATAGTGGTCGGAGAGGTTGGTGTAGGTGTAGGAGGTGCCCCAGCTGGAGACCGTCCAGGGCGCAGACTGCTCCTTGACCACGTTGTTCTCCCAGCCCGCCGGGCGGGCGTTGCCCTTGCGGTAGAGGACGTAGTCCAGGTCCTCGCGCGGGTCGGTCGGGTAGCGGTAGTTCGCTATCGAGTTGAGCGCGGTGTCGAAGGAGTACGGGTGCCCCGTGCGGCTGTCGGAGCCGGCGAGGTCGGCGTTCGCGAGCAGGCTCGCGTACTCGGGGGTGCGCGAGTCGACGTTGAGGTCGCCCGCCACGATGACCTGCTCGTTCGCCGGGATGTTCTTCCCGTCCAGGAAGGCGTCCACGGCCCGGAACTGACGGGCGCGCATCTCCGCCGCCTCGCCCGCGCCGCAGCCCGGGTCGGTGGACTGCGCGTGCGTGCCCACCACGTGCACCTTGGTGCCGTTCACGTTCAGGACGACGTAGGCGAAGCCCTTGTTGGACCACCAGTCGGCGCCGCAGGCGTCCTTGTAGACGACCTGCTCCTTGCGGACGATCGGCCACTTGCTGAGGATCGTGACCCCGCCGTCCTCCGGGGTGGTGGCGGAGTACGCGCCGCCCGTGGCGTCCCAGCCGCTCTTGCTGCGGCCGACGACCGGGGTCTGGTACGGGTACTGCGCGGCGGAGTTCGCCTTCAGCGCGTCCGAGGAGCCGTTGTCGAAGGCCTCCTGGAGCACGACCACGTCGTGGCCCTGGTAGAAGGAGGCCCTGGGGATCTCGGCGGCCCGGTGGTCCTGGCCCCAGTTCGGGTACAGGTTCTTGCTCATCAGGAACACGTTGTACGACAGGACGCTGAGCCGCGGGGTGGCGGCGGTCTCCGCGGCCGAGGCGGCAGGCGCGGTGGCGGCGGCCAGCGCGCCCGCGGCGACCGCGGCGACGGCCGTGGCGGCGGCGCGGCGCGAGCGGGGCGAGGAAAGCAGCATGAAGGTCTCCATCATTCCTGCGGGGGAAGATCGACGCCGTCATACAAGCAGCAGCAGTTACCTCTGGGTAACACCCGTGCAGAGACTTTCTGTCCGTGAGACGGCCGTCCGGTGCTCGCATACTTGTCATATGACGAAGACGGACGCAGCACACCCCGCCGGACCTGCGGCCACGCGCCGCACCGACCCCGAGCCGCCCCCGCCCGGCGGGGTGCTGTGGACCATCGCCGGTGACGTCAGGGCCCTGCTGATGCTGCCCGCCGCCTTCACCATGCAGGTGGCGCACCCCGCGATCGCGGCCGGTGTCGACGAGTACTCCGTCTTCCGCACCGACCCCTGGGGCCGCGGCGAGCGCTCCCTG
This sequence comes from Streptomyces sp. NPDC001502, assembly GCF_042894785.1. NCBI lineage: Bacteria > Bacillati > Actinomycetota > Actinomycetes > Kitasatosporales > Streptomycetaceae > Streptomyces > Streptomyces sp. NPDC001502. The sequence goes on from NZ_JBIAVW010000006.1 coordinate 34,509, forward strand.
CGCTCGGTCCAGCTGTGGGTGTACGGCGGGGAGGAGGCGGCCGAGGAGGGCCGCCGGGTGCGCCGCCTGCACAAGGACATCCAGGGCACCGACACCCGGGGCCGCCGCTACCACTCCCTCGACCCCGCCTGCTACGCCTGGGTGCACGCCACCGGCTTCCCGGTCTACCTGTACGCCGGTCGCTACCTGCTGCGCCGCTTCACCCCCGCCCAGGAGCGGCAGCTCTACCAGGAGTGGCTCCAGGTGGGGCGGATCCTCGGCCTGCACGACCGGGACATGCCGCAGAGCATCGAGGAGTACTGGACCTACTGGGGCCGGATGCTGGCCGAGGAGATCGAGCCCACCGCCGTCGCCCGCGAGCTGATCTCCACCGAGGTGCGGCTGCCCCGGCCGGAGGCCGGCTCGCCCGCCGTGCGCCTGCTGCTGCGGCTCACCTGGCCGGTGCTGCGGGCCGCGTTCCTGCGCCTACGGGCCTTCGTCACCGTCGGCTACATGCCGCCCGAGGCCCGCGCCGCGATCGGGCTGGAGTGGAGCCCGGCCCAGGAGCGCACGCTCCGGCGGTTCAGCACGGCCGTACGGATCCTCGTACCGCTGCTGCCGGAGCGGCTGCGGTACCTGCCCATCGCCTACCGGGCGCGGGCCGCGTGGCATGCGGGAGGCCGCTGACGGCCCCGGGACGCACGGGCCCCCGCCGGAAGCGGGAGCCCGTGCGCGGTGGGCGGGGCCGACGCGGACTCAGTGCCGGTGGCCGGGCCCGGAGCCGTGCTCGGTGTCGTGGATCGTGTTGGTCTCCGCGATCTTCTTCCAGGACCGGGGCTCCGCGGCGGGCTTCGCCGGGGCGGACTGCTGTGAGCGGGCCGAGGGCTTGGCCGCCGACGGGTTGAGGGCCGAGGCCTCCGGCTTGCCCGGGGTGTAGAGCCAGGTCTCGAAGAGCTGCGCGAGGGGCTTCTTCGAGACCTTCTCGGCGTACCGGACGAAGTCCCCGACCCTGGCGTTGCCGTAGGCCCGCTCGGTCGGCCAGCCGCCCAGGATCTCGAAGAACTTCTCGTCGCCGATCTCGTTGCGCAGCGCCTGCAGGGCGATGCCCCCGCGGTCGTAGACAGCGCCGTGGAACTGGTTCTCCGGACCCGGGTCACCCGGCTTGACCTGCCAGAACGCGTCCTCGGCCGGGCGCAGGGCATAGGCCCAGTCGGCCAGCTCCTGCGCCGTGCCCTCGCCCTCCTTCTCCGACCACAGCCACTGGCTGTAGCGGGCGAAGCCCTCGTTGATCCAGATGTCCTTCCAGCCCTCGACGGACACGCTGTCGCCGTACCACTGGTGCGCCAGCTCGTGCACGACCACCGAGACGTTGGCCCCGTTGCGGAACTGCCCCGGCCCGTAGAACGGCCGGGTCTGGGTTTCCAGGGCGAAGCCGGCGGTCACGTTCGGCACGTAGCCGCCCAGCGCGTTGAAGGGGTATGGCCCGAAGACCCCCTCCAGCCACTCGGCGACCTCGCCGGTCCGCTCCACGCTCGCGCGGGCCGCGCCCGCGTTGTCGCCGAGGTCCTTGCTGTACGCGTTGAGGATCGGCAGCCCGCTCGCCGTCTTGTCGGTGGTGATGTCGAACTTGCCGACGGCGAGGGTGGCGAGGTAGGTCGCCTGCGGCTTGTTGGAACGCCAGTTGTACCGGGTCCAGCCGAGCCGCGAGGTCTGGGACTGCAGCACACCGTTGCTGATCGCCTGGGTGCCGTCGGGCACGTTGATCGAGACGTCGAAGGTGGCCTTGTCCAGCGGGTGGTCGTTGCTCGGGAACCACCAGACGGCCGAGTCGGGCTCCTGCGCCGCGACCCCGCCGTCGGGCGTGCGCTGCCAGGCCGTCCAGCCGTCCACCTTCAGCTCGGAGGGCTTCCCGGCGTACTTGACGACGACGGACAGCGGGGTGTTGCGCGCCAGCGGCTTCGCCGGGGTGACCTCCAGCTCGTGGGAGCCGGACGTGGCGAACTTCGCCTTGACCCCGTTGACCCGGATCTCGCTGACCTGGAGGCCGAAGTCCAGGTTGAAGCGGGACAGGTCCTGCTTGGCGGTGGCCAGCAGGGTGGCCGTGCCTTCCAGCAGGTCGGTCTTCGGCTGGTACTGCAGGCGCAGGTCGTAGTGCGACACGTCGTATCCGCCGTTGCCGCTGGCCGGGTAGTAGGGATCGCCGATACCCGGGGCGCCCGAACCCGAACCCGCCGCCGACGCCGGGATCACCAGCAGGAGGGAAGCGGCGAGCACGCTCGGGGCGATGACTTTGCGGTGCACGAATGGCTCCAAGTGGTAGGGGAGACAGATCGGTTCACACAGTGGTCCAAGGCCTTGTCGTTCGACCGTATTCACCCGTGGCGGCTCAGGTCATGTCCATGGCCCCTGCTGTCACACGATCGCCATGTGTCCGAAATTCGTATCCACCGGGTGGGAGCCGCGTCGGGAGCAGGGATCCCCGCCGCTTGACCGGATCCGCCCCGGACGGCCTGGGCGCGTCCGTGAGGAAGGCGCCGAACGACCCGTGGCCGGCCTTCGCTTGGCCGCGGATTGGCGTGAGGCAGTCGGTCCGTACCCCCTGCGCGATCCTTCCCGGCACCGCCGGGACCCAGGGTGCCAAGACATGGGGGCGCGGGTCGCAGGCACGGAAAGACCCCTCCGCCCGGGTGGACGGAGGGGCCGTGAAGCCAGGTGCGCGAGGGTTACCGGCGCCAGCGGTTGCGATCCGGGCCCTTGCACGTGTACGTCTTCCCGTTCGCGGTGCCGACCGCGCCGGCCGGAGAGCAGAACGCGCCCGGGCTGACCGTCTTCGAGCCGCTGCCGCCCGTCGCGCCGCCCGTCGTGTCGTCCGAGCCGGACGAGTCGTCGTCGACTGCCGGGCTGCCGGGACGCTTGTAGTTCGGATCATTCGCAGGAATCAGGTACGTGGTGCCCTTCGCGGCCGGGCACTGCTTCACCAGTGAGGCATCGCTCCACTTCCCGAGTTCCAGGCGGATCGCAGTGGTCGACGTGACCTTGGTGTCCTTGTCCGGGGCCTGGAAGCAGACGTGCCACTCCTCACCGTCCTGCGCGGCCTGCTCCGCCGTGGGGGTGTCCGTGTCCAGGTACACGTCCTCCAGCTTTACCTGCGCCGGCGCGATACCCGCCTGCTTGAGATCCGCGACGGCCTTGTTGTAGGTGGCGCCCACGACGTTCGGCATCACCGGCCACGGGAGCGCACCGCCGCTCTCCTTCGGGCACGGCTCTCCCGGTTGCACCGCCGAGAAGTCCACGCTCCTCTTCCCACCGGCGCCGCCGGCCTGATCGCCGACCTTCTGGAAGCAGACGGTCCAGTTCCCCGTCATCAGCACGTTGCGGGACTGGTCCGACGCGTCCCGCACGCCCACCGCGTACCCGGCCGCCTCCGCACCCTGCCGCGCGTCCGCCAGGCCCTTGCCCGTGAAGTCCCCCAGCTGTGGCAGCGCCTTCTCCGCCGCTTCCTCCGGAGCCTTCGAGGAGGACGGCGTGGCAGCCGGCTTCGCCTCGGGCTCGCCCTTCGCCGGGTGGGCGATGGCCGCGACCATTGCGCACAGCACGAACGCGCCGACGGTGGCGACGATCCGCAGCCACACCTGCCACGGATGCCGAAATCCCTTCGTGGTGATCCAGACCATGGCTATCGAGGCGAACATGGCCAGGACGCCCAGCGACTCCACCACTGCCATGATCACGGCTGCCGCGCCGATGAACCCGAAACGTGCCCCGCCGGTCTGCCACCACGGTCGCACCGTTACCGGCGGCGGAGCGTACGGATAAGGGGGCTGGGGCTGGCCGTAGGCCACGCGCACTCCTCGCTCGAAAACAGTCAACGCCTCGTCGACTGCCGGATGTTGCCGGCATGGATGGGTACGGGCCGGACCCGCCCGAAATGCGGACCCGGAAACGAGCGTGACCCCACGTCCGCCCGGCACCGTCGGACCCCGCCGGCGCCTACCCCGCACGCTACATACGCCCCGGCGCGGACGTGGGCGAATCCCCATCACCGGGCTCACCGCCGCCGAAACCGCCGCCAAGGTGCAGGCCCCGCCGGACCCGCAACGCCTGGGCGGGCCGATGGTGAGACCCGCACCACTGATCCCGGCTCTACCCGGCATACCAAGCAGTCGGTAGCCTGCCGTGCATGACGCTTCCCCTGCTCGCCGCCCGTCGCTGTTGGCATGCTGCGATCAACCCGCTGCACGCGACGATCTACTTCTCGCCGGATCTCGGCACGGAGCTCGCCACCCTCGGGATCAAGGACCCGGTCGCCGTCAACCTCGCGAGCCGTTCCGCCGCCATGGGCGCCGTCGGCCCCGGCACGGTGACCGCCACGTTCTACAACTACCGCCACGACCTGATCGCCCGGCACCTGCCGGCCGTGTGGGACACCGCCACGCCCGAGCAGGTCCTCGCCGCCCGGCTGCGGGCCGCCGACAGCACCCTGCGCCGGCTCCTCGGGCCCGAGACCATCGGCTCGCCCGAGATCGCCGAGGCCGCCGACCTGGCCATGCTCGCCACCGAGGCCTGTACCCGGCACGCGCGCACGCTCTACGCCGCCCACGCCGACCTCCCCGTACCGGACGCGCCGCACCTGCGCCTGTGGCACGCCACCACCCTGCTGCGCGAGCACCGCGGCGACGGCCACCTCGCCGCCCTGCTCCTCGCGGGCCTGGACCCGGTGGAGGCCCTGATCAGCCACACCGCCACCGGCCGCGGCATGTCCGCGAAGTGGATCAAGGCCATCCGCGGCTGGGAGCAGTCCGACCTGGACGCCGCGACCGAGCGGCTGCGCGAGCGCGGCATCCTCGACGCCGACGGCGAGCTCACCGACGAGGGCAAGGCCGTGCGCGAACGCCTGGAGGCGGACACCGACCGCCTCGACGCGGCCCCGTACGAGCACCTGGGCGAGGAGGGACTGGCCCGGCTCGCCGAACTCGGCAGCGCCTTCGTCACCAAGGCGATAGGCGCCGGGGCCTTCCCGCGCGACCTCTTCGGCCGGGCCTGACCGCCGGGCGGGCAGGGTTCCCGCCGTCCGCCACCGCCACCTGCCACAATTGGCAGCCTTCCAGTGCAAACGAAGGCAGGCGGGACCCGATCGTGACGACGTCCATCGAAGGCAGGATCGCCGAGGAGCTCGGCGTACGGGAGCGGCAGGTCCAGGCCGCCGTCGAGCTGCTCGACGGCGGCTCCACCGTGCCGTTCATCGCGCGCTACCGCAAGGAAGCGACCGAGATGCTCGACGACGCCCAGCTGCGCACCCTTGAGGAGCGGCTGCGGTATCTGCGGGAGCTGGAGGACCGCCGCGCGGCGGTCCTGGACTCCGTACGGGAGCAGGGCAAGCTCACCGACGAACTGGCGGCGCGGATCGCCGCGGCCGACACCAAGGCCCGGCTGGAGGACATCTACCTGCCCTTCAAGCCCAAGCGGCGCACCAAGGCGCAGATCGCCCGCGAGGCCGGTCTGGAGCCGCTCGCCGAGGGCCTGCTGGCCGACCCGTCGGTGGAACCGGCCGCGGCCGCGGCCGCGTTCGTCGACGCCGACAAGGGTGTCGCCGACCCGGCGGCCGCCCTGGAGGGTGCCCGGGCCATCCTCACCGAGCGGTTCGGCGAGGACGCCGACCTGATCGGTGAGCTGCGCGAGCGCATGTGGGGCCGCGGCCGGCTCGCGGCGAAGGTCCGTGAGGGCAAGGAGGAGGCGGGGGCCAAGTTCGCCGACTACTTCGACTTCGCCGAGCCGTTCACCGCACTGCCCTCGCACCGCGTCCTCGCCATGCTGCGCGGCGAGAAGGAGGACGTCCTCGACCTCACCCTGGAGCCGGAGGAGCCTCGCGAGGAGCCGGGCCCGTCCACGTACGAGGGCATGATCGCCCGCCGCTTCGGCGTCGGCGACCGCGGCCGTCCCGGCGACAAGTGGCTGGCCGACACCGTCCGCTGGGCCTGGCGTACGAAGATCCAGGTGCACCTCGGCATCGACCTGCGGATGCGGCTGCGCCAGGCCGCCGAGGACGAGGCGGTACGGGTCTTCGCGTCGAACCTGCGCGACCTGCTGCTCGCGGCGCCCGCCGGCACCCGGGCGACGCTCGGCCTGGACCCCGGTTTCCGTACCGGTGTGAAGGTCGCCGTCGTGGACGCGACCGGCAAGGTCGTGGCCACGGAGGTGATCTACCCGCACGTGCCCGCCAACAAGTGGGACGAGTCCCTCGCCAAGCTGGCCCGCCTGGCCAAGGAGCACTCCGTCGAGCTGGTCGCCATCGGCAACGGCACGGCCTCCCGCGAGACCGACAAGCTGGCCGGGGACCTCATCACGCGCCACCCGGAGCTGAAGCTCACCAAGGTGATGGTCTCGGAGGCGGGCGCCTCCGTGTACTCGGCCTCCGCCTTCGCCTCGCAGGAACTGCCGGACATGGACGTGTCGCTGCGCGGCGCGGTCTCCATCGCCCGCCGCCTGCAGGACCCGCTCGCCGAGCTCGTCAAGATCGACCCGAAGTCGATCGGCGTCGGCCAGTACCAGCACGACCTGTCCGAGGTGAAGCTCTCGCGCTCGCTCGACGCGGTCGTCGAGGACTGTGTGAACGGCGTCGGTGTGGACGTCAACACCGCCTCCGCGCCCCTGCTTTCGCGGGTGTCGGGCATCAGCGGCGGCCTCGCCGAGAACATCGTGGCCCACCGCGACGCCAACGGCCCCTTCCGCAGCCGCAAGGGGCTCAAGGACGTGGCCCGGCTCGGCCCGAAGGCGTACGAGCAGTGCGCGGGCTTCCTGCGGATCCGCGGCGGGGACGACCCGCTGGACTTCTCCAGCGTGCACCCCGAGGCCTATCCGGTGGTCCGGGGCATGGCCAAGACGGCGGGCAGCGAGGTGGCGGCCCTGATCGGCAACTCCGGCGTGCTGCGCTCGCTGCGGCCCGAGCAGTTCGTCACCGAGGCCTTCGGTCTGCCCACCGTCACGGACATCCTGCGCGAGCTGGAGAAGCCGGGCCGTGACCCGCGCCCCGCCTTCAAGACGGCCACCTTCAAGGAGGGTGTGGAGAAGATCGGCGACCTGGCTCCCGGGATGATCCTGGAGGGCGTGGTCACCAACGTGGCCGCCTTCGGCGCCTTCATCGACATCGGCGTCCACCAGGACGGGCTGGCGCACGTCTCGGCGCTGTCGAAGAACTTCGTCAAGGACCCCCGGGACGTGGTCAAGCCGGGCGACATCGTCCGTGTGAAGGTCATGGACGTGGACATCCCGCGCAAGCGGATCTCGCTGACCCTGCGGCTGGAGGACGAGGCCGGGGCGGAGCGCGGCGCGGGCGCTCCCCGCCAGCGCGAGGACCGGCGGGGCGGCGGCGGTGGCGGCGGTGGCCGTCCGCCGCAGCAGCGCGGCGGGTCCGGTACCCGCGAAGGCGGCCGCAACCAGGGCCAGGGCGAACGCGGCCAGGGCGGTCAGGGCGAGCGCGGCCAGGGCGAGCGCGGCCAGGGCGGCCAGGGCCGTCGGCAGGGCGGCGGCAGCGCCCCCGCCCCCGCCAACAGCGCGATGGCCGACGCCCTGCGCCGTGCGGGCCTCACCGCCCCCGAGGAGCGCCGCAAGAAGTAGGAGCCGTCAAGGGTGTCTTGCAGCCACCCGGCGCGTGTCGGTCTGCGTGCGAAGTGGCCGAATACCTTCCCCACCAGGGGACTTGCCTTGCCAACTCCCGTACAAGATCTGTAGGCATGGTGGAACGCCCGTTCGTCACTCGGCGGACGGGCTTCCGCGTTTTCCCCTCAGGACCGCATTCCCCGAGGCCGCCTCGAAGGCACAGGACTTCATGCCCCTGCCCACACACGCCTACCACCGTTGCCCCGGAAAGGGTCCGAAGAGGGATCACATGCCCCACCGGCAACTCAGCATCCGCAAGAGGTGCGAGCAGATTCTCGGCCATCTGGATCTGACCCACCCCTTCTCCCTCGACGACCTGTGCCGACGGATAGCCGAGCGGCGCGGCCGCCCCATCCGGCTCCATCCGCTCCCCAAGGAAGCGGCGGAGTCCGGAGTCTGCGGACTGTGGGTGGGCACGGCCAGCGTCGACTACGTCTTCTACGAGGCGCAGACCACCCCGCTGCACCGGGAGCACATCGTCCTCCACGAACTGGGCCACATCCTCTTCGGCCACCACTCCCTCGAAGGGGAGGAGGCCGACGGGAACGCCCCCGTGGTGCTCGGGCGCACCAACTACACCACCCGCCAGGAGCAGGAGGCGGAGATGCTCGCCAGCATGATCCGCATCCGCACGGCGAACGCCGGCCCGCGGTCCGCGAACGGCGCGCGCGGCACCCTGGCCCGGCTGGAGTCCGCCATGGGATACGAGCGGGGCAACGATGGCAGCTGACCTGACCGCCTTCGGCAACTGGCTCGCCGTCCCCAGCGTGGCGTGCCTGTGGATCGCCGTCCTGCTCCGCGCCCCCGGAGCCCTGCGCTCCCCCCAGCAGCGCGGCCTGTGGCTGGCCGTCGCCACCGCCGCCGCCGCGATGACCCTCAACCTCCCGGACGTCGTCTCGTACGCGATGAGCCGCGGCCCGGGCTACGCCCACACCATCGGCCTCGTCCGCAACCTCATCGGCGTCCTGTCGGCCGGCGCCGTCCTCTACTTCGTGGCCGCCACCACCCGCGGCCGCCGGCTCCAGCTCACCGCCTGCGTCGCCACCGTGGCCTGGCTCGGCGCCCTCCTCGCCCTGGACGCGGCCGCGCCCGGCCACGGCACGCACACCATGCCGCCGGCCGGCGACCCGGTGCCCTCCCTCGCGTACTGGCTCGTGCTGATCTCCGCGCACGTGACCGCCAACATCGTCTGCGTGGCCCTGTGCTCGCGCTACAGCCGCCGTACCGAGAGCCGGGGCCTGGCCGCCGGGCTGCGGCTGTTCGGCCTCGGCACCGCGCTCGCCGGACTGTTCTGGCTGGCGTACCTGCTCAAGGCCCTGTTCGGCAGCACCTGGGCGATGCCCGCCCTCCCGCTGCTCATGAACCTGCACGGCCTGCTGCGCGCCGCCGCGATCCTCGTGCCCACCCTGTTCACCCTCCGGCGCACCTGCGCCGACATCGCCACCGCCTGGCGGCTGTGGCCGCTCTGGCGCGACCTGGTGGAAGCGGTGCCGCACGTCGCGCTCAACAAGCCGCGCGCCTGGCGGGTGATGGAGCTGCTGTGGCCGCCGGTCCCGCGCAACCTGCTCGTGTACCGCAAGGTCATCGAGACGCGCGACGCGATCCTGATCCTGGGCGAGTACGTGGCCCCGGGCGCCCTGGAACAGGCCCGCGGCCAGGTCACCGGACACGGGGTCCCCGAGCAGCGGGCCACCGCCGCCGCGCTGGCCCGCGTACTGAAGGAGGCCCGGCAGGCCAAGCTCGACGGAGCGTCCGGGCAGCCGGGCGAGGCGGCCGCGCTGGAACTGCCCGCTGCGATCCACACCTCGCAGGAGGGCGGGGACCTGGCGGACGAGGCCCGGTTCCTCGTCGACGTCGCCCAGGCGTACGCCGCGCCCGCCACCACAGGGAAGTGAACGAGTCTTGACCACCGTACTGATCACCGGCGCCAGTGCCGGACTGGGCGCGGCCTTCGCCCGCGGCTTCGCCGCCAAGGGCTGCGACCTGGTCCTCGTCGCCCGCGACAAGGACCGGCTCGACGCCGTCGCCGCCGCACTGGCCCGGGAGTACGGCACCGCGTCCGAGGTGCTGCCGGCCGACCTGCTGGACCCGGCGGACTGCGCGGCCGTCACCGAACGGCTCGCCGACCCGGTCCGGCCCGTGGACATCCTCGTCAACAACGCGGGCTTCGGACTGCCCGCACCCTTCCCGTACAGCCCGGTCGACGACGAGGTACGGATGCTCGACCTGCTGGTCAAGGTCCCGCTCCGGCTCACCCACGCCGTACTGCCGGGCCTGCGCGCACGCCGCAGGGGCGCGGTCCTCAACGTCTCCTCGGTGGCCGGACTCCTGCCGACCGGGACCTACGGGGCCGCCAAGGCCTGGATCACCGCCTTCAGCGAGTCGCTGCGGGTGGACATGGCGCCGTACGGGGTCCGGGTGCTGGCCGTGGTCCCCGGCTTCACCCGCACCGAGTTCCAGGAGCGCGCCGGGATGGACGTCAGCGCGCTGCGCGACGCGGTCTGGCTGGAACCGGAGGCCGTGGTCGCGCAGGCCCTGAAGGACCTCGCCCTGCGCCGCCCGGTCAGCATCACCGGCCGCCGCTACCGCGCCTACGCCCTCGCCGCCCGCCACCTGCCGCGTACGTTCGTGGCCGCCCGGATGGCCCGCAAGCGCCGGCCGCCGGCGGACGGGGCGGCCTGAGCGGGCCCGGTACCGGGGCCCGCCGCAGGCCCGGAACGGGCGATCTCGCTCAGGCCCACCCGTGCGGCGCGGTCGTGGGAGACGATGTCCGGGTGATCTTCGACCCGCTCTTCGACGGTGACCGCGTCCGCCTGCCGGAATGCGACGGCGCGATGCCCGACGCCGCGCCCGGGGGCGTGCTGTACGCGTCGGCGGCCCAGGAGGCCGACCCGGCCGCCATTCCGCCGGAGATCCGCACCCGCTCGGGGGAGATCGTCTTCGTGACGTCCGTCCTGAGGGCGGAGTTGGAGCGCTTCTGCACCGGCAACGGGATCCCGTTGCGCTCGCGGCCCGACGTCTGGGGCGACCTGCTCGAACCGTTCCTCGACACCGGGTCCGACCGCCGGCACCGGGCGGCGACCCTGGACCGGCTGGCCGCCGCCGGGGTCGACGCCACCGAGGCGGCCGCGATCCGGGAGCGGGTCCGGCCGCTCATCGAGGCCTACAACTCCGTGCACCTGGACTGGTTCCACCTCGGCCTCGCCGACCTCCTCGACGCGGCCCGCTCCGACCTCGTCCCCGAGGAACTCCGCATCCCGCCCGGGGACCTGCGGGCCTTCCGCGCCTGGGCCACGGACATCGCAGCCCGCCCGGACCGGCAGGAGACACCCCCTAGAGCTCGGTGACCCTGCCGCCGGAGACCTCCAGGCGGCGGGTCACGTGCACCGCGTCCAGCATCCGGCGGTCGTGCGTGACCAGCAGGAGGGTGCCCTCGTACGCGTCGAGGGCGGCCTCCAGCTGCTCGATCGCCGGCAGGTCGAGGTGGTTGGTCGGCTCGTCCAGGACCAGCAGGTTCACCCCGCGGCCCTGGAGCAGGGCCAGCGCCGCACGGGTGCGCTCGCCCGGGGAGAGGGTGGCCGCCGGGCGCAGGACGTGCGCCGCCTTCAGGCCGAACTTGGCCAGCAGGGTGCGGACCTCGGCCGGCTCGGTCTCGGGGACCGCCGCGCAGAAGGCTTCGAGCAGCGGTTCGTCGCCGAGGAACAGGCCGCGGGCCTGGTCCACCTCGCCGACCAGGACGCCGGAACCGAGGGTGGCGGAGCCGGAGTCCGGGGCCAGCCGGCCCAGCAGGACGGCGAGCAGGGTGGACTTGCCGGCGCCGTTGGCCCCGGTGATCGCCACCCGGTCCGCCCAGTCGATCTGCAGACTGGCCGGGCCGAAGGAGAAGTCCCCGCGCTTGACCGAGGCCTCGCGCAGGGTGGCCACCACCGCGCCGGAGCGCGGGGCCGCCGCGATCTCCATGCGCAGCTCCCACTCCTTGCGGGGCTCGTCGACGACCTCCAGCCGCTCGATCGCCCGCGCCGTCTGGCGGGCCTTGGCGGCCTGCTTCTCGCTCGACTCGCCCCGCAGGTTCTTGCCGATCTTGTCGTTGTCGGACGCCTTGCGGCGGGCGTTGCGCACGCCCTTGTCCATCCAGTTGCGCTGCATCTGCGCCCGGCCTTCGAGGGCCGACTTCTTGCCCGCGTACTCGTCGAACTCCTCGCGGGCGTGGTTGCGGGCACGCTCGCGCTCCTCCAGGTAGGAGTCGTAGCCGCCGCCGTAGAGGTTGATCTGCTGCTGGGCGAGATCGAGTTCGAGGACCTTGGTGACCGTCCGGGTCAGGAACTCGCGGTCGTGGCTGATCACGACCGTGCCGGCCCGCAGCCCCTTGACGAACCGCTCCAGCCGCTCCAGACCGTCCAGGTCCAGGTCGTTGGTGGGCTCGTCGAGCAGGAAGACGTCGTAGCGGGAGAGGAGGAGCGAGGCGAGGCCCGCGCGGGCCGCCTGACCGCCGGAGAGCGCCGTCATGGGCAGGTCGAGACCGACGGCGAGGCCGAGCTCGTCGGCGACCTCCTGGGCCCGCTCGTCGAGATCGGCGCCGCCGAGGTTCAGCCACAGGTCCAGCGCGGTCGCGTACGCGTCGTCCGCGCCCGGCGTTCCGTCCACCAGACCCTGCGTCGCCGCGTCGAGCTCGGCCTGCGCGGCCGCCACACCCGTACGGCGGGCCAGGAACTCCCGGACCGACTCATCGGGCCTGCGCTCCGGCTCCTGCGGGAGGTGGCCGACGGCGGCGCCGGGCGGGGAGAGCCGCAGCTCCCCGGTCTCGGGGGTGTCCAGCCCGGCGAGCAGCCGCAGCAGGGTGGACTTCCCGGCGCCGTTCACGCCGACGAGGCCGATGACGTCGCCGGGGGCGACGACGAGGTCGAGATCGGCGAAGAGGGTGCGCTCACCGTGCGCGGCGGTGAGCTTCTTGGCGACGAGGGTTGCAGTCATGATGTGCCGATCCTATCCGCGCGCGGACCGCACCCGGCATGGCCGGATAGGTGGGAAGCGCGTCATTGCGGCCATCGCGGGGGCGGAACACCATGAAGCCATGCCGTCATCGCCGCGCAACGTCCTCGTCCTCCTCTACGACGGGGTCCAGAGCCTGGACGTGACCGGGCCGGTGGAGGTGTTCGCCGCGCTCGCCCGCTTCCCGGGGCGGGCCGGGTACGCGATCCGGACGGTTTCTCCGGCCGGAGAGCCCGTCCGTACCAGCAGCGGGCTGACGCTGGTGCCGGACGGGGAACTGGCGGGCGCCCGGCCGGGGCCCGGCACCACGGTCCTGGTGCCCGGGGGACAGTTCTCGGGGGACTTCGAGCCCAGGCTCACCGACTGGCTCCGTATCCACGGGGGTGGCGCGGAGCGGCTGGTCTCCGTGTGCACGGGAGGACTGCTGCTGGCCGAGGCGGGGCTCCTGGACGGGCGGCGGGCGACGACGCACTGGTACGCCTGCGAGCGGATGGCGCGGGACTACCCGGCCGTCGCCGTCGAGCCGGACCCGATCTACGTACGGGACGGACCGGTGGCCACCTCGGCCGGGGTCACGGCGGGGATCGACCTCGCCCTGGCGCTGGTGGAGGAGGACCACGGGCAGGACGTCGCCCTGACGATCGCCCGGCACCTGGTGGTGTTCCTGCGCAGGCCCGGCAACCAGGCACAGTTCAGCGCGCACCTGGCCGCCCAGACGGCCCGCCGGGACCCGCTGCGGGACGTGCAGCAATGGATCGCCGAGCACCCGGGGGAGAAGCTGGGCGTCGAGCACCTCGCCGCCCGGGCCCGGCTCTCGCCGCGGCACTTCGCACGGGCCTTCCAGGCGGAGACCGGGGTCACGCCGGGCCGGTACGTCGAACGGGTCCGGGTGGACCACGCACGGCGGCTGCTGGTGGAGAGCGGGGAAGGGATCGCACAGATCGCCCGGGCCTGCGGGTACGGGAACCCGGAGGCGCTGCGCCGGGCCTTCGTACGCACCCTCGGCCAGCCGCCCGCCGAGTACCGCCGCCGGTTCGGCACCTCCCGCCCTTGAGGGCCGGCGGCGCGCCGAGAAGCATGAGCCGCCCCACCGGGGCGGAGCCCCGTTCCGACCATCGCTCCGGAGGAGCCATGCAGATCGCCGTACTTCTCTACGACCACTTCACCGCCCTCGACGCCGTCGGGCCCTTCGACACCCTCGGCCGGCTGCCCGACGCCGAGGTCGTCTTCGTCTCCGAGCGGCCGGGTCCCGTACGGACCGACAGCGGGGCGCTCGCGCTCGTCGCCGACAAGGGGCTCGACGAGGTCACCCGGCCCGACATCGTCATCGTGCCCGGCGGACCGCATCCCGAGCGGGAGATGGCCAACCCCGTGGTCCTGGACTGGCTGCGCACGGTCGACGCCACCACCACCTGGACCACCTCGGTGTGCACCGGATCCCTGCTGCTCGCCGCCGCCGGGCTGCTCGACGGCCGGCGGGCCACCAGCCACTGGCTGTACCTGGACAAGCTTGCGAAGCACGGGGCCGAGCCCACCGGTGAGCGCGTGGTGTTCGACGGGAAGTACGTCACCGCCGCCGGGGTGTCCTCCGGGATCGACATGGGGCTCACCCTGCTCGGCCGGATCGCCGGCGACGACTTCGCCCAGGCCGTGCAGCTGATGACCGAGTACGACCCCCAGCCGCCCTACGACGCCGGTTCGCCCGACAAGGCCCCGGCCGCTCTCGTCGAGATGCTGCGGGGGACGGCGTTCCCGGCTGCCGGCTGACGGCCGGCCGTCACGGAGCCGGGGTCCACGCGAAGCGCGGAGCCCGGCGCTCCAGGAACGCGGCGACCCCCTCCGCGGTGTCCTCGCTCCCGGCGGCCTGCTCCTCCCAGTACGCGTCCCGGTCGGTCCGGCCGTCCGCGAACTCCTTGGCCGACGCCTGAGTCAGCTGTGAGCGAGAGGCCAGGATCCGGGTGAACTCGGCGACGCGCTTGTCCAGTCGGCCGGCCGGCAGCAGCTCGTTCAGGAACCCCGCGCGCAGCGCCGTCTCCGAGTCGATCAGCTCCGCGGAGAAGAGGAGGTACTTGGCCCAGGCCGGGCCGACCACGGACGCGAGCCGGCGGGTCGAGGACGCCGCGTAGACGATGCCGAGCTTGGCGGGGGTCACCCCGAAGGAGGCCCCCTCCTCGGCGAAGCGCAGATCGCAGGCGGCCGCGAGCTGGCTGCCGCCCCCCACACAGAAGCCGCGGATCGCCGCGAGCGTGGGCTTGGGGAAGGCGGCCAGGGCCTCCTCCGCGGCCACGGCCAGGGCCCGCGGGTCCGCGGCCCCGGAAGCCCCGGATTCCCCGGGCTCCGCCGCGTCCCGGGTCAGCGAGGAGATGTCGGCGCCCGCGCAGAAGGTCGGCCCGGCCCCGGTCAGTACGAGCACCCGTACCGCCGGGTCGTCCGCCATGCCCGCCACCAGCTCCGGGAGCCTGCGCCACATGGCGGCGGTCATGGCGTTGCGCTTGGCGGGGTGCGAGATGACGATCGTGGCCACCCCGTCGGCGACCGTGTGCAGGAGGGTTGCGTCCATGGCTGCGTCCATGCGCCGGATGCTATCCCGGGCGGTCATACCTATGATCAAGGGAGTCCGTCGGGGGTGCGAGGAGGTGGCACGTCCATGGGCGCAGACCGTGCAGACCGTGCAGACGGTACGAGGGCCATGGCCGGGGGCCCGGAACCGCAGCGGGAGAAGAAGAAGCTCAGCCGCAGTTTCGCGCTCATGACGGCGCTCGGGGTGATCCTGGTGCTGGCCGGTCTGGTCGGTCTCGTCTACACGGGCCTGGCCACGCTCACCTCGATGTTCCTCTTCGGCTGGCTGCTGCTGATCGGCGGTGTCGTGGGCCTGCTGCAGGCCGTGCAGTGGCGCAGGAGCAACTACTTCTGGCTCGCCGTCGTCGTCGCCGCGATCAACCTGGCCGCGGGCTTCGTGATCCTGCGCCGTCCCGAGGCGAGCGCCGAGGCGCTGACCATGTTCGCCGCACTGCTCTTCCTCACGGGCGGGGTGTTCCGGCTGGTCGGGGCGCTGGTGGTGCGCGGTGCCAATTTCGGGCTCGCGGTCGTCCAGGGCGCCTTCGGGATCCTGCTGGGCTTCCTGATCCTCTCCAACTGGCCCGGCAACAGTCTGTACGTGATCGGAACCTTCTTCTCCCTCGCCCTGCTGTTCGACGGGCTGAGCCTGGTGGCCATGGGCATGGGCTCCCGCCGCATCCTGGGGTTGGTCAGGGAGGACGAGGCTCCGGCGGCGGCGGCCGCGGGGGACGTGCCGGGCGAGACGGCCGGGAAGCGTCCGGCAGAAGATCAGGAATAGTCGAACAACTGACTCTGTCATACGCCAGTGGTCAGAATGTGTCCGATAGGCGCTGACTTATGGTCAGCAGTCCGGTCCGGACCAGCCCGTTCCCCACTCTTGTCGCGTGGAGACGATCGAGCGTGAAGACGGGGGACGGAACATGGACGTCAGCGGGAGTGTCCCGCAGGCCAAGGCGGGTGAGGCAGAGGCCCCGGCCGACCCCCTCGCCTACGAGGGTGTGTGGAGGTTCACCGCGCCCGCGGTTGAAGAATCCGTTCCGCAGGCCCGCCGTGCGGTCCGGGACCTGCTCGGGCGCCAGGGGGTGCCGGCCCATCAGGACCTCGTGTACTCCCTGCTCCTGATCGTCTCCGAGCTGGTGACGAACTCGGTCCGGCACGCCGCTCTGCTCTCGCCGGAGGTCGCGGTCGAGGTCGCGATCGGCCGTGAGTGGGTGCGGGTGGCCGTCGAGGACAACCACCCCTACCGGCCCAAGGCGCTTGAGGCCGACTTCGGCCAGACCGGCGGCCGGGGCCTGCTCCTGGTCCGGGAGATCACCCTGGAGGCCGGCGGGGTCTGCGACGTCGAGCACACCTCGACCGGCGGCAAGGTGATCTGGGCGGCCCTGCCGCTCACCGCCCCGCCGACCGCCGGCTGAGCGGCGGCCGGCGAGGCGGCGGCCGGCGCTCGGCCGACGGGCGGGCGGGACGGCGTACGGGCTACCAGCCCGCCGCGTCGCCGGTCAGTTCGCGGATCGCGGGCCGCGCCGCGTCCAGTACGGTCATGAACCAGGCCGAGAACGGCGCTTCGGCGTGCCGCTTCGCCAGTTCCCCGGCGGTGACGAAGGCGGTGTCCTCGACCTCCTCCGGATCCGGCCGCACGACAGTCTGCGCGAGTCCCACGAACAGGTGATTGAACTCCTGCTCCACCAGACCCGATGCGGGGTCCGGGTGGTTGTAGCGCACCGTCCCCGCCTGCGCGAGCAGCGAGGGCGACAGGCCCAGCTCCTCATGGGTCCGCCGGGCCGCGGCCGCGAACGGCGACTCCCCGGGGTAGGGGTGACCGCAACAGGTGTTCGACCAGACGCCGGGGGAGTGGTACTTCCCGAGGGCCCGCTGCTGGAGCAGCAGACGGCCCTGCTCGTCGAAGAGGAACACGGAGAACGCCCGGTGCAACTGCCCGGGCGCCTGATGGGCGGAGAGCTTCTCCGCCGTGCCGATGGTGTTGCCGGCCTCGTCGACCAGTTCGAGCATGATCGGTTCTTGAGTACCGGTGCCGTTGGACGCGCTGTTCGCGGCGGTGGCTGGTGTGGTCGGCATACCCATCCTTCGCTTCGGACTTCGGCCTTCAGTCTGCCGTACAAAAGAGGCTTGTCCCCACTTCGGACATCCACGCATGTCCGCCCCCCGTCGCGTGCTACGCGACGGGGGGCGGATCACCTCACGTGTCACTCACATGACCTCGTGCGCGCGTCAGACTCCGAAAGGGGCCGGATACGTGATCGTTCCCGCCGGGACCGGACGGGAATCATCCAGCACCAGCGCCATCACGGCTTCGTCGGGGACCTCGAAGGGGGCCCGGATCCCGAAGTGCGACGCCGGTACGAAACCGAAGCGCGGGTAGTACGCCGGGTGCCCCAGGACGAGGACGAGTGACTCCCCGCGCTCCCGGGCCGCCGCGAGCAGGGCCCGTACGACCGAGCTGCCCGCGCCCGAGCGCTGCAGCGCGGGATCGGCCGCCACCGGCGCGAGCGCGAGCGCCGGTGCGCCGCCGACCTCGCACCGGGTCAGCAGGGCGTGCGCCGCCACCGACCCGTTCGGGGCCTCGGCCACGTACGACAGCCCGGGCAGCCACGAGCCGTCGGCGCGCAGCGCGTCCACGAGGTCGGCCTCCAGCGGAGTCCCGAAGGCCGCCAGGTTGATCTCCCGGACGGCGGCCACGTCGGCCGTGGTCTCCGGCCGGGCGGGCCAGGCGTCGCCGTCCCCGGCGCTCACCGGGCGCAGGACGTAGCCCGTGTACCCGTACTCGTGCCCGTGGCGGGCCCGTACGTCGAGCTCCTCGCGCGACGCGGCCAGGGCCCGCGCCATCGCCGGGCCGCCGGTTCCGGACAGGGCACGGACCCGCTCGGCGAGCGGGCCGTAATACTCGGCCCAGTCGGAGCCGGGCAGCTCGTGCACGCCGAGCACCTGGTACCCGGCCGCCTGGGCGGCCGCGAGGTTGCCGGCGGTGGTGCGCAGCGCGTAGTGCGGGTCCCAGAAGGCGCGGGCGCCCGCGGACGGATCGGGGACCGACCACTGGCACTCGGTCAGGACCAGGGTGCCGCCCGGGGCGAGCAGCCGCTTCCACCGCGCGAGCGCGGCGTCGAAGCCGAGGATGTAAGCGGAGCCCTCCGCCCAGACGAGGTCGAAGGAACCGTCCTCGAAGTCCTCGCCGGTCAGTGCGCCCATGTCCGCCTCGATCGTGCGGACCCGGTCGGCGAGACCGCGGGCCGCGGCGGCCGTACGGAGCTCGTCGAGGAAGGGGCCGTGCAGGTCGACGGCGGTCACGTCGGCGCCCGTGCCCGCCGCACCCGCCTCGGCGGCGAGCAGCAGCGCGCTGCGGCCCGGGCCGCAGCCCAGGTCGAGGACGCGCGGCCGCTCGGGCAGCGCTCCGCACAGGGACAACAGGTGGCGGGTGCTCGCGTCGGAGCCCGGAGCCTGCCGGGGCAGGCCGTGGTGCAGGGCGAAGAAGGCGTGCGTGAAGTCGTCGACGCCCTCGGGATCGGAGGTGTCGTCGAAGGCATAGATGTCGGTCAACGTGAACCCTTGGAACGGGGGCTCCGGCCGACGAGGCCCAGCTGTGTGATCAGGCCCGGCCGGATGCCCGGAAGGAAGAGGGGGAGATGCACCGGAGTTCGCTGCGCATGGCCGCGACCACTACGACGGTCATCAACCCACCTCTTTCCACTCGACACGTTCAGGGGCGTGTCCACCGTAACATCCGGGCCGTTTGTGGTACCGCGCCGTGATCGTCAATGATGATCGGAACCCGGCCCGGGGCCCGAATATTCGGCTTATCAGGGCGTAAACGGGTGGTGAACCCCTGCTTCCATTCATCCGATAGCCTCTGCCGACGTGCCGCCGCCCCATAAGGGCGCGCGTTCGGAATCCGTTACAAGGAGTGAGTTCGTCTGCCGACCGTCATCCTCACCGGCCTGCCGGTCCCCGGATCACCGCTCGCGGACGAGCTGCGCTCCCTCGGCTTCGACGTCCGCTCGGCCGCCGGTCCGAAGGACGCCGCCGCCGCGCTGGCGGGCGTACCCGCCGACCAGCGGGTGGCCGTCGTGGACAGTGCCTTCGTCGGGCACCTGCACACGCTGCGCCTCGCGCTGACCGACCCGCGCTTCGACGCCTGCGCCGTCACCGGCGCCCTCGCCGTCCAGACCGGAGCCCGCGGGGCCCTCGACAAGGCCGCCGCCGAGGCAGCCGCGGGCACCGACGGGGCCGGCCCGTACGCCGACCGGCTCGCCGCCTCCGTCGAGGCCGCCGGGACCACCGTCCAGCGCCCCGAACTGGGCACGCTCGTCGCCGCGGTCCCCGCCGGCCCTGCCGAGCGCGACGCGGCGACCGCCGCCGTCGCCGCCGTCGACGACGAGGCCGTACGCCTGCGGACCGCCGTGAAGTCCCGCGACGGCTTCTTCACCACCTTCTGCATCAGCCCCTACTCGCGCTACATCGCCCGCTGGTGCGCGCGCCGCGGCCTGACCCCGAACCAGGTCACCACCGCCTCGCTGATCACCGCGCTCATCGCGGCCGGGTGCGCGGCCACGGGCGAGCGCTGGGGCTACGCGGCGGCCGGGGTGCTGCTCCTCGTCTCCTTCGTGCTGGACTGCACCGACGGGCAGCTCGCCCGCTACTCGCTCCAGTACTCGACGATGGGTGCCTGGCTCGACGCCACCTTCGACCGCGCGAAGGAGTACGCCTTCTACGCGGGCCTCGCGCTCGGCGCGGCCAGGAACGGCGACGACGTCTGGGCCCTGGCCGTCGGCTCCATGATCCTGATGACCTGCCGGCACGTCGTGGACTTCTCCTTCAACGAGGCCAACCACGACGCCACCGCCAACACGAGTCCCACGGCCGCGCTCTCCGGCCGGCTCGACAGCGTCGGCTGGACCGTGTGGGTCCGCCGGATGATCATCCTCCCGATCGGTGAGCGCTGGGCGATGATCGCGGTCCTGACCGCCTTCACCACGCCGCGGATCGTCTTCTACGCCCTGCTGATCGGCTGCGCCTTCGGCGCGCTCTACACCACCGCCGGCCGGGTCCTGCGCTCCCTGACGCGCAAGGCCACCCGGACCGACCGGGCGGCCCAGGCGCTGGCCGACCTGGCCGACTCCGGCCCGCTCGCCGAGCTCCAGGCCCGCCTGCTGCGCGGCCGCGCCGGGTCCTTCGGCTCCGTGTACGTGGCGGCCCTCGGCACGCTGGTGATGATCGCGGGCGCCGTGTTCCTGCCCTTCGGAGACCCGCGGCTGATCGCCGTCGCGGTGATCTATGTCATGGCGGCCGGCCTCGCCGTCGCCGCGCCCCTCAAGGGCGCCCTGGACTGGCTGATCCCGCCGCTGTTCCGGGCCGCCGAGTACACCACCGTGCTGATCCTGGCGATGAAGGCGGAGGTCCCCGGGGCCCTCCCGGCGGCATTCGGCCTGATCGCGGCGGTCGCCTACCATCACTACGACACGGTGTACCGCATCCGCGGCGGCACCGGCGCGCCCCCGCACTGGCTGGTGCGGACGATCGGCGGCCACGAAGGCCGGGTCCTGCTGATCACGGCCCTGGCGGCCGTCCTCGTATCGCGCGAAGCGGACTTCCCCGTCGCGCTCACGGCCGTGGCCGTGTTCGTGGCACTCGTGGTGCTCGTGGAGAGCATCCGATTCTGGGTCTCCTCCGGAGCACCCGCCGTACATGACGAAGGAGAACCAGCATGATCGGCCTTGTACTCGCTGCCGGTGCCGGACGCCGTCTGCGTCCCTACACCGACACCCTGCCCAAGGCGCTCGTGCCGGTCGGCCCCGAGGGTGACGAGGAGAGCCTGACGGTTCTCGACCTGACCCTGGGCAACTTCGCCGAGGTCGGCCTCACCGAGGTCGCCATCGTCGTCGGCTACCGCAAGGAAGCCGTGTACGCCCGCCGCGAGGCCCTGGAGGCCAAGTACGGCGTCAAGATCACGCTGATCGACAACGACAAGGCCGAGGAGTGGAACAACGCCTACTCCCTGTGGTGCGCGCGTGAGGTCCTGAAGCAGGGCGTGATCCTCGCCAACGGCGACACCGTCCACCCGGTCTCCGTCGAGCGCACCCTGCTCGCCGCCCGCGGCAACGGCCAGAAGATCATCCTCGCCCTCGACACGGTCAAGAACCTGGCCGACGAGGAGATGAAGGTCGTCACCGCCGAGGGCAAGGGCGTCCAGAAGATCACCAAGCTGATGGAGCCCTCCGACGCCACCGGCGAGTACATCGGTGTCACCCTCATCGAGCCCGAGGCCGCCGAGCAGCTCGCCGAGGCCCTGAAGACCACCTTCGAGCGCGATCCCGACCTCTACTACGAGGACGGCTACCAGCAGCTCGTCAACGACGGCTTCACCATCGACGTGGCCCCCATCGGCGACGTCAAGTGGGTCGAGATCGACAACCACGACGACCTCGCCAAGGGCCGGACGATCGCATGCCAGTACTGACGAGGCTCATCCCCTCGCCCGTCGTCGTCGACATCAGTCGCGGGGCGATGGACGACTTGGCCGGCCTCCTGGCCGACCAGCGGATCTCCGCCTCCGGCAAGCTGGCCATCGCGATCAGCGGCGGCTCCGGCGTGGCGCTGCGCGCCAAGCTGGAGCCGGTGCTGCCGCACGCCGACTGGTACGCGGTCGTCGACGGCACCATCGACTCCGCGGTCAAGCTGGCCGACGACATAAAGGGCCGCCGCTACGACGCCGTCGTGGGCCTGGGCGGCGGCAAGATCATCGACGTGGCCAAGTACGCCGCGGCGCGGGTCGGGCTGCCCATGGTGGCCGTCGCCACCAACCTCTCGCACGACGGCATCTGCTCGCCGGTGTCCATCCTGGACAACGACAACGGCCGCGGTTCCTACGGTGTGCCGACGCCGATCGCCATGGTGATCGACCTCGACGTGATCAAGGAAGCCCCGGTCCGGTTCATCCGCGCGGGCATCGGTGACGCGATCTCCAACATCTCGGCGATCGCCGACTGGGAGCTCTCGCACAAGATCAACGGTGAGCCCGTCGACGGCCTGGCCGCCGCCATGGCCCGTACCGCCGGCGAGTCCGTGCTGCGCCACCCCGGCGGATGCGGCGACGACGAGTTCCTCACCGTGCTCTCCGAAGCGCTGGTGCTCTCCGGCATCGCGATGTCGATCAGCGGGGACTCCCGCCCGTCGTCCGGCGCCTGCCACGAGATCAGCCACGCCTTCGACCTGCTCCACCCGGGACGCTCCGCGCTCCACGGCGAGCAGGTCGGCATCGGCGCAGCCTTCGCGATGCACCTGCGCGGGGCCGCCGAACAGTCGGGCCTCTTCGTCGAGGTGCTGCGCCGGCACGGCCTGCCGGTCGGACCCGAGGAGATCGGCTTCAGCGTCGACGAGTTCGTCGCGGCCGTCGAGTACGCCCCCCAGACCCGCCCGGGACGCTTCACGATCCTGGAGCACCTCAACCTGTCCGCCGCCGAGATCAGGGACGCTTACGCCGACTATGTCAAGACCATCCGTAGCTGAACTGAGGCCCGTCGTCCACCCTGCGGGCGTCAAGGACCGGGTCAGCGGCGAGCACTGGGGCGGGCGCCTCTACATGCGCGAGATCTCCCTGCGCATCACCCGCTTCCTGGTCACCACCAAGGTCACGCCGAACCAGCTGACCTACCTGATGACCCTGGCCGGCGTCCTCGCCCTCCCGGCCCTGCTGGTGCCGGGCATCTGGGGTGCCGTCCTCGGCGTGATCGCGGTCCAGATGTACCTGCTGCTCGACTGCGTCGACGGCGAGGTCGCCCGCTGGAAGAAGCAGTTCTCGCTCTCCGGCGTGTACCTGGACCGGGTCGGCGCCTACCTGTGCGACGCCGCGGTCCTGGTCGGCTTCGGCCTGCGCGCCGCCGACCTGTGGGGCCCCGGCGGCGCCGACTGGCTGTGGGCCTTCCTGGGCACCCTGGCCGCGCTCGGCGCCATCCTGATCAAGGCCGAGACCGACCTGGTCGGCGTCGCCCGCCACCAGGCCGGCAAGCCCGTGGTCAAGGACGCGGCCGCCGAGCCGCGCGCGAAGGGCATGGCGCTCGCCCGCCGGGCCGCCGCCGCGCTCAAGTTCCACCGCCTGATCCTCGGCATCGAGGCCTCGCTGCTCATCCTGGTGCTGGCCGTCGTGGACCAGCTGCAGGGCGACCTGTACTGGTCCCGGGTCGGGGTCGCCGTGCTGGCCGCCATCGCGATGCTCCAGACCGTGCTGCACCTGGTGTCCATCCTCGCCTCCAGCAGGCTCAAGTGAGTGCCCCGCTGCGGCTGGGCGCCGTGATCATCACCATGGGCAACCGGCCCGACGAGCTCAAGGCTCTCCTCGACTCGGTGGCCCGCCAGGACGGGGCCCCCGTCGACGTGGTCGTCGTGGGCCAGGGCGTGCAGGTCACCGGCCTGCCCGAGGGCGTCCGCAGCATCGACCTGCCCGAGAACCTGGGCATCCCGGGCGGGCGCAACGTCGGCATCGAGGCCTTCGGACCCGGCGGCGGCGACGTGGACGTGCTGCTCTTCCTGGACGACGACGGTCTGCTGGAGCGCACCGACACCGCCGAGCTGTGCCGGCAGGCCTTCGCCGAGGACCCCGCGCTCGGGATCATCAGCTTCCGGATCGCCGATCCGGAGACCGGTGTGACCCAGCGCCGGCACGTGCCGCGGCTGCGCGCCTCCGACCCGATGCGCTCCTCCCGCGTGACCACCTTCCTGGGCGGCGCCAACGCCGTCCGCACGACGGTGTTCGAGCAGGTCGGAGCGCTGCCGGGGGAGTTCTTCTACGCGCACGAGGAGACCGATCTGGCCTGGCGGGCGCTCGACGCAGGGTGGCTGATCGACTACCGGTCGGACATGGTGCTGCTGCACCCGACAACTGCCCCCTCCCGGCACGCGGTCTACCACCGTATGGTGGCTCGTAACCGGGTGTGGCTCGCCCGCCGCAACCTGCCCGCCCCGCTGGTCCCGGTCTACCTGGGCGTCTGGCTCCTGCTGACGCTCGTACGCAGGCCGTCGGCACCGGCGCTCAAGGCCTGGTTCGGCGGTTTCCGGGAGGGGTGGACCACTCCCTGCGGACCCCGCCGCCCGATGAGATGGCGAACGGTCTGGCGGTTGACCCGGCTGGGCCGACCTCCTGTCATCTGACCAGCCCGCGTCTGGGAACATGACGCGATCACGGGCCTCGAGCCACCAGCCTGATGCCCACCTGGCCGCATCTTGAAGACGAAAGTTTCAACTTGTGAGTGACACAACCCACGACGGCGCCCTCGCCACGAGCAGGCCGCTGTCCGACGACGCGGGGCTGAGCGCCGCGGAGCTCGCCAGGAAGTACGGCCTCTCGGTCAGCGGCGCCAGGCCCGGCCTGGGTGAGTACGTACGGCAGCTCTGGGGCCGGCGCCACTTCATCATGGCCTTCTCCAGGGCCAAGCTGGTCGCGCAGTACAGCCAGGCGAAGCTCGGCCAGGTCTGGCAGGTGGCGACCCCGCTGCTGAACGCGGTCGTCTACTGGCTGATCTTCGGCCTGATCCTCAAAGCGGGCCGGGAGATGCCGAAGGACGTCTACATCCCGTTCCTGGTGATGGGCATCTTCGTCTTCACCTTCACCCAGAGCTCGCTGATGGCGGGCGTCCGGGCGATCTCGGGCAACCTCGGGCTGGTCCGGGCGCTGCACTTCCCGCGCGCCGCCCTGCCGGTGTCCTTCTCGCTCCAGCAGCTCCAGCAGCTGCTGTACTCGATGATCGTCGTCTTCGTGATCGCCGTCTGCTTCGGCAACTATCCACAGCTCTCCTGGCTGCTGGTGATCCCGACCCTGGCGCTCCAGTTCGTCTTCAACACCGGCCTCGCCATGATCTTCGCGCGGGCGGGTTCCAAGACCCCCGACCTCGCGCAGCTGATGCCGTTCGTGATGCGTACCTGGATGTACGCCTCCGGCGTCATGTTCCCGATCGGGATCTACCTCAAGGAACAGCCCGAGTGGATCAGTGACCTGCTGCTGTGGAACCCGGTCGCGATCTACATGGACCTCATCCGGTTCGCGCTGATCGACGACTACGCGGCGAGCAACCTGCCTCCGCACGTGTGGGCCTTCGCGGTGGGCTGGGCCGCGGTGATCGGCATCGGTGGCTTCGTGTACTTCTGGAAGTCTGAGGAGCGTTACGGCCGTGGCTGACAACACTCAGGGGCGCGTCCCCACCGTGATCGCGGACGGCGTCCACATCGTCTACCGGGTCAACACCGGCAGCAGCGGCAAGGGTGCGGCCACCGCCGCGCTCAGCAAGATAGTCCGCCGGAAGAAGGTCGACGCCCCGGGCGTCCGGCGGGTCCACGCCGTGCGCGGCGTCTCCTTCACCGCCTACCGCGGCGAGGCCATCGGCCTCATCGGGTCCAACGGCTCCGGCAAGTCGACCCTGCTGCGCGCCATCGCGGGCCTGCTGCCCTGCGAGGAGGGCAAGGTCTACACCGACGGCCAGCCCTCGCTGCTGGGTGTCAACGCGGCCCTGATGAACGACCTCACCGGTGAGCGGAACGTCGTTCTCGGCGGCCTCGCGATGGGTATGAGCCGCGAGCAGATCAAGCAGCGTTACCAGAGCATCGTCGACTTCTCGGGCATCAACGAGAAGGGCGACTTCATCTCCCTGCCGATGCGTACCTATTCCTCCGGCATGGCGGCGCGTCTGCGCTTCTCCATCGCGGCGGCCAAGGACCACGACGTTCTGATGATCGACGAGGCCCTGGCCACCGGTGACCGCAGCTTCCAGGTGCGTTCGGAGGACCGGATCCGCGAACTGCGGCAGAAGGCCGGCACGGTCTTCCTGGTGAGCCACAACAACAAGTCCATCCGCGACACCTGTGACCGGGTGCTGTGGCTGGAGAAGGGTGAGCTCCTGATGGACGGGCCCACCGAGGAAGTCGTCTCGGCATACGAGAAGGCAACCAACGGCTGACCTCCGGGTCGCGCGGTGCCCTCTTCCGGCGCTTTTCCGCTTCACCCGAAGGCCCCCGCCGCTCAGCGCGGCGGGGGCCTCAATCGTGTTCTCGCATTTCGCGGCGACATTCGGTGGCGGAGCGAATACCCGAGAGGGCTCCGCGACGTTCTACAGCGTAAGCTGAGGCGGTCCTCAATCGCGGCAAGAGGGGACGATTCCCCGCAGTTGAAGGGCCTTGGGGCAGCCCGGGGAATCCCCCGGCGGCGTGTCCGAAATAGGATGTAATGGGTCGGCAGTGTAGAACGGGAGATGTGACGGCAATGGCTACGGGAATTCTCCGGCCCCCAGGCACGACGGCCGTCCCCGCCCCGGGCGGCGGGCGGTGAACCCGGGGCACGGCATCCGACCCCTGGCCGACACGGTCCACGTGAGCGCCACCCTCGACAAAGCGGCGGCGGAGAACTTCCCCGTCGCCCCCGTCTTCCTGCCCCGCGCCTGGCGCGACGGGCTGACGGCCGTCTACGGGTACGCCCGCCTCGTCGACGACATCGGCGACGGCGACCTCGCCCCCGGCGGACACGACGCCGTCCTCCTCGGTCTCGACCCCGCCGCGGCCGACGACCGGCCCGCCATGCTCGACGCCCTCGAAGCCGACCTGCACCGCGTCTTCAACGGTGCCGCCGGCCCCGCCGGCCCGCCGCGGCACCCGCTGCTGCAGGCTCTGCAGCCCGTCGTCCGCGCCCACGGCCTGACCCCCGAGCCGTTCCTCGCCCTGATCGAGGCCAACCGCCAGGACCAGCGGGTCGCGCGCTACGGGACGTACGCCGACCTGGTCGGTTACTGCGAGCTGTCCGCGAACCCGGTCGGCCGCCTCGTGCTCTCCCTCACCGGCACCAGCACCCCCGAACGGATCCGCCGCTCCGACGCCGTCTGCACCGCCCTGCAGATCGTCGAGCACATCCAGGACGTCGCCGAGGACCTCGGCCGCGACCGGATCTACCTGCCCGCCGAGGACCTGCGCCGCTTCCACGTGACCGAGGCGGAGCTCGCGGCCCCGTCGGCCGGCGCGGCCGTACGCTCCCTGGTCGCATTCGAAACCGAGCGCGCACGCGAACTGCTGAACGAAGGCACCCCGCTCGTGGGCAGCGTGCACGGCAGACTCCGGCTGCTGCTCGCGGGCTTCGTGGGAGGGGGGCGTGCGGCTCTGCGAGCCGTCACCGCCGCCGGTTTCGACGTACTCCCCGGCCCGCCCAAGCCCACCAAGAGCGGCCTGCTCCGCGAGGTGGCCGCCGTCCTGCGCACAGCGCCGAGAAAGGGGTGAGCCCGACCGTGGAGGGCCCCACACACGTGTCCGCACCGGTCCAGGCCGCCTACAGCTACTGCGAGGCCGTCACCGGTTCACAGGCGCGCAACTTCGCCTACGGCATCCGGCTGCTGCCGAACGACAAGCGGCAGGCGATGTCCGCGCTGTACGCCTTCTCGCGTCGGGTCGACGACATCGGCGACGGCACGCTGGCGCCCGAGGCCAAGTTCGCCCGGCTGGAGGAGACCCGCGCCCTGCTCGGGCGGATCCTCGCCGAGGAGGTCGACGAGGACGACACCGACCCGGTCGCCGTCGCCCTCACGCACGCCGCGCGCCGCTTCCCGATCCCGCTCGGCGGCCTCGACGAGCTCATCGACGGGGTCCTGATGGACGTCCGCGGCGAGACGTACGAGACCTGGGACGACCTCAAGATCTACTGCCGCTGCGTGGCCGGGGCCATCGGGCGGCTCTCGCTCGGCGTGTTCGGCACGGTGAACGGCTCGGGCCTCGCAGCGGACGACGCCGCGCGCGCCGGGGAGTACGCCGACACCCTCGGCCTTGCCCTGCAACTCACCAACATTCTCCGGGACGTCCGCGAGGACGCCGGCAACGGGCGTACCTACCTGCCCGCCGAGGACCTCGCCAAGTTCGGCTGCTCGGAAGGCTTCCACAGCGACCGGATGCCCGCCGGCGCCGACTTCGCCGGGCTCGTCCACCACGAAGTCCGGCGCGCCCGCGCCCTGTTCGCCGAGGGATACCGGCTGCTGCCGATGCTCGACCGGCGCAGCGGCGCCTGCGTGGCCGCCATGGCCGGCATCTACCGGCGCCTGCTGGACCGCATCGAGCGGGAGCCGGAGGCGGTGCTGCGGGGCCGCGTGTCGCTGCCGCCGCACGAGAAGGCGTACGTCGCCGTGCGCGGCCTGTCCGGACTCGACGCGCGGACCGTCACCCGCCAGAACACCCGGAGGCGAGCCTGATGACCGCGATCACCCCGCTTCCGGAGGCGGCAGCCGGTCCGGCCGCCGTCGCCGCGGCGCGCACACGCCCGCGCCCGTCGGGCCGTCCCGGCCGGGGCGCCGCCCGGGCAACCGCCCCGGCGGCGGGTGCGTCTCTTCCGGCGGACCGCGGCCACGCGGGCCGGGCCGCCGCACACCGGGCGGCCCCGCCCGCGCAGCACCGACCGGCCGGCCCGGAGGGCCACCGCACCACGGGGGAGGGCGCATGACCGGCTTCGAACAGCACGCCGTCGTCGTGGGCGGCGGACTCGCAGGGGTCACCACCGCCCTCGAACTCGCCGACGCCGGGCTCCGCGTCACCCTGCTGGAGGGCCGCCCCCGGCTCGGCGGGCTCGCCTTCTCCTTCAAGCGCGGCGACCTTGAGGTCGACAACGGCCAGCACGTCTACCTGCGCTGCTGCACCGCCTACCGGTGGTTCCTCGACCGCGTCGACGGCGCCGCCCTCGCGCCCCTGCAGGACCGGCTCGACGTACCCGTCCTGGACGTCGCCCACCCCGGCGGACCGCGCCTGGGCCGGCTGCGCCGCAGCGCCCTGCCCGTGCCCCTGCACCTGGCCGGATCGCTCGCCCGCTACCGGCACCTCTCCCTCGCCGAACGTCTGAGCGTCGGCCGCGCCGCCCTCGCGCTGCGCCGCCTGGACCCCACCGACCCGGCGCTGGACGGCCTGGACTTCGCGACCTGGCTCGGCCGCTACGGGCAGTCCGCCCGCACGATCGAGGCCCTGTGGGACCTGGTCGGCATCGCCACCCTGAACGCCACCGCCGAGCAGTCCTCGCTGGGCCTGGCCGCCATGGTCTTCAAGACCGGCCTGCTCTCCGAGAACGGCGCCGCCGACATCGGCTGGGCCCGGGTACCGCTGGGCGAACTGCACGACACCCTCGCCCGCAAGGCGCTCGACGCCGCCGGCGTACGGACCGAGCTGCGCACCCGCGTCACGGACATCTCCCGTATGTCCGAGGGGGCGTGGCGGATCGACACCGAGGAAGAGTCCCTGGAGGCGGGCACCGTCGTCCTCGCCGTCCCGCAGCGCGAGGCGCACGGACTGCTGCCCGCCGGCGCCCTTCCCGACCCCGACAAGCTCCTGGACATCGGCACCGCGCCCATCCTCAACGTCCACGTGGTCTACGACCGCAAGGTGCTCAAGCAGCCCTTCTTCGCCGCTCTCGGCTCCCCGGTGCAGTGGGTCTTCGACCGCACCGAATCCTCCGGACTCCCCGACGGCGGCCAGTACCTGGCCCTGTCCCAGTCCGTCGCCCAGGACGACATCGACGAGCCCGTCTCGGTCCTGCGCGCCAAGTACCTGCCCGAGCTGGAGCGGCTGCTGCCCGCCGCGCGCGGCGCCAAGGTACGGGACTTCTTCGTCACCCGGGAGCGGACGGCCACCTTCGCCCCCACCCCCGGCGTCGGCCGGCTGCGCCCCGGGGCGCGCACCGACACGCCGGGGCTCTACCTCGCCGGTGCGTGGACTGCCACGGGCTGGCCCGCGACCATGGAGAGCGCCGTCCGGAGCGGACTGAGCGCGGCCCACGCCGCACTCGCCGCGCTCGGCCGCCACCGCGAACACCCTCTGCAGGAGGCGGCATGACGAGCACCATCAGCAGCACCGGCACCACCAGCACCGCAAGTACAGGAACAAGAGGAGAGCCAGTGAACCCGGGGAACCCGGCTGTCGAGAACACGGATGCCAGTGTGGGCACAGCCGGAGGGGGCGTGGAGAAGGCGGACACGATCGCGCTCCTGGAACGCGGCCGTACGCTCTCGACCCCCGCGCTCCGCGCCGCCGTCGACCGGCTCGCGGCGCCCATGGACACCGTCGCCGCCTACCACTTCGGCTGGATCGACGCCCAGGGCAACGTGGCGGACGGCGACGGCGGCAAGGCCGTGCGCCCCGCGCTCGCGCTGCTCTCCGCCGAGGCGGCGGGCGCCGCGGCCGAGGTCGGCATCCCGGGCGCCGTCGCGGTCGAGCTCGTGCACAACTTCTCGCTGCTGCACGACGACCTGATGGACGGCGACGAGCAGCGCCGCCACCGCGACACGGTGTGGAAGGTGCACGGACCGGCCCTCGCGATCCTGGTCGGCGACGCCCTGTTCGCCCTCGCCAACGAGGTGCTGCTGGAGCTCGGCACCGTGGAGGCGGGCCGCGCGACCCGCCGGCTGACCACCGCCAGCCGCAAGCTCATCGACGGCCAGGCGCAGGACATCTCCTACGAGCACCGCGAGCGCGTCAGCGTCGAGGAGTGCCTGGAGATGGAGGGCAACAAGACCGGTGCGCTCCTCGCCTGCGCGGTCTCCATCGGCGCGGTGCTCGGCGGCGCGGACGACCGTACCGCCGACAAGCTGGAGGAGTACGGCTACCACCTGGGCCTCGCCTTCCAGGCCGTCGACGACCTGCTCGGCATCTGGGGCGACCCGGAGGCGACCGGCAAGCAGACCTGGAGCGACCTGCGCCAGCGCAAGAAGTCCCTGCCGGTGGTCGCCGCCCTCGCCGCCGGCGGGGAGGCCTCCGAGCAGCTCGCCGAACTTCTCGCCGCCGACGCCAAGAGCAGCGACTTCGAGAACTTCTCGGAGGAGGAGTTCGCGGCCCGCGCCGCCCTCATCGAGGAGGCCGGCGGCCGCCGGTGGACCGCCGACGAGGCGCGCCGCCAGCACGCCGTCGCGATCCGGGCCCTGGACGACGTCGACATGCCGCAGCGCGTGCGCGACCAGCTCGTGGCCCTCGCGGACTTCGTCGTCGTGCGCAAGAGGTGATCGCCACCCGACAGCGGATATGAATCGCGAGTCGCCGGCCGGCGCCGCCACCTGAGCGTGGCGCGCACCGGCCGACGGCAGACCCCAGCACAGCAGAGGACACTGTTCTAAGGGGAAGCCATGACAGCGACGACCGACGGCAGCGCCGAGAGCGCCGGCGCCGGCAGCGAATCCACCCCGGGCGCTCTGCCGCCCGGCCCCGCGGGCCGCACCGCGGGCCTGGCCGCCGGGCCCCCGGCGCCGCCCCCGGTCCCGCCGGCGCCGGCCCGGCCCGGCCGGGCGGGCCCGCGCGCCGAGTACGCCCCACCGGGCGTGCCCGGTCTGCTCGGCCGCCCCTCGCGCCCCGCGGCGGGGCGGGCCATGGACCGGGACCCGATCCGCGACACGGTCCGGGACACGGCGCGTGACACGGTCCGGACCACCGCGGACCTGCCCCGGCCGCCGGACGGCACCCGGCCGGGGGTGTACGAGGCCGCCGCGCGCGCCACCACGAACCTGCTGGACCGCCAGGACCCCGAGGGCTGGTGGAAGGGCGACCTGGAGACCAACGTCACCATGGACGCGGAGGACCTGCTGCTGCGGCAGTTCCTCGGGATCCGGGACGAGGCCACCACCCAGGCCACCGCCCTCTTCATCCGCGGCGAACAGCGCGAGGACGGCACCTGGGCCACCTTCCACGGCGGACCGCCCGAACTGTCCGCCACCATCGAGGCCTACGTCGCGCTGCGCCTCGCCGGGGACGCGCCGGACGCCCCGCACATGACCCGCGCCTCGGCGTGGATCCGGGCCCACGGAGGGATCGCCGCCGCCCGCGTCTTCACCCGGATCTGGCTGGCCCTCTTCGGCTGGTGGAACTGGGAACACCTGCCCGAACTCCCGCCCGAGCTGGTCTTCCTGCCGCCCTGGGTGCCCCTGAACATCTACGACTTCGGCTGCTGGGCCCGCCAGACCATCGTCCCGCTCACCGTGGTCTCCGCACTGCGCCCGGTCCGCCCGGCCCCCTTCGCCCTCGACGAGCTGCACGCCGACGCGCGCACGCCCAACCCCGCCCGCGGACTCGCCCCGCTGACCAGCTGGGACGGCGCCTTCCAGCGGATGGACAAAGCCCTGCACGTCTACCGCCGGTTCGCCCCGCGCCGGCTGCGCAAGGCGGCGATGGCCACCGCCGGCCGCTGGATCGTCGAACGCCAGGAGAACGACGGCTGCTGGGGCGGGATCCAGCCGCCCGCCGTGTACTCGGTCATCGCCCTGCACCTGCTCGGCTACGACCTCGGGCATCCGGTGATGCGTGCCGGACTGGAGTCCCTGGAGCGGTTCGCGGTGTGGCGCGCGGACGGCGCCCGGATGATCGAGGCCTGCCAGTCCCCGGTGTGGGACACCTGCCTCGCCGCGATCGCCCTGGCCGATGCGGGCCTGCGCCCCGACCACCCCGCACTGGTCAAGGCGGCCGACTGGATGCTCGGCGAGGAGATCGTCCGCACCGGCGACTGGGCCGTGCGCCGGCCCGGGCTCGCCCCCGGCGGCTGGGCGTTCGAGTTCCACAACGACACCTACCCCGACATCGACGACACGGCCGAGGTGGTCCTCGCCCTGCGCCGGATCAAGCACCCGGACCCGGCCCGGGTCGAGGCGGCCATCGCCCGCGGGGTGTCCTGGAACCTCGGCATGCAGTCGAGGAACGGGGCGTGGGGCGCCTTCGACGCCGACAACACCAGCCCTCTTCCGAACAAGCTGCCCTTCTGCGACTTCGGGGAGGTCATCGATCCGCCCTCGGCCGACGTCACCGCCCACGTGGTGGAGATGCTCGCCTTCGAGGGCCGCGGGGGAGACGCCCGGACCCGGCGCGGCATCGCCTGGCTGCTGGCCGAACAGGAGCCGAACGGAGGCTGGTTCGGCCGCTGGGGCACCAACTACGTCTACGGCACCGGCTCGGTGGTCCCGGCCCTCGCCGCCGCCGGGATCTCCCCGGGGCATCCCGCGATCCGGCGGGCCGTGCGCTGGCTGGAATCCGTACAGAACGAGGACGGCGGATGGGGCGAGGACCAGCGCTCCTACAAGGACCCGTCCTGGGCCGGGAAGGGCGCTTCCACCGCCTCGCAGACCGCCTGGGCGCTCATGGCCCTGCTGTCGGCCGGCGAGCGTGACGGCAAGGCCGTGGAGCGGGGCATCGCCCACCTGGTGGAGACCCAGAAGGAGGACGGCACCTGGGACGAGCCGTACTTCACCGGCACCGGCTTCCCCTGGGACTTCTCCATCAACTACCACCTGTACCGGCAGGTGTTCCCGCTCACCGCGCTCGGCCGCTACTTGTACGGGGAACCGTTCGTCCCGGCCGGAGCGCACCCGGCAGCGGCCGGGGAGGCGTGATGTCCGCCGCCGGCGGGGACCGGGCCCGCAGGCCCGGCCCGCTGCTGGTGGCCTGTGCGCTGCGGATCGAGCAGGCGGCACTGCGCAGCGCCTGCCGCGGCCCGGGACGCGGCCCGGCCGGCGGGCACGTCCTGCTGCGCACCGGGATGGGCCCGCGCGCGGCCGAGCGGGCCGTCGGCCGGGCACTGGACCGGCCGGGAATGGACCTCGCCGCCGTCCTCGCGACGGGGTTCTGCGCCGGGCTGGTCCCCGGCATGCACCCCGGAGACCTGGTCGTCGCCGAGGAGACCCGGGACCCGCAGGGAACCGTCACCTGCACCGGCAGCGCCCTGCTCGCCGAGGCACTGGCCCGGGCCGCCCCGGGCCGGACCGTGCACACCGGCGCCCTGACCGGATCCGACCACGTCGTCCGCGGCCAGGAGCGCGCGCAGCTGCGCGCCACCGGCGCCATCGCGGTCGACATGGAGTCCGCGGCCACCCTGTGGGCCGCCACCCGCGGCGGCGGCCGTCCGGTTGCGGCCGTCCGGGTGATCGTGGACGCTCCGGAGCACGAGCTCGTCCGTATCGGCACGGTTCGCGGGGGAATATCGGCCTTCCGTGTCCTGCGTGCCGTACTGCCCGCGTTTCATGAATGGCACCGTTCGTTGCTGCTCCCCAGGAGGTGAGCCAGATGGCCATGCCGCTGCGCCAGTCCATCAGGGTCGGGACGTATCTTCTCGAACAGAAGCTCCGCAAGCGCGAGAAGTTCCCCCTGATCGTCGAACTGGAACCGCTCTACGCCTGCAACCTGGCCTGTGAGGGGTGCGGGAAGATCCAGCACCCGGCCGGGGTGCTCAAGCAGCGCATGCCGGTCGCCCAGGCGGTCGGCGCCGTACTGGAGTCCGGTGCGCCCATGGTGTCCATCGCGGGCGGCGAGCCCTTGATGCACCCGCAGATCCACGAGATCGTCCGGCAGTTGGTGGCGAGGCGGAAGTACGTGTTCCTCTGCACCAACGCGATGCTGCTGCGCAAGAAGATCGAGAAGTTCACCCCTTCCCCCTATTTCGCCTTCGCCGTGCACATCGACGGTCTGCGCGAACGCCACGACGAGTCGGTGGCCAAGGAAGGCGTCTTCGACGAGGCGGTCGCCGCCATCAAGGAGGCGAAGAAGCGCGGGTTCCGGGTGACCACCAACTCCACCTTCTTCAACACCGACACCCCGCAGACGATCATCGAGGTACTCAACTACCTGAATGACGACCTCCAGGTCGACGAAATGATGATCTCGCCCGCCTATGCCTACGAAAAGGCTCCCGACCAGGAGCACTTCCTGGGCGTCGAACAGACCCGAGAACTCTTCAGGAAGGCCTTCGCGGGCGGCAACCGCCGACGCTGGCGGCTCAACCACTCCCCGCTCTTCCTGGACTTCCTGGAAGGGAAAGCCGATTTCCCCTGCACGGCCTGGGCCATTCCGAATTACTCCCTCTTCGGCTGGCAGCGCCCCTGCTATCTGATGAGCGACGGCTACGTACCGACGTACCGCGAGCTCATCAACGACACCGACTGGGACAAGTACGGCCGCGGAAAGGACCCGCGCTGCGCGAACTGCATGGCGCACTGCGGCTACGAGCCCACCGCCGTCCTCGCCACCATGGGCTCCCTCAAGGAATCCCTGCGCGCGGCCCGGGAAACGATCGCCAGCAACCGGGACAAGCCGGCATGACCGGGCGGCCACAGGAGGAAGGGGGCGGCCGGGGCAAGGGCTTCGACCTCGGCGCCCTGCTGGCCGAGCGCGGCGCGGAGCGGTACGAGCTGCACGCCCGGCACCTCAACCACCAGCTGCCCCGCATGCTGCACACCATCGGCTTCGACAAGGTCTACGAGCGGGCCGAGGGCGCCCACTTCTGGGACGCGGAGGGGAACGACTACCTGGACATGCTGGCCGGGTTCGGGGTGATGGGCCTGGGCCGGCACCACCCGGTCGTCCGCCGCGCCCTGCACGACGTCCTGGACGCCCAGCTCGCCGACCTGACCCGGTTCGACTGCCAGCCGCTGCCCGGGCTGCTGGCCGAGAAGCTGCTCTCGTACAGCCCGCACCTGGACCGGGTCTTCTTCGGCAACAGCGGCACCGAGGCGGTGGAGACGGCCCTGAAGTTCGCCCGGTACGCCACCGGGCGCCCCAGGATCCTCTACTGCGACCACGCCTTCCACGGGCTGACCACCGGCTCCCTCTCGGTGAACGGGGAGGGCGGCTTCCGCGACGGCTTCGCACCGCTGCTCCCCGACACGAAGATCGCGCTCGGGGACCTCGCAGCCCTGGAGCGGGAGCTGAAGCGCGGGGACGTGGCCGCCTTCGTCGTCGAGCCGATCCAGGGCAAGGGGGTCCTCGCCGCCCCGCCCGGATTCCTGCTCGCCGCGCAGGAGCTGCTGCACCGGCGGGGGGCGCTGCTGATCGCGGACGAGGTGCAGACCGGCCTCGGACGTACCGGGGACTTCTACGCGTACCAGCACGAGCCGGGCGTGGAACCGGATCTGGTGTGCGTGGCGAAGGCGCTGTCGGGCGGATACGTCCCGGTCGGCGCGACCCTGGGCAAGGACTGGATCTTCAAGAAGGTCTACTCGTCCATGGACCGGGTGCTCGTGCACTCCGCGAGCTTCGGTTCCAACGCCCAGGCCATGGCGGCGGGCCTCGCGGTCCTGTCCGTCATGGAGGACGAGGAGGTCGTGGCGAACGCCCGGGCCATGGGCGACCTGCTGCGCGGGCGGCTCGCCGCGCTGGTGGACGGGTACGAGCTGCTGCACGAGGTGCGGGGGCGCGGGCTGATGATCGGCATCGAGTTCGGCCGGCCGTCCTCGCTGGGCCTGCGCAGCCGGTGGACCATGCTGCAGGCGGCCCGCAAGGGGCTCTTCGCGCAGATGGTCGTGGTGCCGCTGCTGCAGAAGCACCGGATCCTCACCCAGGTCTCCGGGGACCACCTGGAGGTGATCAAGCTGATCCCGCCGCTGATCGTGGACGAGGCGGACGTGGACCGGTTCGTCGGGGCCTTCCGCGAGGTCATGGACGAGGCGCACGGCGGGTCCGGGCTGATCTGGGACTTCGGCCGGACGCTGGTGAAGCAGGCCGTCGCCACGCGCTGACGGCCCGCCCACCCCGTGGGGGAACCGGTCTCCACCCCGTGGGGGAACCGGTCCCCGCCCCGGTCAGGCGAGGAGCCGGTCCCGCAGCCGGTCGAGGGTCTCGGGCGTCAGCCCGAGGCCCTCCGCCAGGTAGCGGTCCACCCCGCCCCAGATCTCGCCGATGGTGTCGAAGGCGGCCACCAGGTACTCGGCGCGGGCGTCGAAGAGCGGCGCGAGCAGCTCCATCACCTCGGGGGAGCGGGCGCCCTCCGACTCGTCGGTGCGGCGCACGCGGTAGCGGCGGTGCGGGGCGTTCGACTCCAGGTAGTCCGCCACGATCGCCTCGCGCTCGACGCCCAGCGCGAGCAGGGTGACGGCGATCGACAGGCCGGCCCGGTCCTTGCCGGCCGCGCAGTGCATCAGCGCGGGGACGCTGTCCTCGGCGAGGGCGTGCACGACCCGGCTGTGCTCGGCGGTGCGCTGCCGGATGATCCCGCGGTACGAGTTCGACATCCGGGCCGCGGCCTTGCCGTCGCCCAGGAGCTCGCGCAGCTGGACGAGGTCGCCGTCGCGGACCAGCCGCCAGAACTCCCGGCCGTCGGCCGGGTCGGAGAGCGGGATGTTGACGTTCCGCACGCCCGGCAGCTCGACGTCCGGCCCCTCCAGCGCGTGGTCGGCGACGTTGCGGAAGTCGAAGATGGTGTGGAGGCCGAGCGAGGCGAGGAACTCTGCGTCGCTTTCGGTGGCATGCGCGAGATGTCCGCTTCGGAACAGTCGTCCCGTCCTGACCGTTCGGCCGTCAGAAGTCGGCAATCCGCCCACATCGCGGAAATTGCGCACTCCGGACAGCTCCGGCTCCTGTATCTGCTGGGTCAAAGCAACTCCTCCGCCACGTTGTGGGCCCTCTGTCCGAATTACACTACTTGGCGCCAACTTGCCATATCCGGAGGCGAGATCGGGCACGTCCCCGTGAGCCAGATCATACGGTGACCGTGAGTGCCTGATCGTTAAAGGCGAATGGCCGCGTCGGGGCGGCTGTTGGCGGTGCGGAATGGACGGAGTGTGACGGTAATTCCGTCGGTCCCTCATGCCTGTTATTCCGTCAGGGAATTCACGGCTTGTTCCGTGCCGCCGCAAGGGATTACCTTCGCGATCGATCCGGGTGGACCGCCAAATCCTGCCGCCTCCCGGAAACCGCACCCGACCTATTCGCGCGGCAGGAGCGGGGGAACCAGGTAAGCCGCCGGCCCGGAGATCCTTTCTCCGGGACGGCTCGGGGTGAAGCCGTCCATGTCCCGTACATGTACGGCCGGACATCTCCAGTCCGAACCCGACAGCTCACCTCGCAGGCGCCGGAGAGGAATTCGTCATGCCTGCAAAGGGTAAGCACCGCCGCCCCAAGTCCCTTTCCCTTTCCCGCGGTTTCGCCGTCGCCGGAACCGGTGGCGCGGCCCTCGCACTGCCGCTGATCGGCGCCGCCGGCGCCCACGCGGCCGGCGCCCCGGCCGCCGCGACCGCGGTGACCCCCGCCGTGGCGTCGCAGGCCCCCGTCGCCCTGCAGGCGGCACCCGTCGCCGCCGTGCAGGCCGCGCCGACCGTCTACACCGTCGTGCCGGGCGACTACCTCTCCAAGATCGCCGCCGAGCGCCACCTGTCCGGCGGCTGGGAGCAGCTGTACGCCGACAACCGCGAGGCCGTCGGTGGCAACCCGTCGCTGATCCACCCGGGCCTGAAGCTGAACCTCGGCGGCCTGGCCGAGGCGGCTCCGGCCGAGGCGGAGGCTGAGGCGGAGGCCGAGGCCGCCCCGGCCCCCGAGGCCGACGCGAAGCCGGCCGCGCAGGCCGCGCCGAAGCCGGTCCGCAAGCAGGCCGAGCAGGCCGCCCCGGCGCAGCGGGGAGGCGCCGAGTCCCAGGCCGAGGCACCCGCCGCCGCGCCGCAGTCGGCCGCCGGCTTCGTGGCCCCGGTCAGCGGCGGCATCTCCACCCAGTACAAGGTCGCGGGCAGCATGTGGTCCTCCGGCTACCACACCGGCGTCGACTTCATCGCGAGCTCCGGCACCACCGTCAAGGCCGTCGGCGCGGGCACCGTGGTCTCCGCCGGCTGGAGCGGCTCGTACGGCAACGAGGTCGTCATCCGGCACGCGGACGGCATGTACTCCCAGTACGCCCACCTGTCCCAGCTCTCCGTCTCCTCCGGCCAGAGCGTCACCGCCGGGCAGGCCATCGGCCTCTCCGGCTCCACCGGCAACTCGACCGGACCCCACCTCCACTTCGAGATCCGTACGACCCCGTCCTACGGCTCGGACATGGACCCGATCGCCTACCTCCGCTCCAAGGGCGCGAGCCTCTGACGGCACCCGCCGCCGGAGCACCGACACGCGTGAGGCCGGGACCCGAGGGGGGTCCCGGCCTCACGTGTACTTATTCCTTATCCCTCGCGTGGTATAGATCACGGTCCGTCAACCCCTCATTACGTTGGCGTAGGTTGGTTACGGGAGTGAAGGATGGGTTCTCGTGGCAGCGACGACGACGAAACTCAAGACCATCGGCTCGTACGCGGCGATCGGGGACAGCTTCACCGAGGGCGTGGGGGACCCGGGACCCGGGGATTCTTTTCTCGGCTGGGCGGACCGGCTCGCCGTGCTCCTGGCCGATCAGCGCGAAGAGCATGACTTCCGGTATGCGAATCTGGCGGTGCGGGGGAAGCTCCTCGACCAGATCGTGGCCGACCAGCTCCCGAGAGCCAAGGCCCTCGCACCGGACCTGGTGACCTTCTGTGCGGGCGGCAACGACATCATCCGGCCCGGCACCGACCCGGACGACGTGGCCGAGCGGTTCGAGGCGGCGGTGGCCGACCTCACCGGGTCCGTGGGCCAGGTCATGATCACCACGGGCTTCGACACCCGCGGCGTACCGGTGCTCAAGCACCTCCGCGGCAAGGTGGCGACGTACAGCGCGCACGTCCGCGCCATCGCCGACCGCTACGACTGCCCGGTGCTCGACCTCTGGTCGCTGAAGTCCGTACAGGACCGGCGGGCCTGGGACACGGACCGGCTGCACCTCTCGCCCGAAGGACACACGCGGGTCGCGCTGCGCGCCGCGCAGGTGCTCGGGCTGGACGTGCCGGCCGACCCCGACCAGCCGTGGCCCCCGCAGCGGCCGCGCGGCTCGGTGGACGTGACCCGGGACAACATCCAGTGGGCGCGCGAGCACCTCGCGCCGTGGATCGGCCGACGGCTGCGCGGGGAGTCCTCCGGGGACCACGTGGAGGCGAAGCGGCCGGACCTGCTGCCGCTCTAGCGGGCGCGGGAGCCGGAAGCGGAATCCTTCGGGGCCGGTGTGCGTTGGGATGGTCGTAGAGCGACGACCATCCTGACCCCATCCTCCCTGGAGGCGCTTTGACCGGCTCCCGTCCCCTGCGTCCGCGGCTGCGTGCCCTGCGGCCCGAAGCCTTCGGTGCGGACCCGTCCGGTGCCCGCCTGGAGCGGATCCGGCGCTCGCCGAACTTTGCCGACGGCGTCTTCCAGAACCCGGTCGGGGCCCGGAACAGGCCCTCGGGGTCGATGGCCGAGTTCGCCAAGATCTACTTCCACCGGGAGCAGCGGATGCGGCGCAGCCCCGCCGCGCCGATCCCGGTCCACCCGACGACCCTCGCGGACCTGGCGAAGCCGCCCGCGAGCGGCCTGCGGCTGACCTGGATGGGGCACTCCAGCGTGCTCGCGGAGATCGACGGGCGCCGCGTGCTGTTCGATCCGGTGTGGGGTGAGCGGTGCTCCCCCTTCCCCTTCGCCGGTCCCAAACGGCTGCACCCGGTACCGGTCCCGCTGGCCTCGCTGGGCACGGTCGACGTCGTGGTCATCTCGCACGACCACTACGACCACCTCGACCTGCCGACGATCAAGGCGCTGGCCGGTACGGACACGGTCTTCGCCGTCCCGCTGGGCGTCGGCGCGCACCTGGAACGCTGGGGCGTACCGGCCGACCGGCTGCGCGAGCTGGACTGGAACGAGAGCACCAAGATCGCCGGTCTCTCGCTCACGGCCACCCCCGCCCGGCACTTCTGCGGCCGCGGCCTGCGCAACCAGCAGCACACCCTGTGGGCGTCCTGGGTCGTCGCGGGCGACGAGCACCGGATCTACCACAGCGGGGACACCGGCTACTTCCCGGGCT
This sequence comes from Streptomyces sp. NPDC001502, assembly GCF_042894785.1. Classification (NCBI taxonomy): domain Bacteria; kingdom Bacillati; phylum Actinomycetota; class Actinomycetes; order Kitasatosporales; family Streptomycetaceae; genus Streptomyces; species Streptomyces sp. NPDC001502. The sequence continues at coordinate 75,328 of NZ_JBIAVW010000006.1, forward strand.
TCGAGGAGATCGGCGCCGAGCACGGCCCCTTCGACGCCACCATGATCCAGATCGGCGCCTACTCGGAGTACTGGCCCGACATCCACATGACGCCCGAGGAGGGCATGCGCGCCCACCTCGACCTGCAGGGCGGCACCCCCCACGGAACGATGCTGCCGATCCACTGGGGCACCTTCAACCTGGCCCTGCACCCGTGGGACGAGCCCGGCGAGGGCACGCTGACCGCGTCGGAGAACGCGGACGCCGCCATCGCGCTCCCCATCCCGGGACAGCCCTTCGAGCCCGGCTCGGCGGACGCACCCACCGCACCGTGGTGGCGGCCGTTCGTCGGCGGAAAGGCGGCGGGCGGTCCTGCCGACGGCCGTCCGACCGTGCCGCAGCGCGAGGCGGGCGGAGCGCCGGCGACACCCGCCCGGGTGGCGTCGGCGGCTGTCGACGGACAGGAGAAGCCGGAGTCCGTCGGCTCGTAACGCACGGCATCGGGGCGGGAACGGGCCCTCCCGGCACATCGGGGCGGCCGACAGCCCACGAAAGGACCCCCACGGACGTACCCCAGGGGACGTACCCCACGGGGGTCCTTCGTGCTGCTCAGAGCCTGCGGCGCTCCCTGCCTCCCCGTCGGACGCGCCTGATCCAATCCTTGACGGCCTCGGACGTGGTCACCAGGCCGAACAGTGCGGAGGCCATGGCCGTCACGACGGCAACCCATTCATCCATCACGGCGTGCGGCCTCCTTCGCACAGATCCACGTGCTGCGTCCGGACGACACCAGAGCCGCGATGAAGAGACACAGGGACTGATACCCGACCACTGTCTTGAGTGCGTCGTTGCTGTCCGCGGTGGACGCCAGGAAGATCGCCGCGGCCAGGATGATGAGATTCATCAGGGACAGGTTGATCAGCTTGCCGTTGCCGCTCTTGCGCAGCTCCATCAGTGCCTGGACGAGGGCCTGGATCGTGACGCCGATGGAGACGAGGTACAGCTGGGCCTTGCTCGCCATCTCCAGGAACTCGGGCTGGACGTAGCCCGCCGTCTGCCGGCCGGCGAGGAACTGGATGAGCGTCGGCATCAGCGCGAACAGGACCGAGGAGACGAGCCAGCCCCGGAGCTGCGCCAGCGCCTCCTTCTTGGCGCGCTTCTAAGGCCGCCTCCGCGGCCACGGCCGCCGGATCAGGTGCGGCCGGAGCCGCGGCGGTCGTTCCCGCGGGGGCTGGTGCCGGGGTGACACCTTCGCCCGAAGGGGGAACCGTTGTGGTCATTCGTCATGCTCCAGGGTGTGGACCCAACTGCCGGCAGCCACAGTTCTACCCCAAGTCACCGACAGGGGGAGCCAGTTCCCGTCCGGCCTGTACGGAGCCCCGCGCGGGCCGTGGCGGCACCGACGTCCGGCCGGCCGGTGCTCCCGGCCGCCGTGGGGCGCCTCCGGGGCGGTCCGCAGGGCCCGACCGGCGCATTCGGGCTGCTGTACGAGCGCTCCACCGGGAGCGGGAAGCACCCCGGCGAAGTTCGCCAACTGGCGCTCCGGGGTGCAGCGATGGGGTCTAGCGTGGGTATTCGGTGATCAACACCGGGCCCCGGGAACGCTGGGGGCCGGGCCCCACGTACCGAGGACGCAGATGTCCGGACTCCGCGCCGCCCGCCATGCCCCGTCGAGACACGCCGTCACGGGTCCCGGCCGGCAGATACGCCCCCTGCTGGTGCGCGCCGCCGTACTGCCCACACTTGCCGCGGGGCTCAGCGGCGCGGCCGCGGTGATCTTCACCCTCCAGCTCGGCGGGGGAGCCGGCGACCGCGACGCCCGGCTGTGGCCGGTGCTCACCGGCTGCGCCCTCCTCGTGGTCGGCGCGCTCGCCGCGGCCCTGCTCGGCGCCCAGCGCGCCGCCAAGGCCGTACGGGACCGGTGCGAGGCGCTGCGCCGCTCCAGCGTGCGCGGCCGGGGCGAGCTGCGGACGGCCGCCGACCGGCTGGAACGGGGCGAGACCCCGCCCCGCCCGGTGCGCGGAGGGCCGAGCTCGCCGCTGTCCGGCGGGGATCCGGCCGGGGTGGACGAGTTCTGGCTGCTCTCCCAGGAGCTGCGGGGCGCCCGCGAAGAGGCGCACACGACCCTCCTGCGGCTGGCCGGACCGGCCGCCCCGACCGACAGCGAGCGCAAGGTCGAGGTCTTCGTCAACCTCGCGCGCCGGCTCCAGTCCCTCGTGCACCGCGAGATCTCGCTGCTGGACGATCTGGAGGACACGGTCGAGGACCCGGACCTGCTCAAGGAGCTCTTCCACGTCGACCACCTCGCCACCCGCATCCGCCGGCACGCCGAGAACCTCGCCGTGCTGGGCGGCGCCGCGTCCCGCCGCCAGTGGACCAGGCCCATCGACCTGAGCGAGGTGCTCCGCTCCTCGGTCGCGGAGGTCGAGCAGTACACCCGGGTCAAGGTCGTGCCCCCGGCCGGCGGCAGTGTCCGCGGGCACGCCGTCGCGGACGTGGTGCACCTGCTGGCCGAACTCGTCGAGAACGCCACGGTCTTCTCCGCCCCCGACACCGATGTGGTGCTGCGCGCCGAGCGGGTCACCGCCGGGATCGCGGTCGAGGTGGAGGACCGGGGACTCGGCATGCCGGCCGAGGAGCAGCACCGGATGAACGCCCTGCTCGGCGACCCCGACCAGATCAGCGTCCGGCACCTGCTGGCGGACGGCCGGATCGGCCTGTTCGTGGTGTCGGCGCTGGCCCGTCGGCACGGGATCGCCGTCGAGCTCAAGTCCAACATCTACGGCGGTGTGCTCGCCGTGCTGGTGCTGCCGCAGGAGCTGCTGGGCGCGGAGGCGCCCACCGCGGCCGACGCGGCGGGCGGCTCGCGGGCCACCTCGTGGGGGACCGGTCACGGGACGGCGATGCCGCCGCTGGAGCCGGCACGGATGCCCCTGCCGACGCCCATGCCGGAGGCCTGGCAGGGCGCCGGCGGCCGGGGCGCCGCGGCCCCGCACGACCCCGAGCCGCATCCCGCACCGCCTCCCGCTACAGCTCCCGGACCCACCTCCCCGTCCCACGCCCCGCCCGCCCCCGTGCCCGCGACGGGCACCGGCTCCCGGCCGGGTCCGGGAGCCGCGACCCCGTCGGAACCCGCGCCCCAGCCCGTGCCCCGGCCCCGGACGGAGCCCCGGCCCCAGCCCCGGCCCGCGCCTTTGCCCTCGCCCCGGTCCGGGGCGGCGACGGACGTGCCCGGTGCGGTGGCCTGGTCGGCGCCCGCGGCCGATCCCCGGGTCGGGCCCGCGCCGGGTGCGCCGGCCGGAGCGGTGGCCTGGTCGGCGCCCGCGCCCGCGCCCGAAACGGTGCCGGCGGCCGATCCCGTACCCGGCGCGCCCGCCGGGGGTGACCGGCCACGGCTGCCCCGGCGCCGCGCCCAGGAGCACCTCGCGCCCCAGCTGCGCGAGGCTCCCGCTCCCCGGCGAGCGGCGGACCCCGAGCAGCCGGTGCACGACCCGGGCCTGATGGCCGCCTTCCAACGGGGCTTCGGCCTGGCCCAGTCGGAGAACCAGGCATGACCCCGACCCCTCACCCCCTCAGCAAGGAGCGCACCCCCATGGGCGGCGAAGTGGCGACGAAGACCGGCGGCCGGCTCTCCGACCTCGACTGGCTGCTCAGCGGCCTGGTGCAGCGCGTGCCGTACACGCGAAGCGCCGTGATCCTCACCGCCGACGGGCTCGTGACCTGTGTGCACGGGCTGGACGCCGACAGCGCCGACCACCTGGCCGCGCTCGCCTCCGGGCTGTACTCCCTGGGCCGCAGCGCGGGCTCCCGCTTCGCGGACGGCGCCGAGGTGCGGCAGGTCGTGGTCGAACTCGACAGCGCGCTCGTCTTTGTCTCCGCGGCCGGATCCGGAACCTGCCTGGCCGTCCTCGCCGACCGGGAGGCCGACGCCGGGGTGCTCGGCTACGAGATGGCGATGCTGGTCAAGAGCGTACGTCCGTACCTCGCGGCCCCGCCGCGGCGGCCCGTCGCCGACGTGGAGCGATGAGGGCCCGCGGGACGGGGGCGTACGCGAAGGGGCGGGACACACCATGGCTCGACGACTCGGCGGGCCGCGTGATGCGCCCGTACACCGCCAGCGGGGGGCGGACCAGGCCGGGCTTCACGCTCGACCTGCTCTCGCTGGTGAGCGCGACCGGGGTGCGGCCGCACGTCCCGCTCGGGGCGGAGCACACGCTCGCACTGCGGATGTGCGCGGGCGCCACCACCGTCACCGTCGCCGAGGTGGCCGGGCAGCTGCGGCTGCCCGCCGTCGTGGTGAAGGTGCTGCTGTCCGATCTGATGGAACACGGGGCCGTCATGGCGCAGGCGCCGCGGTTCCCGGGCGGGTGCTCGTTCGCCGCCGACGACCGGTCCCTGCTCCTGGCGGTGCTCGATGGCCTGCGTAAACGACTGTGACGCCCCGGCTCCCGCCCCGGCCCCGGCCCCGGCTGTCGGAGCCCCGCCCGCGACCTTGAAGATCCTGGTCGCGGGCGGGTTCGGGGCGGGCAAGACCACCTTCGTGGGCGCGGTCAGCGAGATCGAACCGCTGAGCACGGAGGAACTCCTCAGCGGACTCGGCGCGGGCTCCGACCCGCTGAACGGCGTCGAGGAGAAGACCACGACGACCGTCGCGCTCGACTTCGGCCGGATCACCCTGGACGAGCGCCACGTGCTCTACCTCTTCGGCACCCCGGGTCAGCACCGCTTCTGGTTCCTCTGGGAGGAGCTCTGCGCGGGCGCGCTCGGGGCGGTGGTGCTCGCCGACACCCGCCGCCTGGCCGACTGCTTCCCCGCCGTGGACTTCTTCGAGCGGCGGCGGATCGCCTTCATCGTCGCCGTCAACGAGTTCGACGGCGGCCACCGCTACGGGCCCGAAGAGGTCCGCGAGGCGGTGGGGATCGGGCCCGAGGTGCCCGTCGTACGGTGCGACGCGCGCCTCGCGAGCTCCGGGACGGGGGCGCTGGCCGCCCTCGTCCGCCACCTGCTCTGCACGTCCACAGCCAGCTCTTCGTCTTCGGAGTCGGGGGAACCGCCATGACGTACTACGAATCGACCGGACACCTGCTGCTCACGCCGGTGGACCGGGAGGCACCCGCACGAGCCGTCCGGCTGCGCGAGCTGGGCCTGGGGGAGCGTACGGACGCCGAACTGGACGCCTTCGCGCGGCGCGTCGCCGACGTGCTCGGCGCACCCTACGCGGGGGTCAACTTCATCGGCGAGGAACGGCAGTTCTTCGCCGGGCTGCACCACGCCGCCGAGGCCCCGGCGAGCGGATACCCGGCGCGGGTGCTGGCCCGCGACCACGGCTACTGCCCGCACGTGGTGGTGCGGCGGCGGGCGCTGGTGCTGGAGGACGTACGGGACTTCGCGCGCTTCGCGGGCAACGCGGTGGTGGACGAGAGCGGGGTGCGGTCGTACATGGGCGCTCCGCTGACGGACCGGCGCGGCATCGTCCTGGGCACGGTGTGCGCCGTGGACGTGGTGCCCCGGCGCTGGGGGACGGAGGGACTCGCCACCGTGAAGGCGCTCGCGGCGGAACTGGTGGCGCTGGTGCACGAACGGGAGGACCGGCGGGGGTGAGCGGCACTGGACACCCCCTAGGGTCGTCGGACAAGGGTTCACCGGTGGCTGGAGAGGAGTCTCGGGGATGGCCACGACCGCGCAGGACGTCCGCTTGATCGCGCTGTCACTTCCGGACAGCAGTGAGAAGCTCGCTTGGGGCATGCCGACCTTCCGGGTGGGCGGGAAGATCTTCGTCTCGCTCGCCGACGACGACACCTCGATCGGGGTGAAGTGCCCCAAGGAGGACCGGGCCGAGCTGATCGCGGCGGAGCCCGGGAAGTTCTTCCTGCGGGCGGGCCACGACGACAACTACGCCTGGATCCGGGTCCGGCTCGCGGCCGTGCGCAACACGGCCGAGCTGCGCTCCATCCTCACCGATTCCTGGCTCCAGGCGGCCCCCAAGCGCCTGATCGCCGCGCATCCGGAGCTGACCGTGGACACGGGCTGACGGCGGCGACACGGCCGCGCGGACCCGAGACGGAAAAGGTGCGCGCAACCACCCCGCGAAGTGCGGTATCGTTCTCCTGCGCGTTCAACCAGGGGAAACCCCAGGTCAGCGCGCATCGGGACGTGGCGCAGCTTGGTAGCGCACTTGACTGGGGGTCAAGGGGTCGCAGGTTCAAATCCTGTCGTCCCGACTAGAGGTTCGCCTCGTAGTCGCAGTTCAGAGCCCTGTCTCACTTCGGTGAGGCAGGGCTCTTGTGCGTTCTCGTTCTCTGGAGCTGTCGTGTCACATTTCGTCACAGACGCTGACGATCACGCCGCACCGGCCAGCAGCTCGCTCAGCTTGTCCGAGCCGGCCTTGAGACTCTGAGGGTCAGGGTGAACGTAGACGCGCTTGGTGAATGACATGTCGCTCTGCCCCGCCCACGCGGAGACGACGGTGTCAGGGGCGCCGTTGTTGGCCATCTATGAGAGACACGCGTGGCGGGCGTCGTACAGACGCACCTTGCGCACGCCGGTCTCGGCCATCAGCCGGTGGGCCTCGCGACGCAGCTTGTCGGTCTTGAAGGGGCGGCCCAGTTCGTCAACGACCACGTAGCCGCTGGCTTCATACGCAGCCCGACGGCATGTGTGGCTGAGGACCCTTCAACACAACAGGTTTGATCCTGTAGTTGAGCACTGCCCCCCACTCCAGCGAATTCTGACACTTCGCCTGTTCTTTGCAGTTAGCCAGGATTCTGGGGGAGCGATCCTCCGAAGAGCTCGATCCTCGCGCTCTTGGTCGTAATGCGGGAGACGCCGGCCTCGGGGAAGGAATCGAGGCTCAGGAACGCCTTGTCCGATCGGACTTGGTCCAAGTTGGTGCCCCCAAAAAACCCTCCAGGGTCGACGCCAGGCCAGCGCTATTGTTCACTATGAGGACGCTTCGCGTGCAGCTGCTCTCTGCCTTGCACGCCTATTCTGAGCCCAGGGTTCGGTCATGGGTGAATTCTCTTCGAGTTCGGCTTTACGTGCCGTAAGATCGTCCAGCTTCGTGCGTGCTTCTTCGGCTGTTGGCGTAGTGAGATGCGCCAAGTCGTAATAGGCGGTGCGCAGAGTCCAGAATCCTGTCGCAGCGCGTCTGTGTGCCTCAGCTTGCGCCTTGAGCCCGAGCTGTGCGTCTAGGGCAATTGCGGCAGCGCCCAACGCGCCAAGCGCTCCAGCGACATAGGACCAAGCGGTTCCCGTTTCAGCCGCTGCCAGAAGAGTTCCGCCGGCAAGAGCACCGAAAACTGCTCCCAACCCAGTGAGAATTGCTGACCAGAATCGCCACCTGTGGTGCGAAAGCTGATGTTCGCGTGCTCTTTCCCCGCACCCGAGAACGTGCTGACGTGCGCGTTTTTGGTTTTCTTCAACGGCAGACTCGCTCATGGCGGCTCACCGGCCTTCTCGCTGACCATGGCTGGAACGGCTAGTGGCCGTACTGTAAGCCACGCGGCGGTGGCGTTCCTGGCTCGAATTGTACAGATTCGGCTCCATCACGCCTTTGACGGGTCGTCTGAGCCTAGAGTCTTGTCGCCGCGATCCTGGCCGTCATGGGAGATTGCGGATACAGCACTCTGCGCTGTATTCGCAGCAGCCCGAATGCCGAAGTATGCGGTAGTTATCGATGCGATAGCGGTGAACGCGCTGGTAAGAATGGCGACCGCCTCTGTGCCCAAATTGGTGCGCGTGGCTACAAGGATGGCGGCTACTGCAATTCCGAGATCGCCGATAAGGACTACTAGCAAACCAGCCCATGCCCGAGTCGTCTGAACAGCCTTGATGTCTTTGCTGAGCATTGGTTTCTCCCGTGCCCGCTGGAAACAGCCTTCATGGCTTCTTGGCTTCAGAGAACCCCCGCGAAGTTACGACGCGCCACTTCCAGGCTTGCACATCAAGGGACGAATCACATCTCGGCACAGGGTCATCGACCTAAAGTGTGGCGGATGCCTTTGATTGTTTGAAATAGCCACTAATCTTGCTGCCGGCCAGTACCGGCATGGAGTGTGCGGGACAGGCTCTAGTGCCCCAGTGGGGACGCAGTACGACGAGAGCCGCACTGCCCCGGGCGGCACGCATGGTCATCCTGGGCGCACCCTCGGCTGGCAGGAGGAAGGAGGGGTAGGAGGTCAGAGCGTCACCTGATACGGCTTCACTCTTGCCGATGAAGCAACTTCCGCATGGATTCCCATGTGCAGCGTCAAGCTCGCGCTGGGTCGCTGCACGCCCCCTAGCTGCTGCCTTGGCCGGCCACTGCTCGGCGTTGCCTTGCCCCTGCTTCTTGTATGACAGCCCAAGGGCATAGCAGGCATCTCCCGCGAGGAGGCCGTTGGAGTCCGCCATTACCTGGTGCAGCTGACGTGACTGCTCTTCGTCGCCACGGGCACTGTGCAGGGAGCCGCGGTTGAAGATCGCGGCAGGGTCGCCGGCGCGGCTGCCAGCCAATGCCAATGCTCTGCCTCATCGTGCCCGCCTTACGTCAACGCGAGGGACTCCCTCCTTCCAGTCGACGCCTTGGGCCGGTCAGACGTCAAAGGGCGGCCAGTCCGTCGGCGATGCTGCTGTGACATGCCTTACCTGGCGTCGTGTAGATCCACTAGGCAGGTGGTTGTCCCCCGCTGATCAACGATCCGGTTGCGGGGACGCGAAGCCTCCTGGAGGCTCTGGTGACGCGTGGGGGCCGCTGTCTCTTTGGCCAAGGGAAACGGGGCTGCGTCGGATCGGGTAGCCGGGCAGCATGGCGGTGTGGCTGATCTTCTGTGGGATGACGTGAGCTGTTTCTTCGACCCGGACCTGATGGGGTCGCTGCCGGACGTGCGCGTCCCGGATTGTTCGGTGGAGGGCTGGCAGGCGGTTCTCGATCTTGTCGAGGCGAGGGGCTGGAAGTGCCAGTACTCCGAAGGCGAGACGGTGCTGCCGGTGCCTCGGGCGAAGACCGTGCTGTCCGGCCCGGCGGACGCCGAGTGCCCGGAGCTGCGGGTCTGGCCGACTCCCGATGTTCTGGCGATCTTCCGTTTCAAGGACGACGAGGTCATCGACTTCGACGTTGACCTGCGGGAATTGCAGGGGCAGGAGCGACTTGATGTGTTCTGCGGTTTCTTCCGGGAGATCGGGCGATGCTTGGGCAGGCCGGTTCTGATGGATCCGGAGGGTGATTATGGCCATCCTGTGCTCGGCTTCGATGTCGAGGCCGATCGGGTCGTACTCCTGGCTGAGCCGCTTGTCATGTGACCGCGGCCGTAGGCCTGGATTCGTAGAAGGTTCCGTCGCGGAGCATCGCGAAGAGGACGTCTGCCCGACGTCTGGCGAGGCAGAGCAGGGCCTGGATGCGGGCTCCGGTCCTGACGCCGACTCCCGGCGTGGACGTCAGGACCTTCGAAAGAGGGTGAGCCTCCAGGAGTTCCTCGATTCGTCCGGCCAGGAGTTTGCGCCGGTCAAGGACTGCGGCCAGGGATCCGGCCAGGCTCGGGACGATCAGCGCTGCCGCCTCGGTGTCCGGAACGACGACGGTCTGCTCGTCCAGGGCGGTGAAGATCTCCTCGGCCAGCCGCTCAGCCATCCTCGGTGCCTTCGGCCGTAACCGCGTGACCAGCCGCCGCCGGCCTGCCTTGCGGATCTGGGCCGGTGCCCCGCACCGCTCCAGCAGCGTCAGGACGGCCGGGTGCTGTAACCGTGGCCCCAGCACCCGCTCCAACGACGGATGGATCTGCGTCAGCAGGCCGTGCAGCCGGTTGGCAACTCGGGTAGCTTCGCCGGCCAGGTCGTCGTCGAACCCGACGATCATCTGCAGCTCCGCGATGGTCTCGTCCTCGCCGTCGATGGCCCGCAGAGTGTGGGGCATCGCGCCCTCCGCGTCGTCAGCCCGGGAAGGTAGGCAACCGGGCAGCCCATGTCCCTCGCAACCGCCAGCGGCAGGGCGCCGATTGGGTAACCGTTTGTCGAAAGCCTTCTTGCCGGCCGGAGTGACGGCGGTGGCGTGGTGTTCGCCCTTGCCGACGTCCAGGCCGAGGAAGACGTCGATGTCGCCAGTGTCGATCACGTGCAGGCCCCTCCATCACGCTTTCGTCCGGCCTTGCCTCGGCACCGAGCTGCCACATCCACGCGCACATGCCGGGACACAGAACCCCTGACCTGGAACTCGACGGACAGGCAGGACTGGGCGTCAGCTTCCGGGCGTCAAGGGGTCGCAGGTTCAAATCCTGTCGTCCCGACTCGTGAGAGTCGTAGGTCGAAGGGCCGCTTCGGAGCAATCCGAAGCGGCCCTTCGCTCGTTTTCCGACCTTCCCGGGGTGTTGCGGCCGAGGTCAGGTGGTCATGCTCGCGTCGGCCTCCCGTTGCATGCCCGCGCACAGCGCCCAGACCACGAAGAGGTTGACGGCGATCAGGATCGCGGCCCACCACGGGTAGTACGGCAGCCACAGGAAATTGGCGATCGCGCCGAGACCGGCGATGGCCACGCCGAAGAAGCGCGCCCACAGGGCTCCGGTGAAAACGGCGCAGCCGCCGAGGACGAGGGCGATGCCCACGATCAGGTGAACCCAGCCCCAGCCCGTCACGCTGAACTCGAACACGTAGTGCCGCGTCACGACGAACAGGTCGTCCCTGGCGAGGGCCGCGATCCCTTCGAAGATCGCCATGGCACCCGCGAAGACCATCAGAGCACCTGCCGTGATGGTCGTACCCGATGTGGGCGCAGACCAGGCGCTGGGCTGCGATGGACTGGTCCGGGCCCTGCCGGCGTCACTGGCCATGTCGGTCTCCTCGGTGGCAGAGCCGATCCGGCGCACCGGAGTCGGCGTTCCCCCGATTCAGCGTGGCACGATCACCCTCCGTCGGCACTCCGGCCGCAGGAGGGGGCCGTTCCGGAGGAATCCGGAACGGCCGCCCTCGTCGCCCGGGGGCGCCCTAGCGCGGACCCGCCAGGGCGGGGTGCGCGGCCCGGGGGCCCGGAGGGAGGGCGGGCCACTCGCGCTGCGGCCGGGCACCGGTGGCCGGCCGTCGGGCCAGGTTTGCGCTGATCATCGCCGCCGCCCGGGCCACGGACCCGCCCAGCGGGGCGATCTGCCCGGCGTCCGGGCTGGTCGCCGCCACGGCGGCGACCACCTGCCCGGACGCGGAGAGTACCGGCGCCGACACGCACGAGAGCGAGCTCACGCACTCCCCGTACCGGAAGGCGAGCCCCTGCTCCCTGGCCTGGGCGACCTCACGGGCCCAGGAGGCCGCCGTCCGCCCCCCGGGCGGCTCCGCCACCGGGGCGGAAGCCGCCAGGATCAGCTCGGCCGCGCTCCCGGGCGGCAGCACGACGCCCGGTCTCAGCGCGAAGACCTCGTCCGCCTCGCCGCGCAGACCCGCGACGACGATCGTCTGTCCCGCCTCCGCGACCGACAGGCTGAGGGTCAGCCGGCCGTTCGCCGAGGCGAGCTCACGCAGCGGCCGGGCCGAGGCCGCGCGCAGAGCCCGCGCCGGGTGCCATGCCTGTCCCAGGCGGAAGGCCCTCGCCCCGAGCCGGTAGCGGCCGGAGCGGCTCTGCACCGCGCCCAGGGCCACCAGCTGGCCCAGCAGCCGGTGGGCGGTGGCCTTCGGCAGCTCCGCGTCCGTCGCCAGGCGGGTCAGCCCGACTTCCTCGCCCTCGGCGAGCACCTCCATCAACGCGAACGCACCTTCCAGTACGCCCCGCCCCTCTGCGCCGGATCTGGCCATGGGCGGTCCCCCTTTCACGCCTGGCCCCATCGGTCGGACGGAACCAGAACTCCCCGTTCGTACCGGCTCGTCGGAGGTATCGGTGGTGCCTTCCCCCGTTCACCGGTCCGTTGAATGGACCAGATCATTGCCCGTGCGATGCGATCGCGCCATTGTGTTCTCGTCCAAGTGACGGAACGTTACGGCGACTTCGGAGGAGCCTGAGGGACCGTCCGCCCGGAACGAACAAGGAGGATCCGATGAGCGCGATCAAGACGAGCGCCAAGCAGTTCAAGTACGTCATGGGCGCCATGACGGCGGTCTTCTTCGCCACCTGTTCCGCCAGCTGACGAAGAAGTGAGGGGTGGGAGCGGCGCGTCGCTCCCACCCCTCCGCCACGCCCCAGGGAGGTATGAGTGCTGGAGACCGGTGTCCGCCAGGTACGGGTGGCCATGGCGATGGTGTTCGGCCGGCGGCTGAACGTACGGGCCGTCGAGCGACTGGTCGCCGACGCCCTCCTCACCCTGGAGGAGTTCGGCTCGCTCGGCGACGACGTCGACGAACTGGCCGACGGACCGTTCGCGGATCCCGAGGAGCGCAGGGACCTGCAGGACCGTGCGCTCCGGCGGACCGTACGCAGGCTCGCCAGGCACTCCCCCTTCTACCGGGAGCGGCTCGCCGGCATCGACCTCGACGGCGTGAGCGCCGCGACGCTCACCGGGATCCCGGTGACCCGCAAGGCCGACCTCGTCGAACGCCCCGCCGACTTCCTGTGCGGTACCCCTTACCTCGCGACCCAGACGACCGGTACCACCGGCCGCCCCGTGCAGATCTGGCTCTCCCGCTACGAGATGGAACTGTGGCCCGCGCTGATCGCGCTGTCCCTGGTGCTGCGCGGCGATCTCGGGCCCGGCGACCGGATGCAGATCAACCTCAGCTCCAGGGCGACGGCCGCCGTGCAGGAGGACGTCGAGGTGTGCCGGCTCGCCAACGCCTCGTGCCACGTCGTGGGACAGATCCCGCCGGACGAGTCCGTCGAGCACCTGCTCACCGCGGTCGGTGGCACCCGGCCCACCATCCTCACCGGCAACCCCAGCTACCTCGGGCAGATGGTCACCGCCGCCCGGCAACGCGGCTGCGGACCCGGCGACTTCGCGCTGCGCGCGATCTACGCCGGCGGGGAGATGCTGTCGCGGAGCCTGTCGGACGCCCTGCGCGAGACCTTCGGCGCCCCGACCGTCGGCGACGCCTTCGGCATGACCGAACTGCTGCCGGTCGGCGGCCGCACCTGCAGCGCTCGGCACCTGCACATCGACCCCAACATGGGCTACACCGAGGTGCTCGACCTGGTGACCGGTGAGCCCGCCGGCCCCGGCCGGCTCGGCGAACTGACGGTCACCCCCTACTTCCCCTACCGGGAGTGCATGCCGGTCCTGCGGTACAACACCGGTGACGTGGTCCGCACCCTGGACGGCGAACCGGACTGCGAGCTGGCGGCCGTGCCCGCCGTCTCCCACATCCTCGGCAAGGCGGGCACACTGCACCGCACCGTCGACGGCATCGTGACCCCGCGCGACATCCTGGAGGCGCTGGACGGCACCCCCGGCCTGCCGTTCCCGCTGCGCCACCGGGCTGGGACCGGGGCCGACGGCCGGCTCCACGTGGAGGTCGCCTCCAAGGAGGTCACCGAGGCGGAGGTGACCGAGCGGCTGCGGGCCCGGGACATCGACGCCCGCGTCACGGTCCTGCCGGTGGACGCGGAGGAGGCCGCGCGCCTCTTCCCCCTCCGCTGCGACCTGTCGGAGCACACCTTCACCCGGAGCCACGCATGAGCGTCTTCTTCCAGCTCGCGGTCACCATCGCCCTGGCGGTCGGGGTGTGCGCCGGTGCGATCGCCTACTTCCGTGCCGTACGCACCCCGAGGCCGCCCGTCGGCGTCTTCAACGGCAGCGACATCTTCATGATGATGGGCTTCGTCCTGGCGCTGCCGTACATCTACCTGACGCTGCCCGGAGCGGTCCTCCCGGTGGTGCTCGCCCTCGTCTTCGCGGGCGGACTGTCCGTCGGCTACCAGCCCGTGATCGGGAACGGCCGGCTGCGCTGGGCGCTGATCGCCGTCCTGATCACGAGCGTCCTCGTCTCGCACCTGGCCTTCGGCGAGACCGCGCCGCCGTACTGGGTGGCGAACAGCGTCGTCGTCGCCCTGATCGTCGTCTCCGCCACGAACCTCAACGTGCAGGGCGGTATGCGGCTGAAGAACGTCGCGTGGTTCCTGCTCGCGCTCACCGCGTACGACGCCTTCTTCGCCTGGGTCGTACCGCTCACCCAGCAGCTGTCCGACGCCATCCAGGGGTATCCGTACGCCCCCGCCGCGGGCCTGCGCATCGGCGAGGACCTGGGGGCGGTGGTGGGCATGGGCGACCTGCTGGCGTACGCCCTGTTCACCACCACCGCCTACAAGGCGTACGGGAAGCCGGGGCTGCGGACCGGCATCGCGCTCGTCACCCTCTTCGGCGCGGTGGCCCCGGTCGCCACGCTGCACGTCCTCGCCGCGGTCACCGACCATGCGCCGGCCCTCATCCCGGCCCAGGTGTTCTTCGGACCGGCGGCCTTCCTCGGCTACCGCTACCTGCGCCGGAGCGGCCCCGAGCGGCGGATGGCCGACGTGGTCCTCCGCGGGACCGGCCGGCCCCGCGAGGCCGCCGCCCGGCCGGGCCCGGCCCGCGGGGCCGCGGCCGAACCCGTGCGCTGAGCGCGTCCCGGCCCGGGGGCCGTGCCCCGCGGATACGGCTAGCCTGGGACTGCGGTACTCCAGCGCGATCGGAGGGCCGGAGAGATGACGCGCGCCGACTGGCTTCTGGATTCCGGTGAACGGGGCAACCCGGCGACACGCCTGGACCGGCGCCGCCCGGACGGCGCGGCCTGGTCCCGGGGGAACCACGTACGGCCCCTGGTCCACGGAGCCGTGTACTTCGCGGAGCTCCTGGCGGCCGTCCGCGCGATGGGCCCGGGCGATCTGCTCCTGTTCACCGACTGGCGCGGTGATCCCGACGAGCGGCTCGACGGACCCGGCACGGAGGTCGGCTCCGTCCTGTGCCGGGCGGCCGAGCGAGGCGTCATCGTCAAGGGCCTGCTGTGGCGGTCCCACCTGGACAGCCTTCACTTCAGCGAAAAGGAGAACCTCCGCTTCGGCAAGGAACTTGCGCGGGCCGGCGGTGAGTGCCTGCTCGACATGAGGGTGCGGCCCGGCGGCTCCCACCACCAGAAACTGGTGGTGCTGCGCCACCCCGGCCGTCCGGAGTCGGACATCGCCTACGTCGGCGGGATCGACCTCTGTCACAACCGCAACGACGACGCCTCGCACCAGGGCGACCGCCAGTCGCTCTCCCTCGCCGCCGCCTACGGGCCACACCCGCCGTGGCACGACGTCCAGCTCGCCCTGCGCGGGCCGGTCGTGGGCGACGTCGAGGCCGTCTTCCGCGAGCGCTGGGAGGATCCGGCCCCGCTCAGCCGCAGCCCGCTCACCCGCCTGCGGGAGCTGATGCACCGCGAGGACGTCAGCGCGGACCGGCTGCCGCCGCAGACACCCGATCCGGCGTCCTGCGGCCCCCACACCGTCCAACTGCTGCGGACCTATCCGAACCGGCTGCTGTCCGGCTACCCCTTCGCCCCCGACGGCGAGCGCAGCATCGCCCGCGGGTACACCAAGGCCGTACGGCGGGCCCGGGCGCTGATCTACCTGGAGGACCAGTACCTGTGGTCGCCCAAGGTGGTGGACCGCTTCGCCCGGGCACTGGGCGATCACCCGGGGCTGCGGCTGATCGGGGTCGTCCCCACCGTCCCGGAGGAGGACGGCCCGCTCACCGGGCCGATGAACCTGATCGGGCGGATCACGGCCCTGGACGAGCTGCGCCGGGCCGGCGGCGACCGGGTCGCGGTGTACGGCCTGGAGAACCGGGCGGGAACACCGGTCTACGTCCACGCCAAGGTGTGCGTGATCGACGACGTGTGGGCCTCGGTCGGCTCCGACAACATCAACCTCCGTTCGTGGACGCACGATTCCGAGCTGGGCTGCGCCGTGTACGACGAGCGGCCGGACCCGCGGCCGCCGGCCGATCCGGGAGGGCTGGGGGACGGCGCGCGGGCCTTCGCCCGCGAGCTGCGCCTGGAGCTCATGTGCGAGCACACCGAGGCCGGGGCGGCGGACGAGCTGTGCGACCCGGTGTCCGCTTTCGATGCCTTCGCCGCGAGCGCGGCAGCTCTGGACGCCTGGTACGCGGGCGGCCGGCCCGGTCCGCGGCCGCCCGGACGGCTGCGCCGCTACGTGTCCCCGGACCTGCCCGCGACCCGGCGGATGCTCGCGACCCCGCTGCACCACCTGCTCGTCGACCCGGACGGCCGCCCGCTCGGCATGAGGCTCCGCGGCAGGTTCTGAGGCACGTTCCGGCGGCAAACCATTGAAAAAACGTACAAATTCATGTCACATAGTGCCCGTTCCCGGCACGGTGGGTACCGCTTAAGTGACCAAAATGGCGGCGGGTTAGCATATGAGCACCGCCTAGCTCGAAAGATAATCCTGTGACTGTCAATGAGGACTCGTTCACCAGCTGGAAGAACCGCGAGGAGATCGCGGAGTCGATGATCCCGATCATCGGGAAGCTGCACCGGGAGCGGGACGTCACGATCCTGCTCCACAGCCGTTCCCTGGTGAACAAGTCGGTGGTCAGCATCCTCAAGACCCACCGATTCGCCCGGCAGATCGACGGTGAGGAGCTCTCGGTCACCGAGACGCTGCCGTTCCTGCAGGTGCTCACCACCCTCGATCTCGGCCCGTCCCAGATCGACATCGGCATGCTCGCCGCGGAGTACAAGAGCGACGACCGCGGCCTCTCGGTGGCCGAGTTCACCGCCGAGGCCGTCGCCGGCGCCACCGGCGCGAACAAGATCGAGCGTGGCGACGGCCGCGACGTCGTCCTGTACGGCTTCGGCCGTATCGGCCGCCTCGTCGCCCGCCTGCTGATCGAGAAGGCCGGCTCCGGCAACGGTCTGCGCCTGCGCGCCATCGTCGTCCGCCAGGGCGGCGACCAGGACATCGTCAAGCGCGCCTCGCTGCTGCGCCGCGACTCGATCCACGGCCAGTTCCAGGGCACGATCACCGTCGACGAGGCGAACAGCACGATCATCGCCAACGGCAACGCCATCAAGGTGATCTACGCGAACGACCCGTCCGAGGTGGACTACACCGAGCACGGCATCAAGGACGCCATCCTCATCGACAACACGGGCAAGTGGCGCGACCGCGAGGGTCTGTCCAAGCACCTGCGCCCCGGCATCGACAAGGTCGTGCTGACCGCCCCGGGCAAGGGCGACGTCCCGAACATCGTCCACGGCGTCAACCACGACACCATCAAGCCGGACGAGCAGATCCTGTCCTGCGCCTCCTGCACCACCAACGCGATCGTCCCGCCGCTCAAGGCCATGGACGACGAGTACGGTGTCCTGCGCGGTCACGTGGAGACCGTCCACTCGTTCACGAACGACCAGAACCTGCTGGACAACTACCACAAGGCCGACCGTCGTGGCCGCTCCGCGCCGCTGAACATGGTCATCACCGAGACCGGTGCCGCCTCCGCCGTCGCCAAGGCGCTGCCGGACCTCAAGGCGCCGATCACCGGCAGCTCGATCCGCGTCCCCGTCCCGGACGTCTCGATCGCCATCCTGAGCCTGCGCCTGGGCCGTGAGACCACCCGCGAAGAGGTCCTCGACTACCTCCGCGACGTCTCGCTGCACTCGCCGCTCAAGCGCCAGATCGACTTCACCACGGCTCCCGACGCGGTCTCCATGGACTTCGTCGGTTCGCGCCACTCCTCGATCGTCGACGCGGGCGCCACCAAGGTGGACGGCGACAACGCCATCCTCTACCTCTGGTACGACAACGAGTTCGGCTACTCCTGCCAGGTCATCCGTGTGGTCCAGCACGTGTCCGGCGTCGAGTACCCGACCTACCCGGTTCCGGCGGTCTGATCCGTCGCACCACCGTCACACCGTTCGACCGGCTGATCCGACAGGCGGGGCGGCGGTGGGCGGGCCACCGATGCCGACCGGCACCGAGAGGCCCCGCCCATCGCCCCCCGCCTGTCGTGCGCTCGGCGGCGCCGCGAGATGCCGGGCCAGGGCGATCACGGCGAGCAGGGCCACGAGCGCGCACACGCCCTGCCAGCCGGCCCGGCCGTAGATCCGCACGCCCAGCCAGGACCCGCCGCTGCCGCCCAGGTACGCGCAGGTCATGTACGCGGTGTTGAGCCGGCTGCGGGCACCGGGCCGAACGGCGTACACCCGGGCCAGGTTGGCGACCGTGCCGGACTGCATCGAGACGTCGAGCAGCAGCGTGCCGCCCGCCAGCGCGGCCAGTCCCGCCGCCCCGCCGCCGGCGCCCGCCGCGAGGACCGCGGCCGAGACGAGGACCCCGAGCAGGCAGCCGAGATTCACCCGGTCCGCTCCCGTGCGGTCCACCAGACGCCCTGCGTACGGGGTGCACAGCATGGTCACCGCGCCCACCAGGGCGAGCATCCCCACCGCGTCGGCGCCCAGGCCGTAGGCCGGGCCGGTGAGCAGCAGCGCCAGGCACGTCCAGACCGCCGAGAAGGCGCCGAAGACCGCCGCCTGGTAGAGGCAGGAGCGGCGCAGTTCCGGCTCGGTGCGCAGCAGGCGCAGCGGCTCGGCCAGCAGCGCCGCGTACGGCCGGCGCGAGGTCGGGGTCGTGACCGGCAGGGCACGGGCCAGGACGACAGCCAGCAGCAGGGCCACGGCCCCGGCCGCCAGGTAGGGGGCCCGCCACCCCAGCCGTTCACCGAGCGTCCCGCCGAAGGTGCGGGCCAGCAGCATGCCGCCGGTCGAACCGCTCAGCAAGGTGCCCAGTACGGCTCCCCGGCGGTCGGCGGCCACCAGCCCGGCCGCCAGCGGACCGATGACCTGCGCGGCCACGGTCGTCACACCGACGACGGCCGAGGCGGCCAGGAGCGGTGCCAGCCCCGGCGCGCAGCCCGCGGCCAGCAGGCCGGCGCCGGTCAGGGCGAGCAGGGAGACGAGGAACGGGCGGTGCGGGAGCCGGTCGCCGAGCGGCACCAGCAGGAAGATCCCGGCCGTGTAGCCGATCTGGACCACGGTCACCACGAGGCCGGCGGAGCCGGGCGACACGTGCAGGGCCGTGACGACCAGCGGGCTGACCGCCTGCGGGAAGTAGACGGTGCCCACGCCGACGGCGCAGGTCAGGGTGAGGAGCAGGAGCAGCCGGCGGCTCATCCCGGACCCCCGGTGAACGGCGTCCGTCATGCGGGGAGTTGTCATGAGGGGAGTTCACGGCACGTCACCGCCCGCGACAATCGATGTAGCGTATGCCTTGATGATCAGCTTCGAGCTCGGCGTCGAGGACCTCGCCGACACCCGGTTCGCGCTCTCCCCCCTGTACGAGACCGTGCTCAGCCTGCGCGTGCTGCGCGAGCCGGGGCTCTCCGCCCTGCACCTCCCGTGGCGCAGGTCCGTCCTCGGCGCACTGGACGCACTCGACGGGCTCGACACCGAGCTGCTGATGTCCGTGGTCGCGGTACGGCGCACCCTGCCCGACTTCCTCACCCCGCGGCCCGCGAGCTTCGCCCCCTCCTTCGAGGAGGAACTGGCCACCGTCGGCCGGACGCCCCCCGGCCTGGTCCGCCGCGACCTCCTGGCCGCGCACGCCCCGGACCCGCTCCCCGCCCCGCTGCTCGCCGCCCTCGCCCCCGACGACGGGCCCGTCGTCGCACTCCGCGACGACCTCTGCGCGCTGCTGCGCCGGTACTGGGAGGCCGCCGTCCGGCCGATGTGGCCGCGGATGCGCCTCCTGCTGGAGGCCGACATGACCTACCGCGCGCGGCAGCTGGCCATGGGCGGAGCCCGCCTCCTCTTCGCCGACATCCACCCGAACCTGCGGTGGCACGACGGCGTGCTGCACATCGGACAGATGGTCAGCCGGCACCGCGTCGTGGCGTCCGGCCGCGGGCTGCTCCTCGTACCGTCGGTGTTCGCGCACAAGCCCGCACCCCCGGTCAGTCCCGAGGAGGCGCCGACGCTGGCGTACCCGAGCCGCGGCGTGGCGACCCTCTGGGTGCGCGAGCCCGTCGCCGGGACGGCCGCTTTGGTGTCCCTGCTGGGCGCGCCCAAGGCGAGACTGCTCGGCCTGCTCGACGAGCCACTGCCCACCGTCGAGCTGGCCCGCCGTCTCGGGGTCACCGCGAGCGCCGTGTCCCAGCACCTGGGCGTGCTGTACGCCACCGGCCTCGTCTCCCGCGCGCGCGACGGGCGGCAGGTCCTCTACCGCCGCAGCCCGCTCGGCGACGAGCTGAGCGGCCGGGGCCGGCCGGGGTGACGCGCGGCGGTCGCCGTACGGGGCCCCGCGTACGCGGGTACGCGCTCAGGCGCTCGCCCGCGCGGGCCTGCGCAGCAGATAGCCGGCCGCGGCCGTGACCAGGACGGCCATGCAGGCGATGAACACCAGCCCGGCACCCTCCAGACCGATCGGGCCCACCAGCAGCCCCACCCCGATCACCGGCAGCGAGATGCCCGTGTACGCCACCACGAACAGCATCGAGATCACCGCCGCGCGCCGGTCCGGCGGCGAGGCCGCGGCCACCGTGGCCAGCGCCCCGCGGAACGCCAGCCCCTGCCCGACCCCGCCGACGACGGCGCTCGCCACCACCAGCGCCAGCAGGTCCCACCACAGCGCGCCCGCGAGCAGCGCCAGCCCGGCGAGCAGCCCCGCGCAGCCCAGCGGCAGCGACCGGCTCACCCCCACCCGGCCGACCGCCAGTTGCCCGGCGGTCGAGGCGAAGAAGGCCAGCGCGACGATCAGCCCGCTCACCGCGCGGTTGTGCACGTCCAGGGACTGCGCGAGGAAGGCCGGGCTGACCGAGGTGAACACCCCGAACAGCGCGAAGCCCACGAACGAGGCGATCGCCGCGGGCGCGAACACCGACCGCACCTGCGCGGGCAGGCCGGGCCGCTGCGGTCGCACCGCACTCAGCGGCTGCCGGTCGCGCACGGTCTCGGGGAGCCGCGCCAGGACGACGGCCGAGACCGCCACCAGCGCGAGGTGCACGGCGAACGGCAGGTACAGCGGCCAGGCGGCGTACTGCGCGAGCACCCCGGCGAGCAGCGGGCCGCAGCCCAGCCCGCCCATGTTGGCGGCCGTCGCCACGAACGTGGCCCGCGAGGCACCGCCGCCCGGCGCCAGTTCCATCACGTAGGCCGTGGCGGCCCCGGTGAACAGTCCGGCGGACAGTCCCGACAGCAGCCGGCCCGCGTACAGCCAGCCCATGCCGGTGGCGCACAGGAAACAGACGGCGCTCGCCGCCGAGAAGGCCAGGCCGGCCAGCAGTACGGGCCGCCTGCCGACGGTGTCCGAGGCGTTGCCCGCCAGCAGCAGTACGCCGATCACCCCGAAGGCGTACACGGCGTACACGACGGTCACCACCAGCTCGGAGAACCCGAACTTCTCCTGGTAGAGCCCGTACAGGGGGGTGGGCAGCGTGGTGCCCGCCATGCACACGGCGAACACCGCCCCGCCGAGCAAGCACTGGCGCCACCGTCGGCGATCACCGTCCATGCCGCCGACGGTAACCCCGCCGCCGCGGCCCGGCGCGGCGGCGTCCGGGCCCGCGGTTCAGGGGCGGCCCGCGTGGAGTTCCAGCGGGCCGGTGCCCGCGGCGCGGGCGGCCAGGCAGGCGGTGATCTGGCGCCGCAGGGCGGGTTTGACCAGGCCGGGGAGTTCTGCGGAGGTGACGGTGCGCCACTGGAGCAGCTCGGCCCGGTCCAGCCGGATCCGGGCGAGGGCGGGGGCGTCGAGGACGCCGCCGTCGTAGAGGAACCGGATACGGGCCGGACGGCCGGGCTTGTGGGACCAGTTCACGGCGAGCAGCCGGCCCGGGGCGAGGTCGAGGCCGAGCTCCTCGTGGACCTCCCGCCGGGCGGCGGCGCGCGGGATCTCGCCGAGGTCGCTGTCGATGCCGCCGCCGGGCAGGTTCCAGCGGTCGGATCTGCCGTACGCGGGCTGCACCAGCAGGATCCGGCCGTCGGAGCCGGTGAACAGCACGCTCGCCGCGGTCACCGCCTTGGGACGGCTGGCCCGGTGGCTGGCCGGGTCGAGGGTGCCCGCGTGCTCCAGGGCCACCCGCCGGGCCGGGTCCAGACCGGCCGGGGAGCCCGGCTGGGGCACCCCGTCGACCAGGTGGGCGAAGGAGCCGGTGTGCAGGGCGGCCAGTGCGGCGCGCAGCCGGGGCGCGGTACGGGCGGGCAACAGCGCACAGGCCGCCTCCGGCGGGAGCCAGCGGGCCTCGGTCGTCGCCCCGGCGGGGAAGGAGATCGCCGCGGCCTCCGACGGCGGGAGCGGGCCGACGAGGTGGACGTGCACGACCAGGGAGCGGCCGGGCGGGCCGGCCGGGCCCGGCGGCCGGGAGTCCACCGCCAGCAGCCGCCCGGCCGGCCGGGCGAGGCCCAGCCCTTCCCGCAGCGCGCGGGCCAGCCCTTCCTCCGGGGTCTCCGTGTCCTGGACCGCGCCGCCCGGAAGCTCCGGGTCCGTCCGGCCCGGGGCGGTCAGTACGAGGACCCGCCCACGCGTGTCCAGGACGACCCCGGTGGCGGACACGAGCGGGGAGGGACGGTCGGGCACGGCGGTCTCCAGGGGATCGGGTCGGCGGCACCAGCACTATGCCCGGGCCGCGGCGGGTGCCCGGCGCCGACATGCGAGCCGGGGGGCGTCCTGCCGATCCGGCCCGACCGACAAGACAGCCCTCAGGCGCGGGCCAGGAGCAGGCCGCCCATGGTGACCATGGTCGCAGCGACGAGCCCGTCCAGAACCCGCCAGGCGGCCGGGCGGGCGAGCAGGCCGCTCAGCAGCCGGGCCCCGTAGCCCAGACCGGCGAACCAGGTCAGGCTGGCCAGCACGGCCCCGATGGCGAAGGCCCACCGCAGGTCGCCGCGGTCGGCGGCGAGGGAACCGAGGAGCAGCACGGTGTCCAGGTAGACGTGCGGGTTGAGCCAGGTCATGGCCAGAGCGGTCAGCACGGCCCGGCGGGCGGACCCGCTCGTCGCCCCCTCCGTGGTGAGGGCGGCGCCGGGGGTGGGCCGCAGCACCCGGCGGGCGGCCAGGACTCCGTAGCAGATCAGGAACCCGCCTCCGGCCAGCCCGACCACCGTCAGCGCGGTCGGCCAGGCGGTGACGAAGGCGCCGACGCCGGCGACGCCGAGGGAGATGAGGACCGCGTCGGACACGGCGCAGATGGCGACCACGGCGAGGACCGCGTGGCGGCGCGCGCCCTGGCGGAGGACGAAGGCGTTCTGCGCGCCGATGGCGACGATGAGGGAGAGTCCGCTGCCGAAGCCGGCCAGGGCCGCGGTGACGATGCCGTAGTTCATGACCCCGACGGTAGGCAGGCAGGCCGATTCAGTACAGCTAAAGATTTTTACGTACCCTTAGCGATTGTGATGGACGAGCTTCCGCTGGACCAGGTACGCACGCTGCTCGCCGTGGTGGACGAGGGCACCTTCGACGCGGCGGCGGCCGCCCTGCACGTGACCCCCTCCGCCGTCAGCCAACGGGTCAAGGCGCTGGAGCAGCGGACCGGGCGGGTGCTGCTGATGCGGACGAAGCCGGTGCGGGCGACCGAATCCGGGGAGGTGGTGATCCGCTTCGCCCGGCAGCTGGCGCGCCTGGAGCGCGACGCGCGCGCCGAGCTGGGGATGTCCGACGGGACGGGCCCGGTGCGGCTGCCGATCGCGGTGAACGCGGACTCCCTCGCCACCTGGTTCCTGCCCGCGCTCGCGCGGGTGCCGCAGGATCCGCCGGTCTGCATCGAGCTCCACCGCGAGGACGAGTCCCATACGACGGCGCTGCTGCGGGAGGGTCAGGTGATGGCGGCGGTGACCTCCTCGCCCGACCCGGTGGCCGGGTGCAGCGTACGGATGCTGGGACTGGTCCGGTACCTGCCGACGGCGAGCCCCGCGTTCGCGGCCCGGTACCTGACGGGGGAGCCGGAGCGGGACCTGCGCGAGGCGCCGACGATCGTGTTCGACCGGAAGGACGACCTCCAGGACGCCTTCGTCCGCGCGCTGACGGGGGACCCGGCGGCCGGGGCAGGGCCGGTACGGCACTACATACCGACATCGGAGGGGTTCCGGGACGCGGTGGTCGCGGGGCTGGGGTGGGGGCTGGTGCCGGAGCAGCAGTCGAGACCGCTGGTGCGGACGGGACAGCTGGTGCTGCTGGAGCCGTTGCGGCCGATGGACGTCCCCCTCTACTGGCAACAGTGGAGGCTCGACTCGCCCGCGCTGTCGACGGTCGCGGAAGTGATCGCGGCGGCGGCCCGCGAGTCGCTCCGCCACCCGGCCGCGTGACCCGCCCCTGTGGCCCGGCCCGGCCCGATCCGTAATGATCCGCAACACACCCCCTAAGCTGCGGCCCATGGAGTCCTACACGATCGGCCAGGCGGCCCGGCTGCTCGGCGTCAGCGTCGACACGGCCCGGCGCTGGGCGGATGCCGACCGGTTCCCGACCCACCGCGAGGGCACACGGCGGATGGTGGACGGGCCCGACCTGGCCGCCTTCTGCGTCGAGGCCGCACAGGAGGGCGCCGAGGGCGAGGAGGCCCCGTACACCTCGGCCCGCAACGCCTTCCCCGGCATCGTCACCGGGGTGAAGCTCGGCACGGTCGACGCGCAGGTGGAGATCCAGGCGGGACCTCACCGGATCGTGTCACTGCTGACGCGCGAGGCGGTGGAGGAGCTCGGGCTGGAAGTGGGCGCGCGGGCCACGGCGCGGGTGAAGTCGACGAGCGTGTTCATCGACAAGGTCTGACGCGGACGGCGGAGTTCCCCCGGGGCGGTGAGCCCGGACGCAGGCGTTCCGGTGGCGATGGCAGACTGGCCGCTGATCCGCCGAAGGGGAGTACGCCTTGTCCATGTTCAGCAACCTGCGCCGGGTCGTGCGGCGCAGCTACCGGCGGGCCGTCGACCTCAGCCACCCGGCCCGCTCCCCGCTCGGCAGTGCGGTGGTCAACTGCGTGATCTACCGGGACGGTGTCCGGCAGGAGGACTGCGCGGAGGTCGAGGAGGCGCTGCGCCGGGTCCGCAAGACGGGTGACGGTTTCGTCTGGATCGGCCTGCACGAGCCGGCGCGGTCGGAGCTGGCCGGGCTCGCCGAGCTGTTCGGCCTGCACCCCCTCGCGGTCGAGGACGCCGTGAACGCGCACCAGCGCCCCAAAGTGGAGCGCTACGACGACACCCTGTTCTCCGTCTTCAAGACCGTGCGCTACGTGGAGCACGAGGAGCTGACCGCGACCAGCGAGGTGGTGGAGACCGGCGAGCTGATGGCCTTCACCGGCCAGGACTTCATCATCACCATCCGGCACGGCGGCCGTGGCACGCTGGGCCCGGTCCGCGAGGAGCTGGAGGCCGCCCCGGACCAACTGGCCAACGGGCCCGCGGCCGTTCTGCACGCCATGGCCGACCATGTGGTCGACGACTACGTCGCCGTGACGGACGCGGTGCAGAACGACATCGACGCCGTCGAGACCGCGGTGTTCAGCGAGGACGGCGGCCGCGGCGACGCGGGGCGGATCTACCAGCTCAAGCGCGAACTCCTCGAACTCAGGCGGGCGGTGGCACCGCTGAGCCGCCCGCTCCAGCAGCTGGCCACGCAGCCGATACCGGTCATCCCGCCGGAGACCCGCGCGTACTTCCGGAACGTGGCGGACCACCTGACCCGGGCCACGGAGCAGATCGGCGCCTACGACAACCTCCTCGACTCCATCCTGCAGGCCCACTTGGCGCAGGTGACCGTCGCCCAGAACGAGGACATGCGCAAGATCACGGCATGGGCGGCGATCGTCGCCGTCCCGACCATGGTCTGCGGCGTGTACGGCATGAACTTCGACCACATGCCCGAACTGCACTGGACGTACGGCTACCCGCTGGTCCTCGGCGTCATGGTGCTCGCCTGCTTCGTCATCCACCGGGGCTTCAGGCGTAACGGCTGGCTCTGACCGGACGGGGCCATTCCCTGGGGTGCGCCCGGGTATTGAGCTGCCGTCAGCTCTGGTAGTAAAGTTTCCTAACGAAACTGGGACGCCTCAACTACCAGATGGAGGCCTTGTGTTCACCCCCCGCCGCAAGATGCTGGCGATCGGCGCACTGCTCGGCAGTGCGCTGATCGCCGTCCCCGTCACCGCCCACGCCACCGCGGCCCCCGCCCCCACGGCGGAAACCGCGGCGGCGGCAGCCGCAGGACTCGACGATCCGGCGAAGAAGGAGATCGCCATGAAGATCGTCTCCAGTGCGGAGAACTCCTCGCTGGACTGGAAGGCGCAGTACAAGTACATAGAGGACATAGACGACGGCCGCGGCTACACGGCCGGCATCATCGGATTCTGTTCCGGCACCGGCGACATGCTCGACCTCGTCGAGTACTACACGCAGATCAAGCCGGGCAACGTCCTCGCCAAGTACCTCCCCGCCCTGCGCAAGGTCGACGGCAGCGACTCGCACGCCGGCCTCGATCCGAACTTCACCAAGGACTGGGCGAAGGCGGCCCAGGACGCCGACTTCAGGAAGGCCCAGGACCGAGAGCGCGACCGGGTCTACTTCAACCCGTCGGTGAACCAGGGCAAGGCCGACGGGATCGGCGTGCTGGGCCAGTTCATCTACTACGACGCCATCGTCATGCACGGCGACGGCGGTGACTCCACCAGCTTCCGCAACATCCGCAAGCGGGCCCTGTCCAAGGCCAAGCCCCCGTCCCAGGGCGGCAACGAGACCACGTACCTGAACGCCTTCCTCGACGCCCGGGTCTGGGCGATGAAGCAGGAGGAGGCGCACAGCGACACCAGCCGGGTCGACACCGCGCAGCGGGTCTTCCTGAAGAAGGGCAATCTGAACCTCAATACGCCGCTCGACTGGAAGGTCTACGGGGACTCCTTCCACATCGGCTGACGGTGTGCGCCGCCGCGACCCGGGGATGGAATCCTCCTTTCCGCCCCGGTTCGCGTCGGCTCAGGCTGCAGGAAGGTAACGATCTGTGAGCCGACCTGGCCGCCTCCCGTGCCACAGGTCCGTGAACACCCCGGACATTGCGGGCTTCTTGCCGCCTGTGAGTGGCCCTGCACCCCAGGACGGGACTTCCGTCCCTCCCGAACACGGCCCATTTCGTCACGCCTTGTGGTCAATGACGCTCCGTGGGTGTCAAGTGAAGCCAGGTACCAGCGCGTTTGGCCGGAGAAGCGAAGGAAAGTTCCCATTATGGCGTCTTGTGAACTCGCTTGACCGCGCCGTAAAGGGGGCATAAGTTCTGCCCCGGCTTGCTCCAGCAGGACGGGCCGAACACACCGTCCTCTGGGGGGACCCTCATGAACCACTACACCGACGTCCTGAAGAAGTACGCCGTCTTCTCCGGCCGCGCGCGCCGCCAGGAGTACTGGATGTTCGCCCTCTTCCAGGTGGCCGCCGTGATCGTCCTCGCGATCCTGGACGCCGTCATCGGCGCCGGCATGATCATCGTGGCCCTGTACATCCTCGGTACCATCGTCCCGACGCTGGCGGTCACCGTCCGTCGTCTGCACGACCTCGGCAAGTCCGGTGCCTGGTACTTCATCATGTTCGTCCCCTTCATCGGTGGCATCTGGCTGCTCGTCCTGACCGCCACCGCCGGTCAGCCGCAGCCGAACCAGTACGGCCCGGACCCGAAGGCCTACGCCGCCTGATCTGCCGTACGGGCCTGATCAAGGCCTGAATGCCTGAGCGCCGCCCCTGGCCGGGAACAAGCCGGGGGCGGCGCTTTCGCCTTTTCCCGGGCCCGCCGGAGCCCGCGTGACATGCGTCTCCCGGACTGGCGGCAGGGGGCTGTCCAGAGCGGCCCGATCACGAGATATCTTGATGTCGAGCAATGTTGCAGACGAGAGACGCAGACTGTGGAGCGGAGCATCCGGTGACTGACTCGACCATCATCTACACGCACACTGACGAGGCCCCGGCCCTCGCGACGTATTCCTTCCTGCCTGTGATCCAGGCATACGCGTCGACGGCCGGTGTGAATGTCGAGACCCGTGACATCTCCCTGGCCGGTCGGATCATCGCCGTCTTCCCGGAGTACCTCCAGGAGAGCCAGCGGATCGCCGACGCCCTCGCCGAGCTCGGCGAGCTGGCGAAGACCCCGGAAGCCAACATCATCAAGCTTCCGAACATCTCGGCCTCGATCCCGCAGCTCAAGGCCGCGGTCGCCGAGCTCCAGGGCCAGGGCTACGCCCTCCCGGACTACCCGGACGACCCGAAGACCGACGAGGAGCGCGACATCCGCGCCCGCTACGACAAGGTCAAGGGCAGCGCCGTCAACCCGGTCCTGCGCGAGGGCAACTCCGACCGCCGCGCCCCCGCCTCGGTCAAGAACTACGCCAAGACGCACCCGCACCGCATGGGCGCCTGGACCACCGAGTCGAAGACGAACGTCGCCACCATGGGCGAGAACGACTTCCGCTCCACCGAGAAGTCCACCGTCATCGCCGAGGCCGGCACCCTGCGCATCGAGCACGTCGCCGCCGACGGCGCCACCACGGTGCTGCGCGAGTCCGTACCGGTTCTCGCCGGTGAGGTCGTGGACGCGTCCGTCCTGCACGTCGACGCGCTGCGCACCTTCCTGAACGACCAGATCGAGCGCGCCAAGGCCGAGGGCGTGCTGTTCTCCGTGCACCTCAAGGCCACGATGATGAAGGTCTCCGACCCGATCGTCTTCGGCCACGTGGTCCGCGCCTTCCTCCCGAAGACCTTCGCCCGCTACGGCGAGACCCTGGCCGCCGCCGGCCTGTCGCCCAACGACGGTCTGGGCGCCATCCTGAACGGCCTGGGCGCGCTGCCCGACGGCGACGCGATCAAGGCCTCGATCGACGCCGAGATCGCCGAGGGCCCGGCCCTCGCGATGGTCGACTCCGACAAGGGCATCACCAACCTGCACGTGCCGTCCGACGTCATTGTCGACGCCTCGATGCCGGCCATGATCCGCACCTCCGGCCACATGTGGGGCCCGGACGGCGCCGAGGCCGACACCCTCGCCGTCCTCCCGGACAGCAGCTACGCCGGCGTCTACCAGGTCGTCGTCGACGACTGCCGCACCCACGGCGCCTTCGACCCGTCCACCATGGGCTCGGTCCCGAACGTCGGCCTCATGGCGCAGAAGGCCGAGGAGTACGGCAGCCACGACAAGACCTTCGAGATCGCCACCGCGGGCACCGTCCGCCTGGTCGACGCCGCGGGCAACACGGTCCTGGAGCAGGACGTCGCCGCCGGCGACATCTTCCGCGCCTGCCAGACCAAGGACCTGCCGATCCAGGACTGGGTCAAGCTCGCCGTCACCCGCGCCCGCGCCACCGGCGTCCCGGCCGTCTTCTGGCTGGACGAGACCCGCGCCCACGACGCGCAGCTGATCACCAAGGTCAAGACCTACCTCGCCGAGCACGACACCGAGGGCCTGACCATCAAGATCCTCTCCCCGGTCGAGGCCACCGCCTTCTCCCTGGAGCGCATCCGCCGCGGCGAGGACACCATCTCGGTGACCGGCAACGTGCTGCGCGACTACCTGACCGACCTCTTCCCCATCCTGGAGCTGGGCACCAGCGCCAAGATGCTGTCGGTCGTCCCGCTGATGAACGGCGGCGGCCTCTTCGAGACCGGCGCCGGCGGCTCCGCCCCGAAGCACGTCCAGCAGCTGGTCAAGGAGAACTACCTGCGCTGGGACAGCCTGGGCGAGTTCTTCGCGCTGGCCGCCAGCTTCGAGCACCTCGCGACCACCACCGGCAACGCCCGCGCCCAGGTGCTGGCCGACACCCTGGACCGCGCGACCGGCACCTTCCTCAACGAGGACAAGTCGCCGAGCCGCAAGCTGGGCGGCATCGACAACCGCGGCAGCCACTTCTACCTCGCCACCTACTGGGCGCAGGAGCTGGCCAGGCAGACCGACGACGCCGAGCTGGCCACGGCCTTCGAGCCGGTCGCCAAGACGCTGTCGGAGCAGGAGGAGACCATCGTCGCCGAGCTCGTCGCGGTGCAGGGCTCCCCGGCCGACATCGGCGGCTACTACCAGCCCGACGCCACGAAGGCCGCGGCGATCATGCGCCCGTCCGCGACCCTCAACCAGGCACTCGCCCTCCTGGGCTGATGCCGACAGCCGTACCCACGCGTCTCTGACGACGTGACCCGCTCCGCCCCGGCCGGCCCCGTGCCCGCCGGGGCGGAGCCGTGTCCGGCGCCTTCGGGGACGAGGTCGTCATGGGACTCCTGGCCGAGGAGTGGGCCCTGCGCTAGCGTTCGGGGTCGGTGCCCCGGGGGGCTTCACCGCAAAGGCTCTGGGGGTTCTGTGGCACGTCGTTCCGACACGTCCTGCGGCGGTATCGGCTGCCTGGCGCTCCTGCTCGTGCTGTTCGTCCTGCCCACCGTCGGCTATCTGCTGGCGGTGCCGCTTGCGCTGCCCGATCTGCTCGCCGAGCAGTCACCGCCGCAGCAGCTCCACGGCTTCGGCCAGTACCTCGTCGTCTACGCCATCCCGGCCGCCGTGGCCCTGCTGCTGGCCCTGTTCGCGTCGCGCCGACGGACCGGCGGCTGGTGGCTGGTACCGGTCCGGGCGGCGGCGCTGCTCGCGCTCGTCGCCGGGGTGCTGTGGTGGACGGAGAGCAGGGTCGGGGAGTACCCGGTGTGGAACGTCCGGGCCACGGCCGAGAGCATGGCCGCGGGACTGGTGGCGCTCGCCTTCGTCGTGGTGGTCCGCCGGTGGGACGCCTCGCGGGGCGGCCCGCGCGTCGCCGCCGGCACCCGCCGGCCGGCGCCGGGGGAGATCTGGCTGGCCATGGTGCCGCTGCGCGAGGACCCGGCGCGGCAGCTGCGGCACTACTGCGTGGTGCTGGCCGTCCATCCCGGCCACGTGGAGGTCGCCCAGATCACCACCAAGGACAAGGACGGGCGCGCCGACCACATCCGGATGCCCAACGACGGCTGGGACAAGGCCTCCGGCCGTGCGCACTGGGTGGAGTTCGGCCGTCCGCCGCGCGTGGTCGACTACGGGATGTTCCTCAAGTCCCGGCCGCAGGGGCGCTGCCCGGCCCCGGTGTGGCGGCAGCTCAGCCGACAGCTCGGCTGATGGCGGCGGCCCCGTCCGGAGCCACGTTCGGGCCCACGTCCGCGACCACCCGGAAGCCGATGTTCCCAGCGGAGCTGTCCGGGGTGTTGCGGGTGCGCGCCGCGACCCGGTAGCGGTTGCAGTACGAGTCGTGGCACATGTGGGAGCCGCCGCGCATGGTCCGTTCCGGGCCGGCGGGCGAGAAGCGGTCGGCGGACCACTCCCACACGTTGCCGACCGTCTGGTAGAGGCCGTATCCGTTGGGCCGGAAGGCCTTCGCCGGGGCCGTACCCGCGTACCCGTCGGCCCGGGTGTTGTGGACCGGGAAGTCACCGTTCCAGATGTTGCACATGTACCGCCCGCCGGGGCGCAGTTCGTCCCCCCACGGGTAGCGCTTCCGCTCCAGCCCGCCGCGCGCGGCGAACTCCCACTCCGGCTCCGTGGGCAGCCGGGTCCCGGACCAGGCGCAGTACGCCCGGGCATCGTGCCAGGAGACGTGGACCACGGGGTGGTTCTGGCGGTCGGCGAAGGAGGAGCCGGGTCCCTCCGGACGGCGCCAGTCGGCCCCGGAGACGGCCCGCCACCACGGGGTCCCGGCCACCGCGGGCGAGGCGGCCGCGAGTTCACCGGTCAGGAAGCCCGCGAAGACGAAGCTGAAGCCGAAGGACTCCGCCTCCGTGACATGGCCGGTGGCCTTCACGAAGGAGGCGAACTGCGCGTTGGTGACGGTGGTCGGGGCGATGCGGAACGCCCCGACCGCCTCCTGGCGTACCGGACCCTCGCCGTCCGCCGGAAACCCGTCCGGGTCCTCCGTCCCCATCAGGAACCGGCCGCCCGCGAGGCCGACGAGGTCGCGTACGGCCCGGGCCGCCGCCGGGTCCGCCGCCGGGGCCCCCACGGGCGCGGGTTCCGGCCGCCGGGCGAGGGTCAGGACCTCGGCGGCGGGCTCGCGTGCGGGGGTGCAGCAGGGCTCGGGCGGCATGGATCTCTCCTGGGGGACGGTGCGGGGCGCGTTCCGGGGCGTGCTGGTGTGCTCGCTCAGAAGGGTCTCCTGTACGTGCGGGGACGGGAACGTACGCACGGGGGTTCGCGGCGCTGCGCGCGCACCGTCGAACCCGCAGGTCAGACCCTAGAACCGGGGTGTGGCAGCACCGTGGCAGGGCTGTGGCGGCTCCATGGCGGCGCTGTGCCGCGCGCGTAACGGGGCTCGGCGGAGCCGAAGCCGGAGCCGGTGGAGCCCGAAGCCGGTGGAGCCGAAGCCGGCGGATCAGGGACGGTGGATCAGAGCCGGTGGATCCGCTCCTGCTCGAAGGCCAGCGGGGACCGCCCGGCCGCCAGGATCCGCAGTCCCGGCGCCACGGCCAGCAGGTTCCGCAGCCAGGCCAGGGCGTCCGGGCCGAGCTGCTCCGCGCCGTCCAGGACGAGCAGCATGTCCCGTTCGGCCAGCCACGAGGTGGTGTTGGCCGTCCCGCAGGCCGGGGCGGGCATGCCGGGTACGGAGCCCAGTTCGGCCGTCAGCTCGCGGACTCCGTAGCCACCGTGCTGCGGATTCATGGCGACGACGGCGACCCCGTCGTAGAAGTTGGACGAGATCCGCCGCGCGATCTCCCGTACCAGCAGGCTCCGCGGCTCGCGGAAGGCTCCCGCCACGGTCAGCACGCGCCCCCGCCGGACGGCGGTGAGCAGCCGGGACATTTCGGCGGACGTCGCCGGCAGCGTTCCGGATAAGCCGTTTTCCCTCATCGACCCGGCTTCCCCCATGGCCCCGGATTCCCTCATCGGCACGATGCCCCCCGTTGCATGCGTGACCAAGTGCGGCAAGAGGGTTTGTTCGAGCCGCGTGTCGACGATTATGCGCCACTTGCGCCGTAAGGCTAGGGGAATGTCGCATTCCGAAGGACGCGTTCGCTGCGGCCCAGGTGGGGACATCGTCCGCGCGCCGGACGGGCGGCGTAGTTCCCGTGGTCCGTGTGACGTACGTACCCGAACTCCGGCTCCTGGGAACGGTTGTCCGGAAGCCGGGATTGGGCTCTACTGCTGTGCAGCCCCTGCGAGGGGCATATTCGCGGGAGGGACCAGAATGACAGCGGACCGGCGAACGGACCGGCGAGCACAGCATCGTGCGGGCCGGCGGGCACCACGCGCGGGCCGGGCGGCCGGACCCGTGTCGCACCGGCGCCGGCCGGCCTTCCGGGGCCGCAGGCCGCTGCTCGCCACGCTGCTCTCCGCCTTCTTCCTGGTCGGTGTCTGCGCGGCCACGGGAATCGCCTGGGACCCCCGCGACGCGGCTTCCGTACAGGAGGCCGCCGCCCGCGGAGGCGGACTCCCGGCCGCCACCGGGACCGGCGGCGCGACCGGCACTCCCGGCGAGGCCACCCCGTCCCCCACCGAGCCCCCGGAGCCCACCAAGGACGCGGCCGCCAAGGGCAACCCCAAGGGCGCGGTGGACTCCGGAGCCGAACGCCCCACCGGAGCACTGCCCTTCGACATGCCCTCGCCGGCCGCCCTGCGCTCCGGCGGCGCGGGCAAGAAGCTGGTGTTCGCCCACTACTTCACCCCCTACCCGCTCTCCCTCGACAACGCGGCCGCGGACCGGGACTACTACACCCGCAACTACCTCGATCCCGACGGCGAGAGCGGGAAGCACGGCCGGTACGGCGGCCTGCTGCGCGACCGGCCGCTGCCCGTGGCCCCCAAGAGCGGTGACTGGGAGTACGCCAACCTCCAGCAGGAGGTGCGCACGGCCCGTGCGGCGGGCATCGACGGCTTCACCCTCGACCTGCTCTCCCTCTCCGGCAGGAACTGGGACCGCTGCAACCTGCTGATGGCGGCCGCCCGCTCGGTGGACCCGACCTTCAAGATCATGCTGATGCCGGACATGACCTCGCTGAAGACCGACGACCCCGGCGTACTCGCCGGCGCGATCGCCACGCTCGCCGACGCCTCCGCCGCACACCGGCTCCCCGACGGCCGCCTCGTCGTCTCGCCCTTCAAGGCGGAGGAGAAGAGCGTCGCCTGGTGGACCGAGGTCATCGCCCTCCTGAAGTCCGAGCACGACATCCGCACCGCCTTCGTCCCGCTCTTCCTCGACTTCGGCGCCCACAGCGGCGAGTTCGCCCCGATCAGCCACGGCTTCTCCGAGTGGGGCAGTCGCAGCTACGTCGGCCAGGAGAGCTCCACGCGCGACGTCCGGCGGGCCCACGACATGGGCAAGATCTGGATGCAGCCGGTGTCGGTCCAGGACGCGCGCCCCAACCAGGGCATCTACGACGAGGCGGGCAACACCGCGACCCTGCGCTCGACCTGGACGCACGCCATCGAGGACGGCGCCGACTGGGTGCAGCTCACCACCTGGAACGACTACTCGGAGGGCAGCCAGTTCGCCCCCTCCCTGCACAACGGCTACGCGTACCTGGACCTGACCTCGTACTACCTGACCAAGTTCAAGACGGGCAGCTGGCCGAAGATCGTCCGGGACACCCTCTACCTCTCCGCGCGCACACAGTTCGCGGACGCCGACCCGACGGGCGACCAGTCGCTGGTGATGTCGCTCCGCAAGGGGAGCGCCCCGGCCCGGGACAGGGTGGAGGTGCTCAGCTTCCTCACCGGGGCCGGAGCGGTCCGGACGAGCGTCGGCACCACGGACGGCAGTTACGAGGCCCCCGCCGGGATCCACTCGCAGCTGCTCCCGCTGAAGGCGGGCACCAGCTCGGCGCAGGTCGTCCGGGACGGCAAGGCCGGAGTGAGGGTCGACCTGCCGTACCGGGTGGACCACAAGGTGGAGGTGCAGGACCTCCAGTACTACGCGGCGACCAGCGGCCGCGATGCGTAGGGAGCGTCCTGCCGATCAGGCCGGAGGGGTGAATTCCGGCTGGTCGAGCAGGCGCAGCCAGCTGCCGTCGCTCTGGCGCCGTACGACCTGCGCACGAGCCCCGGAGCCGTCCTTCGGCGGGGTCGAGGTGAGCGCGATGTCACCGCTGACCAGCGTCGGCAGCGGGGCCTCCGGCTCGAAGACCGGGCGGTGGGCCAGCACCTTCTCCCACAGTGCCCGGATCGCCTCGCGGCCCACCGTCCGCTCCCCGGGCGGGTACGCCATCACCGCGTCCTCCTCGTAGAGCGCGGCGACCCCCGCCGCGTCCCCGGCGTTGGAACGCTCGACGAACAGGCGGGTGATGTCCTCGGGCCGCATCGCCTTCTCGTACACGACTTCCTCCCTGGGGTGTGCGCGTCCGCCGCGCTTCGTACCTCCAGCCTGATCTCCCCGCGACCAGAAGTCCAACAGATGGATCTTCTGGCAACTAGAATCCCCAGTCATGGAACTGAGGCAGCTCGCCTACTTCGTCGCCGTCGCCGAGGAACAGAACTTCACCCGGGCGGCCGAGCGGGTGCACATCAGCCAGTCCGGGGTCAGCGCCCAGATCCGCCAACTGGAACGGGAGCTCGGCGCCGAGCTGTTCGACCGCTCGGCCCGCACCGCCACCCTGACCGCGGCCGGAGCGGCCGCGCTCGCACCCGCCCGGGCCGCGCTCGCCGCCGCCGAGGCGGTCGGCCAGGCGGTGGGGGACGTGGCCGGCGTGATCCGGGGCCGGATCACGGTCGGCATGGTCGTCGGCTGCACCGTCACCCCGCTGTTCGACGCCCTCGCCGCCTTCCACCGGGCCCACCCCGGCGTGGAGATCGCCCTGCTGGAGGACAACTCCGACCGGCTCGTCCAAGGGGTCCGCGCCGGCACGGTCGACGTGGCCCTCATCGGGACCGCGGCCGCCGCACCGGCCGGACTGGAAGCCCTCACGCTCGTCAGCGAGCGGCTCGTCGCCGCCGTCCCGCCCGATCACCCGCTGGCCCACCGGCGCCGGGTCACCCTGCGCGACCTCGCCCACCACCCGGTCATCTGCATGCCCGCCGGCACCGGCCTGCGCACGGTCTTCGACCAGGCCTGCGCCGCACAGCGGGTCCGGCCCGTGATCGCCCTGCAGGCCGGGGCCGCGGACGCCATGGCCGACCTCGCCGCCCGCGGCCTGGGCGTCGCCGTCCTCAGCGAGTCCATGGCCGAGAGCTACCGCGACCGGCTCAGCGCCCGCGTCCTCGACGACGCCGACATCCCCGCCCTGCTCTGCCTGGTCTGGCGCCCCGCGCACGGCCCCGCCGTGCGCGAGCTGCTCGCGTACGGGCGCCGGGCCTTCGGCGGCGGTCTACCGGAGCCGGCGGCCGCGGGAGATGATCCGCAGGACAGCCGCGCCGCATCCCCGGAGGAGCAGTGACCGAGCCGATACGTCCCGCCGGGTCCGCCCACGCGTTCCCCGGCGGACCCGCCCTGTTCCGCCTCGACCCCCGCGTCGCCCACCTCAACCACGGATCCTTCGGCGCGGTGCCCGTCCCCGTCCAGGAGGCCCAGGCCGCGCTCCGCGCCGAGGTCCACGCCGACCCCGACGCCTTCTTCATCGCCGTCCCGGACCGCCTCGCCGAGGCCCGCACCCGGATCGCCGCCCACCTCGGCGCCGACCCCGACGGGATCGCCTTCATCGCCAACGCCACCGAGGGCGCCAACCTCGCCCTGGACGCCGTCCCGCTCGCCGACGGCGACGAGATCCTGGTCACCGACCACGGCTACGGCACCGTCGTCGCGGCCGCCGCCCGCCGCGCCCCGGTCACCACCGTGGCCCTGGACCCCCACCTGCCCGACGAGGACGCCGTACGCGAGAGCGTGCTGGCCGCGCTGACACCCCGAACGAGGGTGGCCGTACTCGACCACGTCAGCTCGCCCACCGCCCGGATCATCGCCTCCCCCCGGCTCCTCGCGGACCTGCGCGAACGCGGGGTCACCACCGTCGTCGACGGCGCCCACGCCCTGGGCATGCTCCCCGACCCCCTCGCGGGCGGCGCCGACTTCTGGTTCGGCAACCTGCACAAATGGGGCTACGCCCCCTCCGGCAGCGCGGTCCTGGCCGTCGCCCCGCAGCACCGCCGCCGGATCAGGGCCCTCGTACCGTCCTGGGAGGACCAGCACGGATTCCCGCGGTCCGTCGAGAACCGCGCCACCGCCGACTACACCGGCTGGCTCGCCGCCCCCGAGGGGCTGGACCTGCTCGAACGCCTCGACGCGGCCAAGGTCCGGGCCCACAACAGCGCACTGGCCGCCCACGGAGCGGCCCTGCTCGCCGAGCTCCCCGGGCTCACCCCGCTCCCGCACGGCGAGGCCCTCGCCATGCGCACCCTGCGCCTGCCGGCCGGGGTCGCCGACACACCGGACCGGGCCCGCGCGCTGCGCGAGCGGATCGCGGCCGAGCAGGGCATCCGGGTGCTGATCTGGCCCTGGCCGGGCGGCGGCGGCATCCGCGTCTGCGGCCAGATCTACAACCGGCCCGAGGAGTACGAACGCCTCGCCGCGGTCCTCCCGTCCTACCTCAGCCGCGCCTGAGCAGGTACGTGTCCATGATCCACCCCTTGCGGGCGCGGGCCTCGGTGCGCAGCTCCTCGATCCGCCCGGCGACCTCCGCGAGCTTGCCCGAGACCAGGATCTCGTCCGGGGTGCCCACGTAGGCCCCCCAGTAGATGAAGAGGTCCTGGTCCAGGTGGGCGGTGAAGGCGTGCCGAGCGTCCAGCATCACCACCACGTCGTCCACGTCGTCCGGCCAGCCCTCGGCCAGCCTGCGGCCGGTGGTGATCTGGACCGGGCGCCCGACCCGGTTCAGGTTCGTCCGGTGCCGTGCCAGCAGCGCCGAGATGCTGCTGATGCCGGGCACGACCTCGTGCTCGAAGGTCACCCGGCCGCGCTCCAGCACCTCGTCGAGGATCGCGAGCGTGGAGTCGTAGAGGGAGGGATCGCCCCAGACCAGGAACGCCCCGGTCTCGCCGTCCGCCAGATCCTCCGCGATGAAGCGCTCGAAGAGCCCGGCCCGCGCGCTGCGCCAGCCGTCCACCGTCGGGGTGTAGTCGGCGGGCGTCCGGTCCCGGTCCGGGTCGCGGCCCTCCACCAGCCGGTGGCCCGGACGGGCGTGGGCGTCGAGCATCGCGCGCCGCAGCCCGGTCAGATCCGCCTTCTCCTCGCCCTTCTCCAGGATGAGGAATGCGTCCGCCGCGCCGATCGCCCTGACCGCCTGGAGGGTCAGATGGTCCGGGTCGCCCGCGCCTATGCCGATCACTGAGAACTTCTTCACCGGGCTATTGTGCCCATCATGCGAGCCGCCCTGTTCGTCACCTGCGTCAATGACGCGCTCTACCCGCGGACCGGCATCGCCGTCGTACGCCTCCTGGAGCGGCTCGGGGTCGGCGTGGACTTCCCGGCGGCCCAGAGCTGCTGCGGGCAGCCGCAGTACAACACCGGCTACCGGTACGAGAGCGAACCGCTGATGCGGCGCACCGCGCGGGCCTTCGCGGGACACCCGTACGTGGTCACCCCCTCCGGATCCTGCGCCGCCATGATCCGCGAGCACTACCCGCGCATCGGCCGGAAGGCGGAGGCCGAGGGGCGAGGCAGCGAGCTCGCCGAGGCGGCCGCCGCGCTCGCGCCGCGCGTGTACGAGCTGACCGAGTTCCTGGTCGACGTGCTCGGGGTGACCGACGTCGGCGCGTACTTCCCGCACACCGTCACCTACCACCCCTCCTGTCACGGCCTGCGCGGCCTGGGCCTCGGAGACCGGCCGCGGCGGCTGCTGTCCGCCGTCAAAGGCCTGAACCTGGTCGAGCTGCCGGGCGCCGAGGAGTGCTGCGGCTTCGGCGGCACCTTCGCCGTCAAGAACCCGGACGTCTCGACCGCCATGGGCACCGACAAGATCACGGCAGCGGCCGGCACCGGCGCCCGGGTGCTGTGCGGTGCCGACAACTCCTGCCTCGCCCACCTGGACGGCCTGCTGCGCCGCGCGGACAGCCCGCTGCGGACCCTGCACCTCGCCGAGATCCTGGCCGCGACCGAGGAGGAACCGCCGTCGTGACCCGTACCCACCTGGGCATGCCCGCCTTTCCCGCCTTCCCCGCTGCCGCCCGCGAGGCCGTCCGGGACGGGGTGCTGCGCGCCAACCTCCGGCACGCCACGCACACCATCCGCGACAAACGCGCGCGGGCCGTCGCCGAACTCGCCGACTGGGACCGGCTGCGCGCCGCGGGCAAGGCCGTCAAGGACCACACCCTCCGCCATCTCGACCGCTACCTGCTGCAGTTGGAGGAAGCCGTCACGGCCGCCGGCGGCACCGTCCACTGGGCCGCCGACGCGGACGAGGCCAACCGGATCGTCACGGAACTGGTCCGCGCGACCGGCGAGCGCGAGGTCGTCAAGGTCAAGTCCATGGCCACCCAGGAGATCGGGCTCAACGAGGCCCTGGAGGCCGCCGGGATCGCCGCGTACGAGACCGACCTCGCCGAACTCATCGTGCAGCTCGGCCACGACCGCCCCTCCCACATCCTGGTCCCGGCCATCCACCGCAACCGGGCCGAGATCCGCGACATCTTCCGCGCCGAGATGGGCGGCTGGGGCCGGCCGGCGCCCGAACCGCTCGGCGACGACCCGCGGGAACTGGCCGAGGCGGCCCGCCTGCACCTGCGCGAAAAGTTCCTGCGCGCCAAGGTCGCCGTGTCCGGGGCCAACTTCATGGTCGCCGAGACCGGCACGATGGTCGTCCTGGAGTCCGAGGGGAACGGCCGGATGTGCCTGACCCTGCCCGAGACCCTCATCTCCGTCGTCGGCATCGAGAAGGTCGTCCCGACCTTCCGAGACCTGGAGATCTTCCTCCAGACGCTGCCGCGCTCCTCGACGGCCGAGCGGATGAACCCGTACACGACGATGTGGACCGGCCTGGGCCCTTCAAGAGGGGCGGACGGCGACGGGCCCGCCGCCTTCCACCTCGTCCTCCTCGACAACGGCCGCACCGACACCCTCGCCGACGAGACCGGCCGCCAGGCCCTGCGCTGCATCCGCTGCTCCGCCTGCCTCAACGTCTGCCCGGTCTACGAGCGCGCCGGCGGCCACGCCTACGGCTCCGTCTACCCGGGCCCCATCGGCGCGATCCTCAGCCCCCAACTCCGCGGCACCGGCGGCGCGATCGACGCCTCGCTGCCCTACGCGTCCACCCTGTGCGGAGCCTGCTACGAGGTCTGCCCGGTCGCCATCGACATCCCCGAGGTCCTCGTCCACCTCCGCGAACGCGTCGCCCAAGGCGGCCCGGTGACCCGCGACGGCGTCCGCGTCACCCTCCGCCCCGCCGACGGGCACACCGCCGAACGGGCCGCCATGCGCGCCGCCCGGCTGCTCCTGGACCACCCGGGCGCCCTGCGCGCGGGGGAGCGCCTGCTGGCCAGGGCCCGGCGGCTGGCCCCCCGCCGGCTTCCCGGAGCCGGGCGGGCCTGGACCGACAGCCGCGAACTGCCCACCGTGGCGGCGCAGTCCTTCCGCGACTGGTGGGCCCGGGAACGGAGCAACCCGCAATGAGCAGCAAGGACCGCATCCTGGGCCGGATCCGCCGGGCGCTGCGCGACGACGCGCCCGCGGTGGAGATCCCCCGCGACTACCTCCCCGTCCACGGCGCCCGGACCCCGGCGGAGCGGGTGGACCTGCTCGCCGCCCACCTCGCCGAGTACCGGGCCGTGGTCCACCGCACGGACGAGGAGGCGCTGCCCGCGCTGCTGACGCGGCTCCTCGACGCGCGGGGCGCCAGGTCGGTGCTCGTCCCGCCCGGCCTGCCTCCGCACTGGCTCCCGGCCGGGGGCCCCACCCGGGTACCCGACCGGGCGGCCTCCACCCCGTACGAACTGGACCGGGTCGACAGCGTGGTCACCGGCTGCGCGCTGGCCGTCGCCGAGACGGGCACGATCGTCCTCGACGGCGGCCCCGACCAGGGCCGGCGGCGGATCACCCTGGTCCCGGACCACCACATCTGCGTGGTCCGGGTCCCGGACCAGGTGGTGGACTCCGTCCCGCAGGCCCTGCCGCTCCTCGACCCGGCCCGCCCCCTGACCTGGATCTCCGGCCCCTCCGCCACCAGCGACATCGAACTCGACCGGGTGGAGGGCGTCCACGGCCCCCGCACCCTGGAAGTGGTCCTCGTAGGCACACAATGAGGGCATGCCCTCGCACATCGCCCTCACGGCCCTCCTCGTCCACGACTACGACGAGGCCATCGACTTCTACACCCGCGCCCTCGGCTTCGACCTCGCCGAGGACACCGCCCGCCCGGACGGCTCCCGCTGGGTCGTGGTCCGCCCGCCCGGCGCCACCGAATCCGCGCTCCTCCTGGCCCGGGCCAAGGACGAGGCCCAGCGCTCCCGCGTCGGCGACCAGACCGGCGGCCGAGTGGGCCACTTCCTGTACACCGACGACTTCACCCGCGACCACGCCCGGATGACCGCCGAGGGCGTCCGTTTCCTGGAGGAGCCGCGCCACGAGCCGTACGGCTCCGTCGCCGTGTTCGAAGACCTGTACGGCAACCGCTGGGACCTCCTCCAGCCCGCGGCCTAGCCGCCCAGCCTCGGCGCCTCCCGTGCCGCATCGACGGCCGGGCCACCGTCCCCCACCCGGTCGGCCAGGTCCCCGGCCCACCGGACCAGGCCCGGCACGTCGACCCCGTACGGGCTCCCGTCCAGCCCCTCGATCCCGGCGGCCCCGCGCAGCAGCAGCCGCGCCCCGCCCACCGCGTTGCCGCGCGCGGCGTGCGTCAACCCGACGGCGAGCTGCGCGAGTCCCCGCCAGAGCGGGGCCGCAGCCGCGGGCCCGGACTTCCAGGCATCCTCGAACACCTCGTGCGCGTGGAACGGCATCCCGGCGTCCAGGAGCCGCTGCGCCTCCCGCACGGTCTCCCCGGGGGAGCGCACCACGCCCTCGGGCTGCC
Source organism: Streptomyces sp. NPDC001502 (assembly GCF_042894785.1). Taxonomy (NCBI): domain Bacteria; kingdom Bacillati; phylum Actinomycetota; class Actinomycetes; order Kitasatosporales; family Streptomycetaceae; genus Streptomyces; species Streptomyces sp. NPDC001502. The sequence goes on from NZ_JBIAVW010000006.1 coordinate 117,031, forward strand.
GCTCCACCCCGGACACCCCGTAGGCGAGCGGCCGCCCCAGCCCATCCCTCGGCCGCGCACTGCGCGCCCGCCCGTCGACGTCCCGATCCCGTGCGTTCACCACCCCATCCTCCCCTTCGCCGATTACCCGTGCATGCACACCCCTCGGCGTGGGGTAATGTTCTGCATGTGCCGCCGGGCAGGGGGAAACCCCAGATCACAGGCACAACGGGACGTGGCGCAGCTTGGTAGCGCACTTGACTGGGGGTCAAGGGGTCGCAGGTTCAAATCCTGTCGTCCCGACTAGAGGTTCGCCTCGTAGTCGTAGTTCGGAGCCTTGTCTCACTTCGGTGAGGCAGGGCTCTTGTGCATTCTCCGGGGCCGGCTGGTCGCATTTCGCCGAAGACCTGGTGGCTCTTCCTCGGCCGGCGAGCAGTTCCCCGCGTTCGTCCTTAGCGCAGTCCGAAGACTTCCACACGATATGCGCAGCCATATGAATGAACGCCTCCCCTCCGATTGTGGCAGCGGGTAAACGCGCCGATACTGAATGCGCTGTGTGAACTGTCACGCAATGAGGCGTCGAGGGAGTCCGCATGTCCAAGTCTGCAAACGGCTTCGCCTGTGAAGCTCAGGGTGGAGACTTCACCGCTACGGCGTACCAGAACAGCAAGGGTGAACGCCGGGTCACGGTGGAGGGCACGTGCGCATGCAACACCGAGGGCTTCGAGCTGACGTTGGAACTCGCGTCCCCACCGATTGTTCCGGTTCCTGAAGAACTTCATCTGGAACTGGTGGAACACGCCCCCGGCGGGCGAGTTGCTCAAGTCATCACGACGACGCCGGTCAAGGAAGAGTTCCTCATCGACGGAAAAGTGGAACGAGTGGTGATCCGCAACAGGAACATCACCGTACCGATCAAAAAGGAATGAAAGCCGCGGTTCATTCGCTAGGCGCCGGGGCGAGGGAAACATTCCAGAATTCGGCGTAACGGCCGCCACGGCGCATCAGCGCGTCGTGGCGGCCTTCCTCCACGATCCGCCCGCGGTCCGGGAAGACGATGCGATCGGCTCGTTCCTCAGCAGCGCTCGCGCGATCGAGACGCGCCGGCGTTCACCGCCCGGCAGCCTTGCGCCGCCCTCGCCGACATCCGTCGCCCATTCCGTCGGGCAGCCGCTCGATCACCTCGTCGAGCCGCGCCGCAGTGGCTGCCGCCCGCACCTCGGCTTCGTCGGCGTCGGGGCGGCCGAGCCGTATGTTCTCCTCGATCGTGCCGTCGACGAGGCAGACGTCCTGGAAGGCGATGGCGATCTCGGCCGGTTCCGGCAGCGGCTCGGTGCGCAATTCGGTGCGCAATACCGCGTGGAGCCGCGCCAGTTCGTACCGTGCGCCGCGGAGCCGGCCGCCGATGTCCGACAGCGCCGGCAGCGCCGACAGCGGATCCGCGCAGCGGGCGGCCAGGACGAGCATCGCCAGGACCTCGGCCGCACCGATGCTCCCGTCGAGCGCGAGGCAGGCGCAGGGCCGACACGACGGTGGACACCGTCTGCACCGTGAGTGCCAGACCGGCCACGCCGGGCAGTGCCGTCAGGGCGGTCCGGCGGGAGGCGCGCAACACCGGCTGGGCCTGCAGGTATTCGACGACTCGCCCGGCGGCCTCGTGGTCCGCGTTCGTGGCGTTCGGCGTCCGTGGCGGTCATCGAGCGTCCCGGCCATGTCCGGATCGCCGCCACCGCGATGCACGACGCCCTCGCGGCCTGGCCCTGGGCCGCGGAGGTTCTCCCGGCCGACGGTTTCGTCGGCCTCTTCCGCAGCACCGGTCCTACGCCGTGGGCGAGGTCCTCGTCCGCGCCCACTCCGCCCGCCGGAGCGGAGGCCGCGCGGACACCCGCAGGTCCTGGTGCCGGCGCGCCCTGATGCACATGTCACCCTGGTCCCCAGTCAAGGACGGGTGAGGGTGCGCGTCGGGATCGGGGGAGGAACGTGGGGGACCGGGAAGCGCCGGAGGATCGTCTCGGCGGGTATGTCGGCATGCTGCGGGACGCGTGTGCCACGGGGCGTCGCCTCACCCGTGCCGAGGTCGAGTCCCGCCGTGCCGAGGGGCAGCGGGCGGCGGAAGCTGGTCTGCCGCTGCGCGGGCTCATACGGAACCACCTGGCCGCCGCCCAGAGCGTCCTGACGCGATCTCCGGCGCCGCTGCTGGCCGCTGTCGAGCAGGCGGTGGACGCCTTCGTCGAGGGGTACGAGCGGTCCCAGCGCCAGGCGGTCCGTCAGGAGGAGGCGGCCCGGCGCGAGTTCATCGACGACCTGCTGCACGGGCGCAGTGGGCTGGGCCTGCTGGCGGAGCGGGCCGAACGGTTCGGGCTGCGCCTGTCACAGGACCACGCCGTGGCCGTGGCGGCCGGCCCCGAACCCTACGGCGACGGCTACCCCGTGGCGCGCCGTATCGAGGAGGCGGTCCTCGGCCGATTCGGAAAGCGGCAGATCCTGCTGGCCACCAAGGACGGCAGCCTCATCTGCGTGGCGCCCGGCGATCAGCCCGATGTCCTGGCCTACTTCGCCAAGCAGGCGCACGCGGTGACGGATGGCGGGCGGGTCGCCGTCGGCCGCTCCCACCCGGGCCCGGGCGGGGTCGTCCACTCGTACGAAGAGGCCCTCAACGCCCTGGACATCGCTGAGCGGATGGGGCTGGAGGGGCCGCTGCTGTACGCCTCCGACCTTCTGGTCTACCCGGTCCTCAGCCGCGACCGGCAGGCCATGGCCGACCTCGTGGAGAGTGTCCTGGGCCCGCTCCGCCAGGCGCGCGGCGGCCCTCAGCCCCTGCTGGACACCCTCACCGCCTATTTCGACAGCGGCTGCGTGGCGACGGAGACCGCCCGGCGCCTGTCGCTGAGCGTGCGCGCCCTGACGTACCGGCTGGGGCGCATCCACACCCTCACCGGTTCGGACCCGGCGGACCCGGCCGACCGCTACACACTCCAGACCGCGGTGATCGGATCACGGCTGCTGGACTGGCCCGGCGCCACGGCGTGACCCGGGGCACCCTGCCGTACTCCTGCGTCAAGAAGTCGTAAAGATTGCCGAAGGCGGGCAATGTACGGCACGTTCGCGCGCTGGCACGATGCCGTTGTCCGGCGGAAACACCGGCCGATCGGGGGAGGTGCTCATGGACTTGTTTCTGGGTCTCGGCATCGGGGGAATCGTCCTGCTGGCCGGCTCGCTGGTGTTCGACGGGGTCCTCGAAGGTGTCTTCGACGGTGCCCTGGACGGATTGTTCGACGGGTGGCTGTCGCTTCCGGTGGTCGCGGGCTTCGTCTCGATGCTCGGCTTCACGGGGGCGATCGTGCTCGGGACCACGGGTCTCGGGCCGGGAGCGGCAGCCGCCGCCGGTGCCGCGGCCGGTGCCGTGGCCGGCTGGTCCACGTACCGGCTGAGCCGGGCCCTCGCCCGGGACACCGGCGGGGCCGCCCCGCGCCACGGCGAGCTCCTCGGGTCGGCCGGGACCGTGGTCACCGCCATTCCGGCGGACGGGTACGGCGAGGTCCTGCTGAGGCTGGGCGGCCAGCCGGTCAAGTACGCAGCGACCGCCGACGGCCCGGTGGCCCTCGGCGCCGAGGTGTGGGTGACGGCGACGCCCTCATCCACGTCGGTCGGCGTGCGCGCCGTCGAACGCTGACCCGGGCGCCGACCCGAACGCCGACCCGGGCGCTTCACCTTCTCATCCATCACCGATCTGCCCCCGCGAGAGCGGGCAGGGGGGATCCGCCATGAGTTCAGTCGTCGTTCCGGTCGTGGGAGTGGTCGTACTCCTCGTGCTGCTCGCACTGGTCGTCGTCACCCGATACAAGGTCGCCGGTCCCAGTGAGGCGTTCCTCATCACCGGCCGGCGCGGCAAGAAGTCCACCGATCCGGCCACCGGACAGGTCTTCACCGACACCAGCGGCCAGAAGGTCGTGGTCGGCGGCGGAGTGTTCGTCGTGCCCTTCGTCCAGCAGCGCTACACCCTCGACCTGTCCAGCCGGCACATCCCCATAGCCGTCCGCGGAGCGGTCACCCTGCGCGGCATCAAGGCGAACCTCGAAGGCGTGGCGATCGTCAAGGTCGGCGGCAACGAGGACGCCATCCGGGCCGCCGCCCAGCGCTTCCTCCAGCAGCAGGAGGGCATCGTCGGCTTCACCCAGGAGGTGCTGTCCGGCGCGCTGCGGGCCATCGTCGGCCGGATGTCGGTCGAGGACATCATCCGCGACCGGGCCGCCTTCGCCGGGCAGGTCGCGGAGGAGGCCGAGGCCAGCCTCTCCGGCCAGGGCCTCGTCCTGGACGCCTTCCAGATCCAGGACATCACCACCGAGGGCTCCTACCTGGAGGATCTCGGCCGCCCCGAGGCCGCCCGCGCCAAGCAGGAGGCCGACATCGCCGAAGCCAACGCCCGCCGGGCCGCCGAACAGGCACGGCTGAAGGCCGAGGAGGAGATCGCGGTCGCGCAGCGCACCCTGTACCTGCGCCAGGCCGAGATCAAGGCCGAGACCGACGCCGCCGCCGCCCAGGCGAACGCCGCCGGACCGCTGGCCGACGCCGACCGGCAGCAGCAGATCCTGGCCGAGCAGGAAAAGGTGGCCGAGCGGCAGGCCGCGCTGACCGACCGACAGCTCGACACCGAGGTCCGCAAGCCCGCCGATGCCCGCCGCTACCAGGCGGAGCAGGAGGCCGAGGCGCTGCGGGTGGCCCGGGTCAAGCAGGCCGAGGCCGAGCGCCTTGCCGCCATCGCCGCCGCGCAGGGGGAGGCCGAGCGGGCCCGCCTGACGGGTGAGGGCGAGAAGCAGCGCCGCTCCGCCCTCGCCGAGGCCGAGGCCATCGAGGGAGCCAAGCGCGGTGAGGCGGAGCTCGCCCGCCGTGCGGCCGTCGCCGACGCGGTGCGCCTGGAGGGCGAGGCGGAAGCGGCGGCGATCGCCGTCAAGGGCGCGGCCGAGGCCGAGGCGATGCAGAAGAAGGCCGACGCCTTCGAGAGCTACGGCGATGCGGCGATGGTCCAGATGCTGGTCGAGGTGCTCCCGCAGGTGGTCGCCAAGGCGGCCGAACCGCTCAGCGCCATCGACAAGATGACCGTCATCTCCACCGACGGCGCGAACAAGCTGTCCCGCACCGTCGCCGAGAACGTCGCCCAGGGCATGGAGCTGCTCGGCTCCACCACGGGAGTCGACCTCGCCCAGCTCCTCAAGGGCCTCACCGCGACCCGGTCGGCGACGCCCCCCGAAGCCGTCCCGGTCAACGGCAAGATCGCGATCACCGACTGAGCTCCGGTGCCGTCCCCGCCGGTTCGCTTCGGCATCCGGCGGGGCCGAATTTTCCGGTCAGGCCATTCCGGCCACGGCAGGCAGCCGGGTGAACCGTTCGGTACACCCACGCTCAATCAAACCTGCCCACTCCGTTAACATGTTCGACCTGACAATGTTCACGTTGGACCACGATAAGCGGCCGGAAATTGACATCTACGATATCGCGGGTTCTTTCTCGAATAGGCGACGGCGCCAGGTCCGCCGCGCGGCCCCGACCCCGGGTCGTGCTGTGGGCCGCGGTGGGTGTCATCGGCCTCGGATTCCTCGTCGCACTGGAGCTGGCCGCGCGCCGGTACGGCGTGCCGGGTCCGATCACCGTCCAGACGCGAGAGGTGCTCTTCGCCCCCCAGTCGGGGACGGTGCTGTACGCCAGCATGGCACTGATGATGGTGGTGCTCACCTGGCGGCAGCGCTTCATCGGGCTCGCCGCCGCGATCGGCATCGACCTCGTCTTCTGGCTCGTGCGCTGGCTGGTCGGCGCCGAGATGATGTTCGGCAACGGCGCGTTGCTGGTGACCTTGGCCTGGGCCGTCATCGCCGTCACGCGCCGCACCGGCCGTGAGCGTCTCCTGCTGCTGAAGGGCGTGGGACTTGCGCTGCTGCTGGTGGCCGGCCGCAAGACCGGCTACACCTGGCTGCTGATCACCTCGAAATCCCGCCCGATGGTGCTCGACCAGTACGTGGCGACCGCCGATCACGCGCTGGGCAACCCGTCGTGGGTGGCGGGCCGGATCGTCGAGGCCACCGGCACGGTCGGCTTCCGCGTTCTCGAATTCGTCTACATCCAGCTCGCGGTGGCCGCGGTCGCCGTCGCGCTGTACCAGCTGCGCCACGTGGCGGCCCTGCGCCGCTTCCCGAGCCACCACCTGGTGCGCACCTTCCTGGTCATCGGTCTCCTCGGACCGGGCATCTACATGATCTTCCCGGTGGTCGGCCCGATCTTCGCCTACGGCGCGGACGGCGCGCACTGGGCGGTGGCCGACCTGTGGCCGAACACGTCGCCGCCGGTCGGTGCCCCCGGCCCGATGCCCTTCGACGAGTTCACCCCGCGCAACTGCATGCCCAGCCTGCACACGGCGTGGGCCACCGCGATCTTCATCCATTCCCGTAAGGCCCCGCGGGCGCTGCGCTACGCGGGCACCTTCTGGCTGATCGCCACGCTCGGCGCCACGCTGGGCTTCGGCTACCACTACGGCGCGGACATCATCGCCGGCGTGGTGTTCACGGTCACGATCGAGACGGGGCTGCGTTCGCTCGCCCGCGGCTGGGACCGGCCGGGCGTCCTGCTGACCGCCTATGGCGCGACGGTATTCGTCGCGTACCTGGCCTCGTACCGCTATCTGTCGATGCAGCTGGCGACGTACCCGTGGGTGTTCGGGCCGCTGCTCCTCCTCGCGATGGGCTCGGTGATCTACGGCTACGTACGGATCACCAGGACGTGGGAACGGGAAACCGCGGCGACAGCGGTGCGGGTGCCGGAACAGCGACGCGAACCGCAGCCCGAACTGGTGTGAGTGCGCCCGGTGCCGTGGCCGCCCGACCGCGCCGCCCCGGCGGGCGAAATCCGGTGGGGCCGATGATCGGCGCCGCGTAGGGTCGCCCTGTCGTGACGGACGCGGGGGGACGGGCAGGTCGGGCATGGAACAGGCGAAGGCGTCGGCAGCGGCGGAGCCGGCGGTACTCGTGGGGGAGCGGGTCCGGCTGGAGCCGCTGGAGCCGCGGCACCACGACGGGCTGTGCGCGGCGGTTCGCGACGGCAGCCTGTGGGAGCTCGCCGTGACGCTCGTACCGCACCCGGATGACGTCCGCGGTTTCATCGAAGAGGCGATGGCGGCCCGTGCCGAGGGTACGCAGATCCCGTACGCGACGGTGGACGCGGCGACGGGGCAGGTCCTCGGCTCGACCCGGCTGATGGTGATCAACACCGTGCAGCGGCGGCTGGAGATCGGCTGGACCTTCCTCGCGGAGTCCCGTCAGCGGACCGGTGTGAACACCGAGGCGAAGCTGCTGATGCTGACGCATGCCTTCGAGGCCCTGGGGATGAACCGGGTCGAGCTGCTGACGGACGTACGGAACACCAAGTCACGGGCGGCGATCGCCGGGCTGGGCGCGACGCACGAAGGCGTGCTGCGCCACCACATGGTGATGCGGGACGGCTGGATCCGCGACACGGCGGTGTACAGCATCACCCGGCCGGAATGGCCGGAGGCGAAGCGCGCGCTGGAGGCACGCCGGGCCGGCCGCCCCGCGGCGCGCTCCGGAGGATGAGCGCCGGAGAGTGAGCCGCCGGGGAGCGGGCCGCCGGTGGGTGACCGTGACGACGTCCGTGCGGGACTTCGCGGACCCCTACGGCGCGTCCGCGGGCGCAGTGGCCGGGGGTTCGGCGCGGATGCCCGTGATGACCACCGTGATGAGGCAGAAGGCGATGACCGTCTCCGCCCAGAGGAAGGCGATGTAGTCGAGCAGGCAGCCGATCGGCGGGGAGCCCGGGGCCGTGTTGCGGAAGGCGGCCAGCGCGAAGAGGGTCGCGGCCATCCAGCCGAGGGCGGGCCACGTCAGGCCCTTGCGGCGGGTGACCAGGTACCAGCCGCCGATCAGGACCGAGACGGCGAGCGCCCACATGGCGAGCATCATGAAGATCGCGAAGATGAAGACGCTGTTGGACCGGGCCAGGTCGATGCCGAGGACCGCGATGCCCTGCGTCGTCGAGGCGTCGACCGTCGCCGAGAAGAGGACGTCGTTGTTGGAGAGCGTCACGCGGACGGGGACCTGCTCGCCGCCGAGCACCGCACCGAATTCGACGTCCGCCCCGTAGGCGTCGAACGGGTAGTCCGTGATCGAGCCGCCCGTCAGGGCCACGGGGACGTCCATCGTGGCGATGCGCTGGTGCGCCTTGAAGGTCAGGTCGCCCCGGGTGGCCGTCGAAGTCTGGACGGTGAGGTCCTCGGTGGGGGAGACCCCGTCGGCCTCCGCCAGGGCGCCCCGGGGGGTGACCAGGACGCGCAGGGTCATCTCGCGGCCCGCGGCGTCGACGCGCTGGATCGTGGCGCTCACGTCGATGCGGTCCCGGTCGGCGCGCCCCGCCGTGTACACCGTGTCCAGGGCCTGGCGTTCCCCGAACTGCAGCCACGCCCCCACGGTGACCGCCGCGACGATGGCGATCAGGACCAGGCCCGGCAGCAGCGGGACGCGGCGCGCGGGTCGTGCGGGGCGGGGGGAGTTCGACACGGTGGCTCCGGTGGTGCGGGGTGCAGGTGCAGGGTGCGGGGCGTGCGCGGGGTGGATCAGGCGGCGGGCTTGCCGGGCTGGTCGTGGGTCGAGCAGTGGATGCCGCCGCCGCCCGAGGCGATGGTGTCGATCTTCACCATGACGACGTCCCGCTTGGGGAAGTGCTCCCGCAGGATGCCGCGTGCACGGTCGTCCGCCTTGCGGTCCCCGAACTGGGGCATGAACACCGAGTCGTTGGCGACGTAGAAGTTGGCGTAGGTGGAGACGAAGTCGTCCCCCTCGCCCGTGATCCGGTTCAGGTCGGGCTGCGGCAGGTCGATGACCTCGAAACGGCGGCCGCGGGCGTCCGTCGCCTTCGACAGGACGGACTTCGCCTGGTCGGCGGAGCGGGACCAGGAGTCCGGCGGGGTGCCGGCGTGGGCTCGGTCCAACAGGACCACACCGGGGGCGGTGAAGCGTACGAGGCTGTCCACGTGCGCGTCGGTGATGTCCTCGCCGCGTACGCCGGCCAGCCAGATGACCTTCTGGACGCCCAGGGTCTGCTTGAGCTCGGCCTCGATGGTGTCCCGGGACTTCCCCTTGTTGCGGTTGTCGTTGACGATCGAGCTCTCGGTGACCATCAGGGTGCCCTCGCCGTCGGTCTCGAAGGAACCGCCCTCGGCGACGAGCGGGGCCTGGACCCTGGGGATCCGGTACTTCTGCAGCAGCAGGCGCCCGACCTGGGCGTCGTTCGTGTGCTCCTGCTTGTTGCCCCAGCCGTTGAAGTTGAAGTCGACGCCGACGACCTCGGCGCCCTCCTCGACGAACACCGGGACGGTGTCGCGGGCCCACAGGTCGTCGACGGCCAGGGGGATCACCTCGACCTGGGAGCCGCAGGCCTTCTGGGCCGCGTCCGCCTGGTCGGGCCGGGCCATCATGACCACTTCTTCGTAGCCGCCGACGGCCCGGGCGATCCGCGCGATGTCCTCGCGCACGTAGGGCAGGTCCCGCTCCCAGACCGAGGCGAGGGCCGGCCAGGACATGAACGTGCGGGTGTGGCTCTCCCACTCGGCACCGAACCGGCGCTTTCCGTCCGCGGTGGGCTGAGGGGAGCCCGAGCCCGCGGCGCCTGGCCGGGTGCCGGACTCGGCGGGACCACAGGCCGCCGCACCGAAGACGGCGGCGCCGATCCCGGCGAAGGTACGGAGGACGGACCGGCGGGTGGGGGGAGTGAACGACACGGGGGACTCCGATCGTGTGCTGGCGGAGCGAGGGGCGTCCGGCCAGGGCGCGGGCACGGGAGGCGTGGCACAGGCCATCGGGCCGGGCCCTATCCACAGGGTGCACGCTTTGCACCGAGAACATCCGGTACGCACGGGAATATGGTGCGGCCGGATGTCGTCCACTGTTGCACTGACTGGAATTTCAGTCAATTTTCGTGGCGAGGGAACCGAGCCGACCGATCTCGACCCCGATCGCCCCGCGCATCAGGTCACGGGCGTGCCCCACGGGCAGCAGGCCGCTCAGCCAGCGGCTGCTCAGGCCCTCCAGGAGGGCGGTCAGCCGCTCGGCGGCGGCGGTGACGGCGGCACCCGGCGCGGCCGGACATACGGCGGCCAGCAGGCCGGCGACCTCCTCCACCCAGGCCGCGCCGGCCGCGGTGAGCTCGTCGCGCAGTTCCGGGTCGAAGATCGTATGGGCCCGCAGCTCCCCCCAGGCCGTACTGTTCTCGCGCACCTCGGGCAGGTCCTGGAATTCGAGCAGCAGGATCCGCTCCAGGAGCCGGCGCGGGTCCGCGGCGGGAGGTGCGGCGCCCACCTCGTCGGCGGCCCCCGTATAGCGGTCGGCCCGGTCGCTGATGAAGGCCAGGGCGTGCCGCAGGATGCCGGTCCGGTCCTTGAAGTGGTAGTAGATCAAGGCCGTCGACACGCCGGCCTCGGCCGCCAGGTCGCTCACCCGCAGCCCGCGGACCCCGCGCCTGGCGATGACCCGCGCGGCGCCCTCCAGGATGGCCCTTCTTCGATCCGACACCGGGTGATCCTCCCTTCTGGCGGTGTGCGTCTCGCATTGTCACACATTGACTGAAACTTTAGTTAGCGGCACGATGCGCCCCAGGTCATTGCCGCATCGTTGAAAGAGCCACCGCATGTTCGCTCAGCTTCCCGGCGTACAGTCCGCCCTCACGGCCCTGTCCGCCGACGACCCCCACGAGATCGGTGGCTACCGCCTCCACGCCCGGCTCGGCTCCGGCGGCATGGGGGTGGTCTACCTGGCGTACACGCCGGGCGGCCGGCCCATCGCACTGAAGGCCGTCCGGCGGGAGTTCGCCGCGGACCCGGAGTTCCGCGAGCGCTTCGCCCAGGAGGTGGCGAGCGCCCGCCGGATCCACGGCCTCTTCACGGCGCAGGTCGTCGACTCCGGTGAGGACGACCACACCCCGTGGCTGGCCACGGCCTACGTGCCCGGCCCCTCGCTGCACCAGGTCGTGCAGCGGCACGGACCGCTGCCGGTCCGTACGGTGCTGCTGCTCGTCGCCGGCATCGCCGAGGCCCTCCAGGAGATCCACCGGGTGGGCGTCGTCCACCGGGACCTCAAACCGGCGAACGTGCTCGTCGCGGGGGACGGGCCGCGGGTGATCGACTTCGGTATCGCGCGCGCCGCCGACGCCGCCGCCCTGACCGGCGTCGGCCTGCGGATCGGCACCGCCGCCTTCATGGCGCCGGAGCAGGCGCTGGGCCACCCGGTGACGCCGGCGACCGATGTGTTCGCGCTCGGGGCGCTCGCCGGGTTCGTGGCGGGCGGGGTCCCGCCCTTCGGGAACGGGCCGGAGTCCGGCGCCCTGTACCGGGTGGTCCACGAGCAGCCGGACCTGGTCCGGATCCCCCGCGAGCTGCACGACCTGCTGTCGTGGTGCCTGGCAAAGTCTCCGCGGGACCGTCCCACGACCGCCGACCTGATCACGGCCGTCCACGCGCACCCGCTCGTGGGTCCGCGGCCGGAGTTCACCGACGGCTGGCTGCCCCGGCCGGTGCTGGAGGAGGTCGGGGGCCGGACGGACGCCGGGCCGGCCGGGGACCCCGCGGGCTCCCCGGCCGGCCCGTCCGCGGGTTCCGGCCGACCGGGGCCGCCCGTACCGGAGCACCTCCAGGCGACCATGGCGGCGGCCGCGTACCCCGCCCCCGGGCCGGGCGGGACCATGCCGTACGCCCCGAGCCCGAGCCCGAGCCCGAGCCCCGACGCGGCGCCGGCTCCGGACCCGACTCCGATCCCGGCCCCGGCGGCCCCCGTGCCCCCGGCGGCCCCCGTGCCCCCGGCGCGCCGTGACCGGCGGCGCGACCGGAGCCGGCTGCCCGTGGTCGCCCTGGCCGCCGCGGCCCTGCTGGCCTGCGGAGGCGGTGCCTACTGGTTCGGCCTCCCCCCGGAGGAGGGCGAGACCCCCGCCGCGGAACCGACCGCCGGCCCGCCCCGGTCGACGGCATCCGCGTACGTGCCGGGATACTCCCAGGCCGAGCTCACCGCCCCGGATTCCGGTTACGAGTTCGACCTGCGCGCCGGGAAGGTGGTTCCCGTCGAGACGGCCGCCTGGTACCTCGCCCGCGGCTCCGACGCCTTCCTGCTCTCGGAGGAGTCCGACGCGTTCGTCGCCGACGGAAGCGGAGAGCTGACCCCGGACGACTGCGCGCGGGGCATCGAGACCCGGCCCGTGACGACCCTGCCCTTCAAGACGCTCACGAACGAGCGCCCCTTCTGCGTGCGAAGCCCTGACCAGCGGGAAGTCGCGATCGTACGGCTCGTCGAGGCGACCTCCGCAGGGGCCGTGACGATCGCCGTCGACCACTTCCGCAGCAGCTGACCCCCGGAAGCGGAACCGGTCCCGCGCGCCGGGGTGACACGCGCAAAGGTTGACTGAATTTTCAGTTAAGGCGAGGATGCCGTCCATCCCGCCCCTCCTCATCAGGGAGTCACCATGGATATGAACCCCCGCACCTCTCGCCGCCGAGTGCTCCAGTTCGGCGCGGCGGCCCTGCCGCTGGCAGCCCTCGGCTCCGCCCTCCCCTCGCTGGTGCAGACGGCCTCGGCCGCCCCGAACGGCTCCGGCACGCTCCGCATGCCCGCCGAGACCGACCGGCACATCCGTACGTACATGGCCTGGCCGGCCCTCTCCTCGGTGTGGGGCGGCGGCCTCGGAGCGGTGCGCAGGGACATCGCCGAGGTGGCCCACGCGATATCGCGCTACGAGCCGGTCGTGGTGCTGGCCCGCCCCGGCCAGGCCGCCGAGGCCCGCTACCAGTGCGGACTGGGCGCCTACTACGGCATCCAGGTCCTCGACATCCCCAACGACGACCTCTGGATCCGCGACTTCGGCCCCACTTTCGTCGTCGCCCCGGGTGCCGTCGCCGGTGTGGACACCAACTTCAACGGCTGGGGCAAAGCCGGTACGAAGTACGCACAGCCCTTCGCCAACGACGCGGCGGCGGCCCGCACGCTCCTCGCCGAGTACGAGGTGAACCGGATCCGGGCCGGCTTCGTCGGGGAGGGCGGCTCGCTGGAGACCGACGGCGACGGAACCCTGCTGGCCACGGTCAGTTCGATGGTGAACGCCAACCGGAACCCGGGCATGAGCCAGGCCCAGGTCGAGCAGGCCATGAAGACGGCGCTCGGCATCGACAAGGTGATCTGGGTGCCGGGCCTCGCCGGCGAGGACATCACCGACTGCCACATCGACTGTCTGGCCCGCTTCATCGCTCCCGGCCGCGTCATCCTCGACAAGCCCGGCCCCGTCGCGGACAAGAAGTGGGTGGCCGTCTACGAGGAGACCAAGCGGGCCCTGCAGAGCGCCACCGACGCCCGGGGCCGCCGCCTCGCCATCACCGAGCTGCCCGGCCCGGACCGGCGCGAGATCAGCGGCCGGGGCGACGAGTTCCTGTCCAGCTACACCAACTACTACACGGCGAACGGCGCGGTGATCGCGCCGCAGTTCGGCGACGGCCATGCCGACGGCGTCGCCTACGCCATCCTCCAGGCCGCCTACCCGGGTTACCGCGTCGAGCAGCTCCGGATCGACGGCATCGCCTCCGGCGGCGGCGGAATCCACTGCGCCACCCAGTCCCACCCGGCCGTGCCGCCGGCCGCCTGATGGCCGGGCCGCCCCGGCCGGCGCGGACGGCCCCGCCCGCCGGGGCGGCCCGCGCGCCGTCCGGCACTCCTGGTGACGGGCCGCGTACGTACGCACCCGATCATCCCGGTAGGGTGCGGAGCATGTCGTCTCGTAGTACTCAGATCCTCGAAGCCGCCGCCCGGGTGATCGCCCGGCGCGGTGTGCGCGGGCTGCGCGTGGAGGAACTCGCGGCCGAGGCCGGCGTCTCCACCGCCCTGATCTACTACCACTTCAAGGACCGTACGGGCGTCCTGCGCCAGACGCTGGAGTTCATCAACGACCGCGCCGAGCGCTACACCACCGACCGCGATCCGGACGACCCGCCGCTGACCCCGCGCGAAGAGCTGGAGGAGACCCTCCTGCTGGAGCTCCAGGACACCGTGGAGGTACGCGAGAACAGCTCGGCCTGGGGCGAACTGCGGGCGAGCGCCGTCTTCGACGAGGTCCTGCGCGAGGACCTGGCGCGGGCGACCCTGGTGTGGGTCCAGGAGGTGGCCGCGCTGCTGGGCCAGGTCCAGCCCATGGTGCCGGCCTCCGCGCTCGCCGCGGCCGCGGAGCGGCTCACCGCCCTGCTGGAGGGGCTGAGCATGCGCTGGCTGAGCGGCGGCATCAAGATCGGCCACGCCCGCGAGCTGATGCGGGGCGCCATCGACGCCGAGCTTTCGGGGCTCGGGCAGGGCTGACGTCCGTCGGCCGGGGCCGTTCCGCGACCCCGGCCCGCCCCGGAAACGCCCTGATACCGCCCCCGCCCTACCCCTGGCCGTGGGCCCCGCGTGCCTCCCGCGGGGCTCCCACCGGTCTCCCACCGGTCTTCCGCTCGCCTTCCCCTCGACTCCTGCCCGACTCCCGTGATTCCTTGCGGACCCGGGTCTGTTCAGCCTCTTGACTGAATTTTCAGTCAATGCCAGAGTGAGGATTCCGAGCAGGGCGGACCGAACCTCCCGCCTCTTCGGACCGCCGGCCGGCCCGTGCAACCTCACGCGCCCGCGCCCGGCCCGTACTCCTCGACGTACTCCTCGACGCACCCCTTGAGGCGTCCCCCGGCGCGCCACCGGCCCTCGGCCGCCGCCTCGCGCACCACACATCCGGACGGCGATGTCCCGGCCCCGGCCGTACCCTCGCCCGCCTTCCGGAGGAAGGAATGATCATGATGGTTTCGACCGGCTCCGACGCCGGGCGGGACGACCGGGGGACGTCATGCCCCTGACCCCCACCGAACGTGACCGGCTGCTGCTCTTCACCGCCGCCGAACTGGCCCGCGCCCGGCACGCCCGAGGCCTGCGGCTCAACGTCCCCGAGGCGACCGCGCTGATCGCGGACACGGTCTGCGAGGCGGCGCGCGACGGGCTGCGCCTGGCCGACGCCCTCAAGCGGGGCCGTAGCGTCCTCGGCCCGGACGACGTGCTCCCCGGGGTCGTCGACATCGTCACCGAGATCCAGGTCGAGGCCGTCTTCGAGGACGGCACCCGGCTGGCCGCGATCAGCGAGCCGTTCGGCGCGCAGGAGCGCGACGACTGCGCCCCGGGCGCGGTCCTGCCCGCCTCGGACACGGTGGCCGCGCCGGATCCGGCAGTGACCCTCACCGTCCGCAACACCGCGGCCGTGCCGGTGAGCGTGACCTCGCACTTCCACTTCTTCGAGGCGAACCCGCGGCTCGACTTCGACCGGGCCGCGGCCTACGGGATGCGGCTGGCGGTGGCCGCCGGTTCCTCCACCCGGTTCGACTCGGGCGCCACCGTCGAGGTCGGCCTGGTCCCCGTGGGCGGGGACCGGATCGCGATCGGCTTCGCGGGCCTGGTCGACGGGCCCCTGGACGCACCCGGGGCCAAGGCGCTCGCGCTGGCGAAGGCGGCGGCCTGCGGGTATCTGGGCGCGGCCGCCGCCGAACACGAGGACGGAGACCGGGCGTGAGCAAGAAGATCCCGCACAGTGACCACTGCGCGCCGGGCAGCCGGCACATCGATCCGCACGAGTACGCGTCGGTTTTCGGTCCGAGGGCCGGGGACCGGGTGCGGCTCGGTGACTCCGGGCTGACGGTCCGGGTGGAATTCGACGCGCAGAAGCCGGGCGACGAGTTCCTGGCGGGTTTCGGCAAGACGGCCCGTGACGGTCTGCATCTGAAGGCCGCCGCCGTCCGGGAGACGTGCGACGTGGTGATCAGCAATGTGCTGGTCATCGATGCCGTTCTCGGTATCCGCAAGGTGTCGATCGGTATCCGCGAGGGCCGGATCCATTCGATCGGCCGGGCCGGCAACCCCGACACCCTCGACGGCGTCGACGTGGTCGTCGGCACGGGGACGACGATCGTGTCGGGGGAGGGGCTGATCGCCACCGCCGGAGCGGTCGACACCCACGTCCACCTGCTCTCCCCGCGGATCATGGAAGCCTCGCTCGCGAGCGGCGTGACCACGATCATCGGCCAGGAGATCGGGCCGAGCTGGGGCGTCGGCGTCAACTCGCCCTGGGCCCTCAATCACGGGTTCAGTGCCTTCGACGCCTGGCCGGTCAACATCGGCTTCCTCGCCCGAGGCTCGTCCTCGAACGACGCTCCCCTCGTGGAGGCGCTCGCGGAGGGCGGCGCCTGCGGGTTCAAGGTGCACGAGGACCTCGGGGCCCATACCCGGGCCCTGGACACGGCGCTGCGGGTGGCCGAGGAGCATGACGTGCAGGTGGCTCTGCACAGTGACGGCCTGAACGAGTGTCTTTCCGTCGAGGACACCCTGCGGGTCCTGGACGGGCGGACCATCCACGCCTTCCACATCGAGGGCTGTGGCGGCGGACACGTCCCCAACGTCCTGAAGATGGCGGGCGTGCCGAACGTCATCGGCTCCTCCACCAATCCCACGCTGCCCTTCGGCCGGGACGCGGTGGCCGAGCACTACGGCATGATCGTCTCCGTCCACGACCTCAAGCCCGACCTGCCCGGCGACGCCGCCATGGCCCGCGACCGCATCCGGGCCGGGACGATGGGGGCCGAAGACGTCCTCCACGACCTCGGCGCGATCGGCATCACCTCCTCCGACGCCCAGGGCATGGGCCGGGCCGGCGAGACCATCCGCCGGACCTTCGCCATGGCCGCCAAGATGAAGGGCGAGCTCGGCCCGATGGACGGCGACGGCGAGGGCGACGACAACGCCCGCGTCCTGCGCTACATCGCCAAACTCACCATCAACCCGGCCATCGCCCACGGACTCGCCCACGAGATCGGCTCCATCGAAGTCGGCAAACTCGCCGACATCGTCCTGTGGCGTCCCCCGTTCTTCGGTGCCAAGCCGCAGATGGTGCTGAAGTCCGGCTTCCCCGCCTACGGCGTCACCGGCGACCCGAACGCCGCCACCGACACCTGCGAGCCGCTGGTCCTCGGCCCCCTGTTCGGCGCCCACGGCGCGGCGCCCGCAGACCTCTCGGTCGCCTTCGTCAGCCGCGCCGCCGCCGAGTCGGGCTCCTCCGGGGGCCTGACCACCCGGCGCCGCCGGGTCGCCGTACGCGGCACGCGCGGTATCGGGCCGAAGGACATGGTCGGCAACGCCCGCCTCGGCGATGTCGACGTGAACGCCCGGACCGGGCTCGTGACGCTCGACGGCGAGCCCCTGCACTCCGAGCCGGCCCAGCAGGTCTCCCTGAACCGCCTCTACTTCCTCTAGTCGCTTCCTCCAGTCCTCCCGCGCTCCCTTCCTTGCCTCACACCTTCACTCTTGACTGAATTTTCAGTCGAGTGGAAGACTCCACCCACGCAAGAAATGAGACACCTGATGACCGAATTCCGTATGCCCGCCGAGTGGTCCCAGCACGACGGCTGTCTGATGGCCTGGCCCACCCGCGAGGAGCTGTGGGGCAGCGTGCTCGCCGAGGTGAAGGAGGAGTACGCGAACGTCGCCCGCGCCATCGCCGCGTTCGAGCCCGTCACGATGGTTGCCCCGCCCGGCTTCGGCGAGGACGCCCGTGCGCTGTGCGGCGAGGGCGTCACCGTCATCGAGCTGCCGCTCGACGACTCCTGGTTCCGCGACTCCGCCCCGCTCTTCGTCCTCGACGGCGACGGCAACCGCGCCGGAGTGGACTTCCGCTTCAACGCCTGGGGCCGCAAGCACCACCCGTTCGACGCCGACGACCGGATCAGCGGCCTGCTGCTGGAGCACCTCGGGGTCGACCGCATCCCCTCCGGCATGATCCTCGAAGGCGGAGCCATCACCGTCGACGGCGAGGGCACGCTGATCACCACCGAGCAGTGCCTCCTGCACCCCAACCGCAACCCCGGCATGAACCGCGACCAGATCGAGGCCGAGCTGAAGTCCCGGCTCGGTGTCACCAAGGTCATCTGGCTCCCGTACGGCGGCCTGCTCGACACCGAGACCGACGGTCACGTCGACGGCGTCTGCGCGTTCGCCGCCCCCGGCACGGTCGTCATCTCCCTGCCCTCCGACCCGGACCACCCCGACCACGCCCGGATGCGCGCCAACCGCGCCGTGCTGGAGGCCACCACCGACGCCCGCGGCCGCCGCCTGGAGATCATCGAGGTGCCGCAGACCGCCTTCGCCGATGTGGCCGACGGCGAGATCGAGGTGTCGTACCTCAACTACTACGTCGCCAACGGCGGCGTCGTCGTCCCGGTGGCCGGCGTGCCCCAGGACGAGGAGGCCCTCTCCGTGATCGCCACGGCCTACCCGGGCCGCAAGGTCGTCGGGGTACGGGCGCTCGCCATCGCGTTCGGCGGCGGCGGCGTCCACTGCATCACCCAGCAGATCCCCGCAGCGCGGACCACCGTCTGACCCGGGAAACCGGCCGCTCCCGGCGGACCGCTCCGGCGGTCCGCCCGCTCCTCCCCCCGCATCCCTCACGGAATAGAGAGCGCGACGATGACCACCACCCCGCCCCGTACCGGCAGACGCTTCCGCGGCCGGCGCGGCCGGCTCAGCCCCGTTGCCGCGGCCGCGACCGCCGCCCTGACGGCCGTCTCCCTGCTCGCGGCCTGCTCCGGCCCGCCGAAGGAGAAGGCCGGCGGTGTCACCGACGTCAGGCTGTCGGTCTCCACACCCGAGGCACGCGGCGAGATCGACTCCTTCACCTGGGCCGTCTACGCCGAACCGCCCACCCTCGACTACACGGTGGCCTTCGACTACCCGCAGAACACCGTCCTGTCCAATGTGTGCGAGAGCCTGATGCGCTGGACCCCGGGCCTCACCACGGAGCCCGGTCTCGCCCAGAAGGCATCCAACCCGGACCCCACCACCTGGGTCTACGACCTGCGCCCCGGCGTGCGCTTCCACGACGGCAAGGAGATGACAGCCGACGACGTGGTCTTCAGCCTCGGCCGCCAGACGGACCCCGACAACGCCGCCGCCTGGGCCCAGGTGTTCCAGAACGTCGCCTCGATCACCAAGAGCGGCCCGCTGCAGGTCACCGTCAAGCTCAACAAGCCCGACTCGCAGTTCCCCCAGTACATGGCCACCGCCGCCGGAGTGGTCGCCTCCAAGGCCGCCGTCGAGGCGGCCGGCAAGGACTACGGCACCACGGGCGGCCTCGGCTGCAGCGGCCCCTTCAAGCTCGGCACGTGGAACAAGGGCCAGTCGATCGAGCTGGAGCGCTTCGACAACTACTGGGGCACCAAGGCCAAGTCGAAGAAGGCCGTCTTCCGCGTCCTGACCGATCCCTCCGCCCGGACGAACGCCATGCTCAGCGGGGAGGCCGACGGCGGTTACCTGATCCCCACCGAGAGCTACGCCCGCCTGAAGAACAGCGGCACCGGCACCCTCTACTTCGGCGAGGGCCTGAGCACGGTCAACGTCAACGTCACCAACATGCAGGGCCCCCTCGGTGACATCCGCGTCCGCCGGGCGCTGTCCCTGGCGCTGGACCGCTCCGGCTTCGTCAAGGCCGGCCTCGGCGGGGCGGGCACCGTCACCAACTCCCTCACCACGCGCGCCGCCTGGGCCGCCGCCCCCGAGCGCACCCTGAAGACCGCCTTCGACAGCCTGCCGCCCACCGGCCAGGACATCGAGAAGGCCAAGGCCCTGGTCAAGGAGGCCGGCGCCACCGGCAAGACGCTGACCGTGGCCACCAGCTCCATAGGCCAGGACGTCTCCCTCCTCGCCACCGCCGTCCAGGCGGCCGGCACTCGGATCGGCCTGGACATCCAGCTGAAGACGATCGCCCCGAACGCCTTCACCGCGCTGTTCACCGACCCCCAGGCGCGCGAGGGCATCGACATGTTCCCGCTCACCTACTACGACTCGATCACCGACCCGCTCGACCTGCTGCAGAACTTCAAGACCGGCGCGTACATGAACTTCGCCGGCTACAGCGACCCCGGGTACGACAAGCTCGTCGACCAGGCGAGCGCCGTCTACCCGGTCGAGCAGCGGATGGACATCGAGGCGAAGCTCCAGCACCACGCCTCGGAACAACTGCTCTGGATCCCGGTCGCCGAGTGGCCCACCGCGCTGTTCATGAACAAGCGCATCACCGGCGCCCCCACCACCATCTCGTACATGTACTACCCGTGGGCCGCCGACGTGGGGGCCGCGCAGTGAGTTTCGTCAGATTCGCGCTCCGGCGGGTGGCGGAGATGGCCGCCACCCTCCTGACCGCCTCGTTCGTG
The DNA here is from genome assembly GCF_042894785.1 of Streptomyces sp. NPDC001502. Taxonomy (NCBI): domain Bacteria; kingdom Bacillati; phylum Actinomycetota; class Actinomycetes; order Kitasatosporales; family Streptomycetaceae; genus Streptomyces; species Streptomyces sp. NPDC001502. The sequence goes on from NZ_JBIAVW010000006.1 coordinate 137,300, forward strand.
GTCTTCGGGGCCATGTACCTGGCACCGGGCAACCCGGCGAGCTTCCTGCTCGCCGGCCGCTCGGCCTCCCCGGAGGCCCTCGCCTCGATCAACGCCCAGTACCACCTGGACGACCCCTTCCTCATGCGGTACTTCCGGTGGCTGGGCGACGTGCTGCAGGGCGACTTCGGGCGGTCGATCACCTACCGCACCGATGTCTCGCGGCTGCTGGCGGACCGCCTGCCCACCACCCTGCTGCTCATCGTGATGTCGCTCGTCGTGGTCGTCGCCGTCGGCCTCTTCCTCGGCCGGATCGCCGCCGTCCGCGGCGGGGCCACCGACTCCGCCATCCTCGTCACCACGACGTTCGCCGTCGGCACCCCGTCCTTCGTCGCGGCGGTCCTGCTCCAGGGCCTCTTCGCCGTCAACCTCGGCTGGTTTCCCAGCAGCGGGGCGGGGGACGGCGGCCTCGGCGACATGCTCTGGCACCTCACGCTCCCCGCCATCGCCCTCGCGCTCTACCTGATCGGCATGCTCGCCCGGGTCACCCGCTCCGCCATGCTCGAAGCCCTCGACAGCGACCACGTCACCGTCGCCCGCAGCCGGGGCGTCCCCGAACGCCAGGTCATCAAGCGCCACGTGTTCCGCAACTCGCTCGGCACCGTCCTGACCACCGGCGGCCTCATCGTCTCCACGCTGCTGGTGTGCACCATCCTGGTGGAGACGGCCTTCAGCATCGGCGGCATCGGCCAGCTCCTCGAACTGTCCACCACCACCAAGGACTTCCCGACCGTCCAGGCGATCTCCCTGATCATCGTCGCCCTCTTCATGATCGTGAACCTGATCGTGGACCTGCTGCTGCCCCTGGTCGACCCCAGGGTCACCCTCGGATCGAGGAGCGCCGCCGTATGACCGCCGTCCTCACCCGCCGGCCCGGCCTCTCCCGGATCCGCGCCGCCGGCTCCCCGCTCCACCTGGTCTGCCTGGTGCTCGTCGCCGTCGTCGTCCTGGCCGCCCTGCTCGCACCCTGGGTCGTACCCCACGACCCCAACGCCGTCGACCTCGGCAACGCGCTGGCCGCACCGTCGGCCGCGCACCCGTTCGGCGTGGACGCGGCCGGCCGTGACACCCTCTCCCGGCTGCTGCTCGGCGCCCGCACCTCGCTGCTCGGACCGCTCGGCGTCGTCGCCTTCTCCACCGTCGCCGGCATCGCCATCGGCACGGCGGCGGCCTGGCGGGGCGGCTGGATCGACTCCGTGCTCTCCCGCAGCACCGAGCTCGTCTTCGCCTTCCCCGGCATGCTGCTGGCCATCCTGATCATCTCGGTCTACGGAGAGGGCCTGCTCGCCCCGGTCATCGCCCTCGCCGTGGCCTACCTGCCCTACGTCAGCCGCCTCACCCGCTCCCTGGTCCTGGCCGAACGGGTCCGCCCGTACGTCAGCGCCTACCAGGTCCAGGGCCACTCGGCGCTGCAGATCTGCCTGCGCCACATCCTGCCCAACATCGCCCCCGTCGTCCTCGCCCAGTCCACCATCAACTTCGGCTACGCCCTGATGGACCTGGCCGGACTGTCCTTCCTCGGGCTCGGCGTTCCCGCCCTCACCCCCGACTGGGGCCGCATGGTCTTCGACGGCCAGACCGCCATCCAGCACGGCTACCCGCTGTCCGCGATCCTGCCCTGCGCCTTCATCGTGCTGACCGTGGTCGCCTTCAACGTGGTCGGCGAACGCTGGGCCGACCGTACCGCCAGGAGGGCCCGATGAGACCGCCGCAACCACCGCACCCCACGCCACCGGTGCACACCCTCGACATCCAGGGGCTGCGGATCACCCTGCCCGGCACCGCCCGGCCCGTCCTCGACGGCGTCGACCTCACCGTCTCCACCGGTGAGACCGTCGCCCTCGTCGGTGAGTCCGGCTCCGGCAAGAGCCTCACCTCGCGCAGCGCGCTGAACCTGCTGCCACCCGGCGCCGTCGTCGAAGGAGCCGTACGGGTCGGCGGGGAGGACGTCCTCACCATGACCGCCGACCGGCTGCGCACGGTACGCGCCTCCGCCGTGGCCATGGTCTTCCAGGACCCGCGCGCCGCCGTCAACCCGCTGCGCCGCATCGGGGACTTCCTCACCGAGAGCGCCACCCTGACCCGGGCCATGAGCCGGGCCGAGGCGACCGCGCGCGCCACCGAGCTCCTGGAGGCCGTGGGCCTGGACCCGGCGGTGCTGCGCAAGTACCCCGGCCAGGTCTCCGGCGGCATGCTCCAGCGCGTGGTGATCGCGGCAGCCCTCATGGGGGACCCCTCCCTCCTGCTGGCCGACGAGCCCACCACCGCGCTGGACGTCACCTCCCAGGCCGAGGTCATCTCCCTGCTGGCCGCGCTCCGCGCCCGCTTCGGCACCGGCCTGCTGTTCGTCACGCACGACCTCGACCTCGCCGCGGCCATCAGCGACCGCGTCTACGTCATGTACGCCGGCCGGATCGCCGAGAGCGGGCCCGCCGAGGCCCTCTTCGCGCGCCCCCGGCACCCGTACACGGCCGCCCTGCTGGCCTCCACCCCGCGGATGGACGGCCCGCGCGGCCGGCTCGCCGCCATCGAGGGCCAGCCGCCGGACCTGCGCCAGGCCCTCCACGGCTGTGCCTTCGCCGCCCGCTGCCCGCTCGCCACGGAGGTCTGCGACCAGCAGGTGCCCCTGCCGGTGGCCGCCCCGGGCCGGCCGGGGCACCTGGCCGCCTGCCACCACAGCGACCGGCTCGAAGGGAGCACCGTCGATGCCCGATAGCGGACTTCCCGACAACGTCCTGGAGGTCACGGGGCTGCACCGCTCCTACGGAGCCGTGCGCGCCGTGGACGACGTGTCCTTCGTGCTCCCCGAGGGCGGTTCGCTGGGGATCGTGGGGGAGTCCGGCTCCGGCAAGACCACCACCGCGCGGATCATCGTCGGACTGGAGCGTGCCGACGAGGGCGAGGTCCTGGTCGGCGGCCGGAACCGGACCGCGCGCGGCGAGGGCCGCGGCCGTGCGCGGCGCCTGGCCCGCGCCCGCGAGGTCCAGATGGTCTTCCAGGACCCGTACCTCTCCCTCGATCCCCGGACCAGTGTGGAGGCGGCTCTGCGCGAGACCCTGCGCCTGCACTTCCCGGGCCGGGACCACGCGGGCCGGATACGGGAGTTGCTCGATCAGGTGGGTCTGGGCACCCGGGCCGCCGACGCCCTGCCGCGCCAGCTGTCCGGCGGCCAGCGTCAGCGCGTCGCCATCGCCCGGGCCCTGGCCGTCGAGCCGTCCGTCCTCGTCCTGGACGAGGCGGTCGCCGCGCTCGACGTCTCCGTACAGGCGCAGATCCTCAACCTGCTCGCGGACATCAGGGAACAGACCCGTATCGGGTACCTCTTCATCACCCACGACCTGGGCGTCGTACGGTGCGTCACCGACGAGATCGTCGTGATGCGCCGCGGCCGGATCGTGGAGGCGGGCGCCACGGCCGAGGTGCTGGCCGCGCCCCGGCACCCCTACACCCGGCTGCTCCTGGAGTCGGTGCCCCGCCCGGGGTGGGACCCGGAGGCGATCGCCGCGGCCCGCCGGGCGCTGTAGCCCGTGCCGGTCACGGCCCGGATCCGGCTCCCGATCCGGCTCCCGCTCCCGCTCCCGCGGCGAGGGTACGGATCAAGGTCCGCAGGACCGGCCCCGTACCGCCGTCGGCGCCCAGGGAGTCCATGGCCGCCAGGCCGTCCACGGCGGCGGCCACGGCCAGTCCCAGGGGGCGCGGGTCGAGGTTCCCGCCGCGTTCGTCGGCCAGGACCTGGAAGAGGGCGACGAAGCAGGCGCGCCAGCGCCGGTACTCGGCTTCCAGGCTCTCCCGGACCCGGGCGTCGTTCAACGCCTGCCAGTGCAGGGCGGAATGGAGGTGGGAGAGCTCGGCGCCCTCGGGCCGGCCGAGCAGCTCGACGACCCGTTCGGCGCGCTCTGCGAAGGGTCCGGGGCCGGACACCGCCGCTTCCAGCGGCGTGATCCATTCCGGGCGGATGTCCTCGATGACCGCGAGGACGAGATCCGTCCGGTCCTGGAAGTGGTAGTGGCACATTCCGTGCGAAACGCCCGACAGTGCGGCGACGTTGCGGGTGGTGAAGCCCTCGCTCATCTCGCCCGCGAGCAGGGTCCGCGCGGCGGCGATCAGTCGCGCCCGCGTCTGTTCGCCCTTCGCCGAGGCCCGAGGCCGGCCGGCCCTTGCAGGGGGAGCGGCCGGCCGGCCCCCGGAGTCCTTCGCGACAGCTGCCATGGCGTCACTCTAACCAGCCTTCGGTCCGCGACCTGGGGCTTTCCGTGATCCACCGGAATGACCTCGTCCAAACTATTGACCGAGCGCTTGGCCAGTTTTAGCTTTCCGGTCAACCCCGCTGTCCCCGCGGGGAGTTGATCCATCGGAGGACCCCCACATGAACGATCACGCAGTGAACCGGCCCGCAGGCGAGGGCATGGGCAGACGCAGGTTCCTGGCAGCGGCGGGACTCACCGCCGCCGCGGCCGCACTGGCGGCGACCGAAGGGCGGGCCGGGGCCGCGTCCGCGCTCCGTCCGGCCGCGGCGGGCGCCTTCCGCGTGCCCGTCGAGGACGTCCGGCACACCCGCACCTGGATGGCCTGGCCGGACTCCACCTCCATCTGGGGCAACACGCTCGGCGGCGTCCAGCAGGACATCGCGCTGATCGCACGCACCATCGCCAAGTACGAGCCGGTCTACATCTGTGCCAACTCCGCCGGCGCGGCCAAGGCCCGCTCGATGTGCGGCTCCACCGTCACCGTCATCAGCACCATCCCCGTCGACGACTGCTGGATGCGCGACACGGGGCCCGTCTTCCGCACGAACGGATCCGGCGGCCTGGACGCCGTCGGCCTCAACTTCAACGGCTGGGGCAAGAAGCAGGCCCACTCGCGGGACAACCTGGTCGCCGGCCGGATCGCCTCCTACGTCGGGGTCCCCTTCACCGCCGCCGCCCTGGTCGGCGAGGGCGGCGCGGTCGAACAGGACGGCGCCGGCACCCTGATGGCCACCCGCAGCAGCCTGATCAACAAGAACCGCAACCCCAACAAGTCGCAGGCGCAGATCGAATCCGCCCTGCTCGCCGCCTACGGCGCCACCAAGGTCATCTGGTTCGACGGGGTCAAGGGCCAGGACATCACCGACGACCACGTCGACGCGACCTCGCGCTTCCTCGCCCCCGGCAGGGCCGCCGTCCAGATGCCCCTGGCCTCGGACAACGACGTGTACGCCAAGGACGCCCGCCAGCAGTACCAGATCCTCTCCGCGGCCACCGCCGCCGACGGCACGCGCATGACGGTCGACCAGATCCAGGGCCCCGACTACAACAAGATCCGCTCCTCCAACCCGGACTTCCTCGCCTCCTACGCCAACTACTACCTGTGCAACGGCGCCGTCATCAGCGCCCACTTCGGCGACACCCGCGCCGACACCGCGGCGAAGGCCACCCTGGCCCGGCTCTACCCCGGCCGCACCATCGAGCAGCTCAACATCGACCGGCTCGGCACCGGCGGCGGCGGCATCCACTGCGTCACCCAGCAGCAGCCCGTCCCGTAACCGACACCCACCCCACACCCACCGCAGAGCGCCAAGGACCACGGGGCCGTTCCGGAGCGATCCGGAACGGCCCTCCACCGTTTCCGGGCACGAACAGGTACGAGATACCGCCATCCGGGAAAATCCTTGGACCACGCGGACACCGCCACGGGACACTTCGGTTCCCGCAAGCCGTCCGCACACGAACGCACAGGGTTGTCATGGGAACGCCTGAACCACCCGAAAAACGACCGGGCAAGGGCCCGGTACTCCTCGCACTTCGCTACTACGGACGGGAGTTGGCCCGCCTCAAACGGCTGACCGCACCCGCGATGCTGCTCCCGGCGCTGGGCAACATCGGCATCAACTACATCGCTCCGCTGATCGTCGCCAAGCTCGTCGGCCGCATCGCCGGAGGCGGCAGCGCCACCGTCGACGCGATGCTGCCGTACGTCCTCTCCTTCGCCGGGGTCCTGCTCCTCGCGGAGGCGCTGTGGCGCCTCGGCCTGCACTGCCTCAACCGCCTCGACGCCCGCGGCATCGAGCACCTGTACGTGGTCGGCATGGACGAACTGTTCGCCAAGGACGCCGCGTTCTTCCACGACAACTTCGCCGGGTCGCTGACCAAGAGGGTGCTGAGCTTCGCCTCCCGCTTCGAGGAGTTCGTCGACACCCTCACCTTCTCCGTCATGGGCAGCTTCGTACCGCTGGTGTTCGCCTCCGTGGTGCTGTGGCAGTACGACCCGCTGCTCGTGGCCGGACTCCTGGTCCTGATCGCCGTGACGGCGCTGGGCGTGGCGCCGCTGATCCGGCGCCGCCAAGGCCTCGTCGCCCAGCGCGAGGAGGCGATCGCCCGGGTGTCGGGCCACGTCGCCGACAGCCTGATGAACATGGACACCGTCCGGGCCTTCGCCGCCGAGGACCGCGAGGCGGCCGAACACCGCTCGCGCGTCGCCGAGTCGCGCCGGCTCACCCTGCGCTCCTGGGACTACGGCAACCTGCGCATCGACACGCTGGTCGCACCGATGTCCGTACTGACCAACGCGCTGGGCCTGCTGCTCGCCGTCACGCTCGGCGGGGGAGAGCACGGCGTGGAGGCGATCATCGTCGCCTTCACCTACTACGCCAGCGCGACGCGGATCATGTTCGAGTTCAACCAGATCTACCGCCGGCTGGAGAGCTCCATGACGGAGGCCGCGCAGTTCACCGAACTGCTGCTCACGCCGCCGACCGTACTCGACCCGGCCGTCCCCGAGCCGCTGCGGCCCGGTTCCTCCGACGTCCGCTTCGAGCGGGTCACCTTCGCCCACGGCGGTGGCAAGCCGCTCTTCGACGGCCTCGACCTGAACGTGCCCGGCGGGACGAAGATCGGCCTCGTCGGCCGGTCCGGGGGCGGCAAGACCACGCTCACCCGGCTGCTGATGCGGATGACGGACATCGAATCCGGCCGGATCCTGATCGGCGGCCAGGACATCACCCGGCTGCGCCAGGCCGACCTGCGCAGCCTGATCGCCTACGTCCCGCAGGACCCGGCGATGTTCCACCGCACCCTGCGGGAGAACATCGCCTTCGCCCGGCCGGACGCCACCGAGGCCGAGATCCGCCGTGCGGCCGAGGCGGCGCACGTCACGGAGTTCACCGACGCGCTGCCCGACGGCTTCGACACGATGGTCGGCGAGCGCGGCGTCAAGCTGTCCGGCGGGCAGCGCCAGCGCGTCGCGCTCGCCCGGGCGATCCTGCGCGACGCGCCGATCCTGCTCCTCGACGAGGCGACCAGTGCCCTGGACTCGGAGAGCGAGGTCCTCGTCCAGGAGGCGCTGTGGCGGCTCATGGAGGGCCGGACTGCCCTCGTGGTGGCGCACAGGCTGAGTACGGTCGCGAACATGGACCGGCTCGTCGTCCTCGACCGCGGACGCATCGTCGAGCACGGCACGCACCAGGAACTGCTCACCTCGGAGGGCGCCTACGCGAAGCTGTGGCAGCACCAGTCGGGGGGCTTCCTCGACGACACCTCCGCCGCGCGCTCCGACCTGCACTGACCGCGGGCCCGGCCTGCCGGCCCGCCCCGTGATCCGCCGTCCTCGTCGCGCGGCGGGTCACGGGGCGGGTCACGGGGCGGGTCAACGCGGCCGCCGCCGGCCGGGGGCGGGGCGCGGAGGCCACGCTGCGGACGGTGCCGGGCTACACCGGCGCGGACGGGGTCATCACCGACGAAGGGGTGCGCGAGCGGCCCGGCACGGTGCTCGCACGGCTGCCGGCGCCCCGCTGAGAGGTCCCACCCGGGTCCCGCCCGAGAGCGGCACCCACCCTTCGGGGGTGGATATGCGTATTTTGTCCTGATATGAGCATCCCTGCTGAAAGCCGCGGCGTCCCGGGGCGGCGCCGGCTGCTCCGGGTGGTACTGACCGGCACGGTGGCCCTGGGAGCCGGCCTGGTGGCCGGTTCCCCCCGCACTCCCGAGGCCCCCGTCACCGGGGGCCCCGGAAGGGTCCGGCCCGCCACCCCCGCGTCCGCGCTGCGGGAGCTGGAGACGGGCAACGCGCGCTGGCGGACCCTGCACGAGCGGCACCCCGACGAGACGCGGACCGTGCGCCAGACGCTGGTCGGCGGCCAGCACCCCTTCGCCGTCGTCCTCGGCTGCGTCGACTCCCGCGTCCCCCCGGAGCTGGTCTTCGACCAGGGCCTGGGCGATCTGCTGACCGTACGGTCGGCGGGCGAGGTCCTGGACGAGGCGGTGCTCGGCAGCATCGCCTACGGAGTCCTCGAACTGGGGATCCCGCTGGTCGTCGTCCTGGGCCACCAGTCGTGCGGGGCGGTCGCCGCGGCCGTCCGGGCCGACGAGGGCGGGGCCCCGCTGCCGGGTCACATGCAGTACCTGGTCGACCAGATCCACCCGGCGATCGACCGCACGCTGCGCGGGGCCGCGCGGATCGACGCGGCGATCACCGCGAACGTACGGCTGGTGCAGGCGCGGCTCGCCGCGGAACCGGAGCTCGCCGCCAAGGTCACGGCCGGGCACCTGGCCGTCGTCGGAGCCCGGTACGAACTCACCAGCCAGCGGGTGCGCCGGATCGGCTGACCCGCCGGGGCCGGCGGATCCGGCGGGACGGTCCGGTCCGGCGCGGTACGAATCCCAGTTCGTCAGCGCCGGGAGGCCCGCACCGCACGTGCGGGTGATTGTTTCCCGTCCGGGTGCCTTTGGGCGCTCAAGGCGCCTGGGGGCCGGGAGAGTTGATACATGATCATCGAACCCGTGCCCGCGCCCGATCCCACGCCCGGCCCCTCCGGCGAGCCCGCGCCGGCGCCCTCCCGCCGCCCCTCCCGCCGTACCGTCATCGGCGGTGCGGCCGCCGTCGCGGGAGTCGGCGCCCTGTCGGTCGCCGCCGCCTCCGCCGGGACCCCGCAGGCCCCGTCCGGCTCGGCGCGCCCCGACTGGGAGACCTGCCTCACCATCGCCCGGGCCGTCCTCGTACGCGATGACGACGACGAGCCCCTGGTGCCCCGTTACTCCGACATCCTGCTGAAGAACGGCCTGCCCCGGTCCCGTACCCGCAAGAAGGTACTGATCGTCGGCGCCGGGCCCGCCGGCCTCGCCGCCGCCCACCTGCTGCGCGAGGCCGGACACCAGGTCACCGTCATCGAGGCCAACGGCAACCGGGTGGGCGGCCGGATCAAGACCTTCCGTGCCGGCGGCCACGAGAAGTCCGCCGCCCCCTTCGCCGACCCGAAGCAGTACGCCGAGGCCGGCGCGATGCGGATTCCCGACAGCCACCCCCTGGTCACCGGGCTGATCGACAGTCTCGGCCTGAAGCGGCGGCGCTTCCACCTGGTCGATGTCGACGGGTCCGGCCGCCCCGCCTACCGTACGTGGATCTTCGTCAACGGCATCCGCGTCCGCCGCGCCGACTACGCGCGCAGCCCGCAGGCCCTCAACAAGTCCTTCGGGGTCCCGGCGGCCTATGAGGCCCTGCCCGCCGCGCAGATCGTCCGCAACGCCTTCGCCCCCGTGCGCAAGGAGATCGAGGGCAAGAAGGACAAGCAGCTCGTCGAGGGCTGGGCCCGCGTGATCCAGCGCTACGGCCACATGTCGATGTACCGCTACCTGACCGAGGAGGCGAAGCTCGACGAGCGGACGATCGACCTGATCGGCACCGTCGAGAACCTCACCTCCCGCCTGCACCTCGCCTTCGTGCACAGCTTCATCGGAGCCTCGCTGATCAGCCCGGACACCGCCTTCTTCGAACTGCCCGGCGGCACCGCCACCCTGGCCGACGCCCTCTACGCCCGCGTCGACGACCTCGTCCGGCTCGACCGCCGCGCCACCCGGATCACCCACGGGGAGGGCGGGGTCAGCATCGAGACCGTCTCCGAGGGCCGCGGCGGCAGCCCCGTGCGGCGCGAGACCTTCACCGGCGACACCGCGATCATCACCGTGCCCTTCTCCGGGCTGCGCCACATCCCGGTCGCGCCCGCGCTCTCGTACGGCAAGCGGCGCGCGATCACCGAGCTGCACTACGACGCGGCGACCAAGGTCCTGCTCGAATTCAGCCGCCGCTGGTGGGAGTTCGACGAGGCCGACTGGAAGCGCGAGCTGGAGGCGGTCCAGCCCGGCCTGTACCGCAAGTACCAGCTCGGGCAGACCCCGGCGGACGGCACCCTGCTCGGCGCGCACGCGTCCGTGTCCGACCGCGGCATCTCCAGCGGGCAGCGGGCGCACTACGCGGCCTGCCGAGCGGTCACGCGGGACCAGCCCGAGGCGGCCCACGTCATCGGCGGCGGCTCGGCCACCGACAACCCCAACCGCTTCATGTTCCAGCCCTCCTACCCCGTCGAGGGCAGCGCGGGCGGCGTCGTGCTCGCCTCCTACAGCTGGTCGGACGACGCCCTGAAGTGGGACTCCCTGGACGACGAGGAGCGCTACCCGCGCGCGCTCGCCGGGGTGCAGGAGGTGTTCGGGCAGCGGATCGAGGTGTTCTACACCGGCGTCGGGCGCACCCAGTCCTGGATGCGTGACCCGTACGCCTACGGCGAGGCCTCCGTGCTGCTGCCCGGCCAGCACACCGAACTCTTCCCCCACGTCCGCAAGGCCGAAGGGAACCTGCACTTCGCCGGGTGCCACACCTCCATCAAGCCGGCGTGGATCGAGGGAGCCCTGGAGTCCGCGGTACGCACCGCCCTGGAGGTCCACTCGACCCTCTGACGGCCACGGCCACGGCCACGGCCACGGCCACGGCCGGCGGCCGTCTCAGCTCTCGGCGAGCACGATCAGCCAGTCGTGCTCGCCGAAGCGGACCCGCTGCCCCTTGTCCGGATTGAGCCGCACCCCGTACGCGGGGCCCACGGCGGCCTCGGCGCGCAGCCGGTAGCCGACCGCGCATTCGCGGCGCCGGCGGGCCGACTCGACGAGGGTCGCGAACGCCACCTCGCGATCGGTGCGCACATAGTCCGCGACCGGCTTCAGGTGGAGTTCGTTCCCCTCCGCCTCGAACAACTCCTCGAAGACGTCGGCGAGATAGGGGCTCTCCGAGATCTGGGTCATGAGGAGACTGATCAGCCGGCCGCTGACGATGAAATCGGCACCCTCCCGGGCGGGCGCCAGCAGCCGGTTGCCGTCGTCGGACATCTCCGTGGTGAGCGACAGCTCCCGCCCCGCCGCCTCCCCGATGGCCCGCAGATGCAGCAGGGTGACCAGGGTCCGGTCGTCCGTCTGCGCCCCGGTCTCCGGAGCGAGGCCGAGGTCGATCGCGCGGGCGGGCGCCAGCGCCGCCGCGTGGGGCACGGGCTCGTGGCCCGTCTCGCCGATGACGATCACGCTGTCGTAGGAGGGCACGTCCAGCTTGGCCAGCAGCTCGGGATCGGTGATGTCCCCGCTGCGGAAGGACACTTCGAGGCGGCTGCGCGCCCCCGCGACGCCGGCGGCGGCGCGCGTTCTCACGTCGTCGGCGAGCGATACGACGTCCAGCGTGGTCCCGGGGCCGACGAACTGGTCGAGCTGCTCCACGAGGAGCGGCGCGCGGCGGTTCCAGCCGAGGAGGAGCAGCCGTTCGGCCTCGGGCGTCCCGGGGCGGGCCGTGACGATCGCGTCCTCGTCGACCCACGCGGACGCGTCCGCCGGTACGGCCGTGTCGTCGTCCTCGGAGATGAGGACGATCCGGTCTCCCGCGCCGATCACCGTACCGGGGTCCGGATTGAGCGCGGCGCGGCCGTCGGCGTGCAGCAGACCGACCACCGAGGAGGTGGTGAACGCCAGCAGGGCCTCGCCGAAGGTGCGTCCGGCGAGGTCCTGGGCGGCGGCGGTGTAGAACTCGTCGCCCGCGAAGTCGAGGAGTTCCTGGTAGACGAGCGACAGACCGGGCTCGCGGGCGGTCTGGACGAGGAGCCGGGCGATGATGTCGTCGACGCACAGGACGTGCCCGCCGGGTCCGGCGGCCAGGCGGGCGGTGAGATGGTTGCGGGTGTCGCGCACGGCGGCGACCACCACCGCCCCGCCGGGCTCGGGGACCGCGGCGCCGAGGGCGAGCAGTGTCTTCACCACCTGGGCGTCACCGGTGTCCCCCTCGGGGGGCAGGACGAGCACGGCCTTGGCGGTCCGCGGACTCACCCGGGCCAGCTCCGTGGGGTCGGTGGTGCGGCCGTTGCGGCAGATGATCCGCGTCGTGCCGGTACGGGTGCCGGTGCCCGCGACGGAGGTGGAGATCTCCTCCTCCATCTCCACCTTGTCCTTCGGAGCGAGGACGGCGACGGCCGACCTGCGCCGGTTGGCGTTCGCGGCCACCAGTTCCCCGACCACCGGGAAGATCTGGTCCGACCAGCCCAGCAGGACGGTGTGCCCGGATTCCAGCACGGTGGAGTGGCCGCGGCGCAGCAGCATGATGCGCCGGTTGATGCCGGTGGTGATCAGACCGACCAGCGTGGACACGAACAGCAGGGCGGTCAGGGCGAGGGCCACGGAGGCCGTGACGTAGAGGGGGGACCCGACCGCGCCCCCGATCTTGAGCGTCTGCCCGACACTGACCCAGACGGCGGTGAGCCGGCCGGAGAGGGTCGCCGGGGCGGCCCGGTCGGCCCAGACGAGCACCGTGCTCGCCGGGACCACGACGGCGAGACAGGCCAGGGCGAACCAGCCGATGAGCGCGGTGGTCCCCCCTGCGACCAGATGGTCGAACCGGTACCGAAGACGCAGCCGTAAGGACGTCGTGTGCCGCTGCGCCATGAGAACTCCCTCGCCTTCCGCGCTGCTAACCCGCGGGCGCCCGCCCGGTTACGGGTGAACCGCCCCCGGAGCGCGCCCGGTCAGGAGTCCAGGGCCGCGATGATCTCGTCCGTGGTGCTGACCTTGCCGATGCGGGGGAAGATCTTGCCGAAGGTATGGGCGTGCGAGTCGGGGTCGACGTCGGCGGTCGCGTCCTCCGCGAAGACCAGGTCGTAGCTGAGCTCCCACGCCGTACGGGCCGTGGACTCGACGCCGACGCTGGTGGAGATGCCGGCCAGCACGATGCGGTGGATCCCGCGGCGGCGCAGCTGGAGGTCGAGTTCGGTACCGGTGAAGGCGCCCCAGTGGCGTTTGGTGACGACCACGTCCCCGAGGGCCGCCAGCTCGGCCGGGATCTTGGAGAAGGCTGCGGGCGGGGCGGCGGCCGGGCCGGGGCGGTCCACGTTCGCAGTGGGCAGGTCACCGCCGTCCGGGGACCACGCCACCTTGACCAGGACCACGGGCAGCCGGTGGGCGCGGAACGCCTCGGCGAGCGCGATCCCCTTCCCCAGGATCTCGGGGGCGGGCTTGGCGGCGGGCCGGTCGAGGATGCCCGTCTGGAGGTCGATGAGGACGAGGGCGGTGTCCCCGCCGAGGGCGAGGCGGTGGGGTTCTGCGGTCATGGGTTCTCTCCTCGGGAGGCGGTGGGGGAGTACGGGCCGGCGGGTCGGCGCCGCACATAGAATAGGAACATGAGTACGAATACGGGGGAATCCCGGCCCGCCCCGACGGCCGCGCTGACCGGGGCCGAGCTGCTGCGCTGGTACTGGACGCTGGCCGAACTGAGCGCGCTCGCACGGGAGACGGGGATCCCGGCCGGCGGCGGCAAGGCGGCCGTCACCGCGCGGCTCGCCGCCGCCCTCGACGGACTTCCCGCGCCCGCCGCCCCGGCGGCCCCCGCACCCCGCCGCGCCGGGCGCCAGCTGGCCGCCCCCGTCACCGGCGCGACCGTGATCCCGCCGGGCCAGCGCTGCAGCCAGGTGCTGCGCGCGTACTTCGTCCACGAGATCGGACCCGGCTTCCACTTCGACGGCTTCATGCGCGACTACGTCGCCGGGCACGCGGGGCACACCCTCGCCGAGGCCGTCGCCCACTGGCACGCGACCCGCGCGCGGGCGGCCGAACCCCAGGAGGTGGGCGCGCAGTTCGAGTTCAACCGGTTCCTGCGCGCCTGGCACGCCCGGCACCCGGACGGCACCCGTGCGGAGGCCCTGGCCGCGTGGCAGGCCCACCGGGCCCGCCCCCGCGACTGAGCCAGGACACGCCCCGGCACGTCACGCGCGCTCGTAGCGCAGCAGGACGACGCCGTTGCCGAAGGTGTGGGTGTCCGTGTGCCGCAGGGCCGCCGGAGCGTAGTCGAGGGTGGGGAAGAGCGGCGTGCCGCGCCCGATCCGCATCGGGTGCACGTAGATCCGGTACGCGTCCACGAGGTCCCGGCGCAGGAAGGAGGCGGCCAGATCCGCCCCGCTCAGCGTCAGGTCGCCGCCCGGAGCCGCCTTGAGCGCGGCTACCTCCTCGGGCACGACGTCCCGCACGACCGTGGTGTTCCACTCGGCCGACCGCAGGGTGCGCGAGTACACGTACTTGGGCATGGACCGCCAGATCTCGGCGAACTCGGCCACCGTGCCGGCGTTCGCGGGATCGGCGTCGGCGGTCGGCCAGTAGTCCGCCATCAGCTCGTGCGTGACGCGTCCGCTGAGGAAACCGCCCATCGGGCGGAGTACGTCGTTCATGTGCTGGTGCAGCTCGTCGTCGACGCAGTGCCAGTCGATCTGCCGCTCCGGCCCCTCGATGTACCCGTCGAGCGACACCCCTGCCATCAGCACGATCTTCCGCATGACAGCCCACGGTACGCCCCGGGAGCGCCCGGCGGCGGGAGCGGCGCGGGCCGCGGTGATACTGGCCGGTGTGAAGACCGAAGACGTGAAGCCGGAAGACGCGGACACCGTGCTGTTCCACACCGACGGCAGGACCGGGGTGGTCACCCTCAACCGCCCCAGGGCCCTCAACGCCCTCACCCACCCCATGGTGATCCGCATCGACGAAACCCTCGCCGCATGGGCGTCCGACCCCGCCGTCCAGCAGGTGCTGATCCGCGGCGCCGGTGAACGCGGCCTGTGCGCGGGCGGGGACATCCGGGCCATCCACGACGACGCCAAGGCCGGGAACACCGCCTCCGCCGGCTTCTGGCGCGACGAGTACCGGCTCAACGCCCGCATCGCCCGCTACCCCAAGCCGTACGTCGCCCTCATGGACGGCATCACCATGGGCGGCGGAGTCGGCGTCTCCGCCCACGGCTCGGTCCGGGTCGTCACCGAGCGCTCCCGCGTCGCCATGCCCGAGACCGGCATCGGCTTCGTCCCCGACGTCGGCGGCACTTACCTGCTCGGCCGCGCGCCCGGCCACCTCGGCACCCACCTCGCCCTCACCGGCACCGCGGTCGGCGCCGCCGACGCGCTGCTGTGCGGGCTCGCCGACCACTTCGTACCGGCCGAGCGGCTCCCGGAGCTGGCCGCCGCCCTCGCCGGCGCACCCGCCCACGAGGTGTTGCCGCGGTACGCAGGCACCCCCGGGCCCGGGGAACTCGCCGACCGGCGCGGCTGGATCGACCGCTGCTACGCGGCCGACACGGTCGAGGAGATCGTGGAGCGGCTGCTCGGCCAGGGGGAACCCGCCGCCAAGGAGGCCGCCGAGACGATCCTCGCCAAGTCCCCGACCGCCCTCAAGGTCACCCTCGCCGCGCTGCGCCGGGCCGCAGAGCTCGGCCCGCTGGAGCGGGTGCTGGCCCAGGAGTTCCGGGTCTCCTGCAACGGGCTGACCGCGCCCGACCTGGTCGAGGGAATCCGGGCGCAGGTCGTCGACAAGGACCGCACCCCGCGCTGGTCCCCGGCGACCCTGGCCGAGGTGACCGACGCGGACGTGGAGCGCTTCTTCGCCCCGCTCGGGGAGGACCGCGAACTGCGCCTGCCGCCGCCGGACGGCCTCAGCCGCGGCTGAGCCGCATCTCCAGGCCGTCCAGGACCCGCTGGAGTCCGTAGTCGAAGTTCTCCTCGCGCAGCTTCCGCGGGTCCCGGCCCTCCACCCACTCCTGCTCGCTGCGCCCGCTGCGGGCGAGCCGCGAGAGGTGGGCGGCCTCGCCGGACATGGCGCCGACCACGTAGGAGACGACCGCCTTCATGGCCCGGTCCGCCTCGTCCGCCGGGAAGCCGGCCGTCCGGAAGAGCGCCAGCATCCGCTCCCCCACGCGCATCAGGTTCGGGCCGAGGTGCGCCGGCCCCACCCGGCCGAGCACGGAAGCCACCCAGGGGTGGCGCAGGGCCATCGCGCGCAGGCCGTGGCCGCCGCGCGAGACGGCATCACGCCACTCGGCGGGGCTCGCCGCGCCGGGCACCTCCAGCTCGCCGTAGACCTCGTCCACGACCAGCCCGATCAGCTCGTCCTTGCCGGTCACGTGCCGGTACAGGGAGGTGGCGGCGGCGCCCATCCCCGTGCCGAGCCTGCGCATGCTCAGCGCGTCGATGCCCTCGGCGTCGAGCAGCCGGACGGCCGCCGCGACGATCTGGGCCCGGCTGAGCGCGGGCTGCTCGTCCTTGCGGCGCGGGCGCGTCCGCTCGTCTGCTGACATGGCGCCAGCCTAGTGCTGTGACCGGCAAGGTTTGCCGGTCACAGCACCGGCCGACGGTGCGAACGCCGTACGCGGCCCGCGTACGGCGTCCGGCGCCGTGCTACGAGCCCAGGTACTCGCGCAGGTGACGGGCGGTCAGGGTGTCCGCCCCGGCCACCAGGTCCGCCGGAGTTCCCTCGAAGACGACCTCGCCGCCCGCGTGGCCGCCGCCCGGGCCGATGTCGATCAGCCAGTCGGCGTGCGCCATCACCGCCTGGTGGTGCTCGATGACGATCACCGAGTTCCCGTCGTCGACGAGCCGGTCCAGCAGGGCCAGCAGCTTGTCCACATCGGCCATGTGCAGGCCGGTCGTCGGCTCGTCCAGGATGTACGTCGAGGACTTCTCGGCCATGCTGATGGCGAGCTTGAGGCGCTGCCGCTCACCGCCCGACAGGGTGTTGAGCGGCTGCCCGAGCCGCAGGTACGAGAGGCCGACGTCGGCCAGCCGACCGAGCACCGCGCGCGCCTGCCCGGTGGGGAAGAACGCGTGAGCCTCCGCGACCGGCATGTTCAGCACCTCGCTGATGTTCTTGCCGCGCAGCCGGTACGTCAGCACCTCGGGCGTGAACCGCCGGCCCTCGCACTCCTCGCAGACCGAGGCCACCGCGGCCATCATCGCCAGGTCCGTGTAGACCAGCCCGAGGCCGTTGCACTTCGGGCAGGCACCCTCCGAATTCGCGCTGAACAGGGCCGCTTTGACCCCGTTGGCCTTGGCGAACGCCGTCCGGATCGGCCCCAGCAGCCCGGTGTAGGTTGCCGGATTGGACCGGCGCGAGCCGCGGATCGGCGACTGGTCGGCCACCACCACCCCGTCCCGCCGGGCCAGGTACCCGTGGATCAGCGAGCTCTTGCCCGACCCGGCGACCCCGGTCACCACCGTCAGCACCCCCAGTGGCACCTCCACGCTGACGTCCTTCAGGTTGTGCAGATCGGCGTCCTTGACCGACAGGTGCCCGCGCGGGGTGCGCACCGACTCCCGCAGCCGTGCCCGGTGTCCGAGATGGCGCCCGGTGAGGGTGTCGCAGGCGCGCAGCCCGGCCACGTCTCCGGTGTAGCACAGCCGCCCGCCGGCCGTGCCCGCGCCGGGGCCGAGATCGACGACGTGGTCGGCGATCGCGATGACCTCGGGCTTGTGCTCCACCACCAGCACGGTGTTGCCCTTGTCGCGCAGCTGCAGCAGGAGGTCGTTCATGCGCCGGATGTCGTGCGGGTGCAGACCGGTGGTCGGCTCGTCGAAGACGTAGGTGACGTCCGTGAGCGAGGAGCCCAGGTGCCGCACCATCTTGACCCGCTGGGCCTCGCCGCCGGACAGGGTTCCGGAGGGCCGGTCCAGGCTGAGGTATCCCAGGCCGATCTCCACGAGGGAGTCGAGCAGGTCCCGCAGGCCGGCGAGCAGCGGGGCGACGCCCGGGTCCTCGATCCGGCGGACGAACGAGGCCAGGTCGCTGATCTGCATCGCCGAGCACTCGGCGATGTTCACCCCGTCGATGCGCGAGGACAGCGCCGCCGCTGACAGGCGCGTGCCGCCGCAGTCGGGGCAGTCGGTGAACACCACGGCGCGGTCGACGAAGGCCCTGATGTGGGGCTGCATCCCCTCGCGGTCCTTGGACAGGTACGTCCGCTGGATCTTCGCGATCAGACCCTCGTAGGTGAAGTTGTTGGAGCCGGACTTCACCTTCACCGGGCTCATGTGCAGGAAGTCGGCCCACTCCCGCTCCGTGAAGTCCTTGAGTCTGGTGTCGGCGGAGTAGAAGCCGGAGTTGGCCATGATCTGCCAGTACCAGGTGTCGACGGCGAAGCCGGGGACGGTGATCGCGCCCTCGTTGATCGAGAGCTCGCGGTCCACCAGCTGGTCCACGTCGATGTCGGAGACCTGCCCTATGCCCTCGCAGTGCGGGCACATGCCGTCCGGGGCGTTGAAGCTGAAGGCGCCGGCCGCGCCGATCTGCGGGACGCCGAGGCGGGAGAAGACGATCCGCAGCATGGTCGAGGCGTCCGTGGCGGTACCGACCGTGGAGCGGGAGTTCGCGCCCATCCGCTCCTGGTCGACGACGATGGCGGCGCTCAGGTTGTGCAGCCCGTCCACGTCGGGCCGGCCCGAACTCGGCATGAAGGACTGGAGGAACGCCGTGTACGTCTCGTTGATCATCCGCTGCGACTCGGCGGCGATGGTGCCGAAGACGAGCGAGGACTTGCCGGAGCCGGAGACACCGGTGAAGACGGTGAGCCGGCGCTTGGGGATGTCGAGGGAGATGTCCGCCAGGTTGTTCTCCCGCGCTCCGCGGACCTGGATGACCTGATGACTGTCGGCGGCGATCTGCACGGAACTCCTCGCGGTTGCGGTGGTGCGATAGCGGCGTTTCGAGCTTACTTTATACGCTGTATTCTGTACGGTGTAGTGAATTATTGGCACGCACTCGGAGGACCGGACATGGCGAAGGACCGCAGTGGGGCGGGCGACCCCGCCCGCACGCTGGAGCTGCTGTGGCGCGGGTCCGGACAGCCCGCCCCGCCCGGCCGGCGCGGCCCGCGGCAGGGCCTCACCGTCGACGCCGTGGTCCGGGCCGCGACCGAACTCGCCGACGAGGCCGGACTGGCCGCGCTCACCATGCGCGCCCTGGCCCAGCGCCTGGGCGTGACCCCGATGACCCTCTACACGTACGTCCCCGGCAAGGCCGAACTCCTCGACCTCATGCTGGACGAGGCCTACGGACGCATGGAACGCCCGGCACCGGCCGCGGGGGAGCCCTGGCGGACCAGGGTCGCCCGCGTGGCCGAGGACAACCGGGACCTGCTCACCCGGCACCCCTGGATCGCGGATCTGCCCGTCACCCGCCCGCCGCTGGGCCCGGGAGTGATCGGGAAGTACGAGTACGAACTGGCCGCCTTCGAGGGCATCGGCCTCACCGACACCGAGATGGACGCGGCCCTGACCCATCTCCTCGGCTTCGTCCACGCGAACGCCCTGGCCGCCGCCGACGACGCCGCGCACAACAGCCGCCAGAGCCAGGACGAGTGGTGGGCCGTGACGGCCCCGCTGCTGGAGCAGGCCCTGGACCCCGAGCGCTACCCGCTCGCCGGCCGCGTAGGCAGCGCGGTCGGCGGCTACCACCCGCAGGCCCTCTGGACCTTCGGCCTCCGGTGCGTCCTGGACGGCCTGGCCCACCTGATCGACTCCCGTCCCGCGCGGTAATCCGATAGGCCGTCCGCGCGGTCCGGGGCATCATGGCCGCATGACCGGTGATCGTGTTCTGCTCTTCGCCCCCCGCGCCTCCGACACGCGGCTCCGCCTCGCCGAGGCGGCCACGGGGCGCGGGCTGCGTGCGGTGACGGCGGAGGGCTGGAGCTCGCCCGACGGCGCACAGGGCGCCGGGCGCACCCACCTCTACGGCGGGCCGCTGCTGGCCGACAAGGTGGCCCGCGAACTGGACGTCACCGCGCTGGAACCGCCCGCCGACTGGCTCGCACGGCTGCCGCTCGCGCTGACCGGGCGCAGGATCGAGGCGGTCACCCTGGCCGAGGCCCGGCGACTGCGCCGGCCGGCCTTCGTCAAACCGCCGACCGACAAGTTCTTCCCGGCCCGGATCTACCCGGACGGCTCGCGGCTGCCCGGCCCGGACGCCTTCGACGACGACCTGCCGGTGCTGGTCAGCGACATCGTCCGGTTCGACCGCGAGTACCGGCTGTTCGTCCTGGACGCAGCCGTGCACGACGGCAGCCGCTACGCGGTGGGGCCCAGGCTCGACCCGGCGCCGCTCGCCCTGGACCCGTACGCGGCGGAGGTCCGCGCCTTCGCCGCCGACCTGCTCGCGGCGGCCGACGGCTCACTGCCGTCGGCCGCGGTGGTGGACGTCGGCCTGCCGGACGGCGGCGGATGGGCGGTCATCGAGGCCAACCCGGCCTGGTCCAGCGGAGGGTACGCCTGCGACCCCGAGCGGGTGCTCGACGTCGTACTGCGGGCCGCCGGACCCACGGCCGAAACCGCCCCGGCGGACCTGCCGTTCGCCCGGTCCGCTCAGCGGTAGCCCGTGGTGTCCGCGGGGCGGTCCGGGTCCTGGACCTCGACCATGTAGCGCCAGGCGTCCGGGCGGCTCCCGTCGAGGTCCGTGAAGCCGTACTCCCGGGCCAGCTGCCCGCTGGAGAGGGACCGGCCGTTCCAGCGGGCCACCTCCGGGTCCGCGGCGAGGGCCGCGACCGCCCGGCCCACGTACGACGGGGTCTCGGAGATCCCGAAGTGCGGGACCTTGGCCAGCGCGTCCCGCCAGTTCGCCTCCGTCACCCCGAAGGTGTCGAGCATCATCTCCGAGCGCAGCCAGCCCGGCGTCAGCGCCACCGCCGTCGCCCCCCGCGGCCCCAGCTCGTGCCCCAGCGCGAACGCCATCCGCAGCACCGAGGACTTGGCGATGTCGTAGAAGAAGGACACCCGGTAGCGGCTCGCGTTGTACTCGGCGGTTCCGTCCGTCATCTCCACCACCAGAGCGCCCGGCTCACGCAGCAGCAACGGCACCGCGAAATGGCTGGTGATGGCATGGGTCTCCACGGCCAGCCGCATCAGCCGCAACCCCTTGTCCAGGTCGTGCTCCCAGACCGTGCTGTCCCACTCGAAGAGCAGCTCCCCGCCCCAGATGTCGTTGACCAGGACGTCCAGGCGGCCCTGTTCCGCGTCGATCCGACCGACCAGGGCCTCGACCTCCGCCGGCACCAGATGGTCGGCGACCACCGGGATCCCCCGCCCGCCCGCCGCGGTGACCAGCTCTGCCGTCTCCTCGATCGTCTCGGGCCGGTCGTACTCCGACCGCCTGCCCCGGGTGCTGCGCCCCGACACGTACACGGTCGCACCCTGCGCGCCCAGCTGGACGGCGATGCCCCGGCCCGCGCCGCGCGTCGCCCCGGCCACCAGGGCCACCCTGCCCTCAAGAGTTCGCTGTGTTTCCGGCATGCCCCGACCCTACGACGGCGACCGCCGCCAGCGACAGCAACAGCCCGGCCGCCGCCAGAGCGAGCGCCGGGCCCGGCCCCCACAGCGTCCAGACCGCCCCGAACAGCAGGGAACCCGCGAACCGGGCCAGCGCCTGGGCCGTCTGGAGCACCGCGAGCCCGGTCGTACGCAGCTCGGCGGGCAGCAGCGGCCCGGCGGCCGCCATCAGCACCCCGTCGGTGGCCGCGTAGAACAGGCCGAGCGGCGCGAGCACACCGACGACCAGCAGCGCCCCGGCCGGCAGCGGGGCCAGGAGCAGCAGGCAGGCACCGAGCAGCAGCACGTGCCCGCCGAGGAAGACCCGGCGCCGGCCCAGCCGGTCGGCGAGCCGGCCCACGGGCAGCGCGGCCAGCAGGAAGACGGCCGCCGTGCCGACGGGCAGCAGCGGGAAGTACGCGGCCGACAGGTCGAGCCGGCGCTGGAGCAGCAGGTAGAGGAAGGCATCGCCGACGGTGAACAGGCCGAGCACGACGGCGGTCAGGCAGAGCCCCCGCAGGCCGGGCAGGCGCAGCAGGGTGCGTACCGGGGGCAGCGGAGGACGGGCCCGGGCCGGCACGGGAATCCGCGCCGGTGCCTCCCGGACGAAGAGCGCGAGCAGCACCACGCCCAGGACGGCGACGCAGCAGCTCACGGTGAACACGGCCTCGTACCCGTCCACCGCCACCCACAGCACCCCGAACGCGGCCAGCGGCCCCAGCAGGGCGCCCGCCGTGTCCAGCGCGCGGTGCACCCCGAAGGCGCGGCCCTGCTCCCCGGGCGGAACGGACAGCGAGATCAGCGCATCGCGCGGCGCGGTGCGCAGCCCCTTGCCGGTCCGGTCGGCGGCGAGCACCGCCGCCACCGACCAGGGGGTGGCGACGGCGAGCAGGGCCGCCTTGCAGGCGGCGGAGAGCGCGTAGCCGGTGCCCGCGACGAGCTTGTGGCGCCGGGTGCGGTCGGCGATCCGCCCGCCCGCGAGGCGCAGGACCGCGGTGGCGCCCTGGTGCAGACCGTCCAGGGCGCCGAACGCGAGCGGGGACATGCCGAGTCCGGCCATCAGGTACAACGGCAGGACGGCGGTGACCATTTCCGCGGAGACGTCCGTGACCAGGCTGACCAGCCCGAGCGCGAACACCGTGCCGGGGACGGCCCGCAGGGGGCCCTTGGGGGCCGGGGTGTCCCCGGCGATGTCCGAGGCCCGGCTGGTCGACAGGTACACGGATGCCTCCAGAACAGACCGGGGTCTAGAACCAGTTGACGGTGAGCGGGAACGCGGCGGTGACGGTGGTGCCCGTGGAGTCGGTGGCGGTCGCGGTGATCTGGACCGTGCCGCTGCCCCACGGTTTGCCGCTGATCCGGCCGGAGCCGGCGTCGACGGTCAGCCCCCAGGGCAGGCCGGTGGCCGCGTACCGGACCGGAGGTCTGCCGCCGGTGGCGCTCAGCTGGATGGTGCAGGACTGGTTGAACTTGCAGGTCTGGGGGCCCGGGTTGGCCAGTTGCAGGCCGCCCGAGGTGGGCGTCGGGGTCGGGGTCGGAGTCGGCGTGGACGTCGGAGTGGGCGTGGGGGTGGGTGTCGGTGTGGGTGTCGGGTTCGTGGAGGTGTCGAACACCTCGGTGATCGGCTGGACGCTGGCCGCGTTGCCCGCATGCGTCGCCGTGCCGAAGAGATCCTCGAACGTCCGCAGCAGATGGTGGTGGTTGAAGGCCGTGGCGTACTTGCCCGTCTTGACCTTCGCGCCGTAGAAGACGGTGGCGATCTGGTTCGAGCCCAGATAGTTGTCCTCGTCCCAGGTCAGGACCAGGAGGCTGTTGTTGGCCTTCGCCCACTGCGCGTAGGCGTCGATGTTGTTCCTGGTCCAGGTGTCTCCCGTGCCGACCGAGCACGAGTGCATGTCGTTGCACTGGTTGGGGACCACGAAGGACAGGCTCGGCAGCGCCGCGAAGTTGTTCTGCGGGAACTGCGCCCAGGTCTTGCCCGTGTTCAGCGGCACGTTCTTGAAGGCGAACCACGGGTTGTGCTTCTGCGCGTACTGGCCGTTCGTGCAGGCCGTGGACCCCTCGCTCGGCAGGTCCTCGTTGTACGTCGCGAAGGTCCTGCCGGCCGCGATCAGCTCCTGGCCGAGGTTCGCCGCCGTCATCGACTGCGGGGTGTAGCAGCCGTCGCCCGTGATGCCCTGCGTGGCGCCGGAGAAGAGGTTGAAGTAGTTCGGCTGGCTGGGGTGGGTCAGCGCCTTCATACCGGTCAGGCTCGCGCCGCCGTTCGCCAGCTGGTTGACGTACGGGGCGTTCGCGCTGCCGATGATCTCCCCGTACTGCTTGTTCTCGTACACGACGACCACCACGTGGTCGTACGCCGGCAGCGCGGCGGCCGCGGCCGCCGCGGAGACGGAGGCCGAACCGGGCACGGCGGCCTCGGAGTTGGCCACGGTGAACGCGCCCAGCAGGCCGAGCGCGCCGATCCCGGCCACGAGCGCCGGCCATCGGGCCCCGCGTCTCGCGCGCGCCGTCGGTGAGGGTCGAAGGGTGGGCATGGGTGTTCTCCTCCTCGGTGTCGCCCGGGTCCGGCCCCGGGTCGTGGTCGTTGCGGTCATTCCTCGCGCCGGGCCGCACCGGCCACGGCGATGTTCAGGAACCGCGGTACGGGCCGCCCCCGGTCGCGGAAGTCCTCCGCCACCGCGGCCCGCACCGCCGCCAGACGCGCCTGGGGCAGCAGCACCAGTACGCTCCGCCCCGGCTCCCGCCCCTGCCCGGGCGGCCAGGCGCTCAGTGCTCCGGCCCGGCGGGCGCAGGCCACGGCCCGCGCCAGCTCCCGCGGCCGGTCCGCGGCCTCCCCGCGGACGGCGACCAGCACCAGCCGCGCCCCCGACGCCGCCGGGTCGAAGGCGACGTAGCGACGGCACCGCCGGGGCTCCGCGCTCAGCAGCAGGGCTCTGCCCGACCGGGCGAACAGCACCGCCCGGCGCAGTCCGTCGTCCCCGTCCGGCAGCGCCCCGGCCAGCAGCCGGGCCAGCTGCTCACGGTCCGGCCCCTCACCCGCCCCCGTGTGGACGTCGGCCACCGCCAGCGCCACCGCGCACTCCGCGGGCTCCGCCGTGGCCAGCCCGGCGGCCCCCGTGAGCGAGCCCTGGACGTGCAGGTCGGTCCCGCCGGCGCCGTATCCGGCCCGGGCCAGCGCCCGCAGCACGGCGTACGGCCGGGCCGCCCAGGCGGGGGCGGCGGGCGGCGGCCCGGACAGGGTCAGCGGCAGATCGCAGCTGTCCGCGGGATGACCGAGGGAGCTGAGCCGCACCAGGCCGTCGGCGCGCGGGGCCGCCGCCGCGGCCGTCGGCCAGCCGGCCGCCGCGACCAGCCCGGGGGAGCCCAGGTGGAAGGCGTACGGGGCGCTCCACACGGCGGCCGGGGGCCGACCGTGCGCGGCCTCCAGGGCGTAGGCGACGAGCCGGAACAGCGGATCGGCCGTCGCCCGCCGGGCCAGGTCGCCCCCGGCACGGTCAGCGGTCACGGCGGCGCCGGCCGTGGCGGCGGACCCCTGGGGCGGTACCGCGGCGGGGGACCCCTGGGGCGGTTCCGCGGCGGCGGACGCTCCTGCCGTGTCGCGGCGGGCCGCCGCAGAAGAGGACCGCTTTCCCGTGTGCGCTCCGACGTGGCCGGCCGCGCCCGTCACGGCGTGTCCTTGCGGGCCAGCATCCGGTAGGCGTTCCCGCCGTCCGTGCGCCGGGCCGCCACCGTGCGCAGCGTGTCGAGCACCGCCGCGGCGGCGAAGCACGGCAGCGCCACCCCCCGTACGGCGTGGGCGAGGAGCCGGGCGCGCGGCGTGGGCCCCGGGCCCCACGGCCGGTCCGGATCCGGGGCCAGCCGCGTCGCCGCGAGGGCCACCGCACCGAAGAAGTCATTGCCCTGATGGGCCGGTCCGTGCTCCTCGGCCACGACGGTGAACCCCCGGTCGGCCAGCGCCTCGCGCAGATTGGCGGCGGGCATCAGGTGCTGGTGCTGGGGCTGGAACCACGGCAGCCAGAGGGGGCCGAGGAGCCGGGCCATCCGCGACTGAGGGTCGGGCAGCTCGATGGCCAGGAACCCGCCGGGGGCGAGCACGGTGGCCGCCGCGTCCAGCTCGGCGAGCGGCTCCCGGGTGTGCTCCAGGTAGTGGTACATGCTGACCACCTCGTACTGGCCCGCCAGCTTCGCGGCGAACTCCGGGAACTGGCCCAGGTATCCGGTCTCCACCCAGCCGCGGCGCTCGGCCTCGCGCACCCCGTCACCCATGTCGAGCCCGTCGAACCGGGTCCGCGGCCAGACGTCCCGCGCCGCGTTGCAGAAGTGGCCGTGCCCGGTTCCGACATCGAGCCAGGACGCCGGGTCGGCGTGCGGGAGGAGCATCTCCGCGCGACCCCGGTAGGCGGCGCCCAGCCTGCCGAAGACCGTGCCCGCGCCCTCGCCGCCGCGCCCGTCGTAGAAGTCCCGGTAGTAGAACTCCAGCCCCTCCGCGGTCAGCCGGGGGTTCTGGAAGACGTGCCGGCACTCCCCGCACCGCTCCAGGGTGAAACGGCCCGGCTTGCCCTGGAGCAGGTCGGGCACTTGGACCTGGACCGTGAGCCGGCCGGAGCCGCACCACGGGCAGGCCGTGCGGCGCGGTTCGAGGAACCGCCCCGTCCCCGCCGCCAGGTCCTCCCGGTACGCGGCGGCCCGCGCGGCCTCCGCCGCGCCGTCCGCCGGGGTGTCCCGGCCGGCCGCCGCGGCCGTACGCAGGCCCGCGCCGAGGGAGCGCACCGGCCGGGCCGCCGTGGCCCGGCCCAGACCGGCGGGGCGCAGCGCGGAGCCCGGCCCGCCGAGGACCAGGTACGGCTGGAGCCAGTACAGCCCGGCCGCGGCCGCGCCCCACCGGCCCTGGCGTACGGCGACCCCCGCGAGCAGCGCCAGCCCGCCGAGCTGTGCGGCGGCCAGCGCCCCCGGCGGCAGCCCCTGGGCCCGCAGCTCGGCGGCCCGCGTCGGCCCGCCGGGCTCCCCGGCCCCGCCGCAGCGCAGTCCGGGGGCGATGGCCAGCCCCGTGGCGTCGGCGGCGTACTCCTTCAACCGGCGGGTCAGCGCGAGGAGTTCCGCCGGATCCCGGCGCGGCCCGCCCGGATCCACCCCGGCCCGGGCCAGCACCTCCTCGGTGACGAGCACGGCGAACCCGGCCCCGCGGCCCTCGCCGAGCCGGTCCTGCCGGTACCGGACCGGGTCGACCAGGCGCAGCAGCCCCAGCGCCCGCTCGGCGGCCAGGTCCACGGGCAGCAGGTCCAGGACCCGCAGGCCCTCCCCTTCGGCGTACGCGCAGGCCGCGAGGAAGGTGGCCGGATCCGGCTCGACCCCCCGGGCGGTGAGCAGCCGCCACCCGGCGGCGCGCGGCACCCCGGCCGCCGAGGGCGGGGTCACCGGCAGCACCGGGATCGCCCGCAGCCGGCGCCTGGCGCGTACGGTGCCCGCGCCGAGGGCGGCCAGCAACAGGGCGGAGGTCCACGGGACCCGGGAGAGCGGAGGTGGCGTCATAGCAGTTTCTCCAACCGGTCGGCCGCGGCGGCGGCCCCGCCCGCCGCGGCGAATGAGGCCTGGATCCGCCGGGCGGCCCGGCGGGGGCCGGGGTCGTCCAGCACGGCGGTGAGCGCGTCACGCAGTTCCTCGGCCCGGGTCCGGCCGAACCGCACCCGGACGCCGGCCCCGGCCAGGGCCACCTGCCGGGCCACGATCGGCTGGTCGTCCCGGATCGGGGCGACGACCAGCGGCAGCCCGTGCGCGAGGGCCTCGCAGACGGTGTTGTGGCCCGCGTGGCAGACCACCGCGTCCAGGTGCGGCAGCAGCTCCAGTTGCGGGACGCTCTCCTGGAGCAGCAGGTGATCCGGCGCCGCCCCGATCAGGGCGGAGGGCGCCGCCAGGACGAACTGGACCTCCCCGGCGAGCCGTTCGGCGGCGCCCAGCACCGCACCGTAGAACCGGGCCCCGGCCGCCTGATTGAGGGTGCCCAGGGACACCAGCACCCGCCGCCGCGCCGGGTCCAGCCGCTGCCAGGGGAATCCGGGCGCCGGCGGACGGGCCCCGAAGGCCGGCCCCACGAAGGCGTAATGGGGCGGGAAGTCCTGCCCCGCGCCGACGAGTTCGGGGGTGGAGAAGACCAGCACCAGCCGCTCGGAGAACCGCGGGTCCCAGTCCGCGCGGCCCCCCGCGTCCCGCGCCGCGCCGAACTCCGCGAGCAGGCCCGAGATCTGCCCGGACACCCACTCCCCGACCTTCGGGAAGTCCGCGAAGGGCCGGGTCAGCTCGGCCGAGGTACTGGCCGACGTCACCCACGGGACCCCGAGCCGCCGGGCCACCAGCGGCCCGGCCAGGGCCTGCTGGTCCGCCACCAGCACATCCGGCCCGAAGGCGCGCACGGCCCGGGCCACCCCCGGAACCATCGCCCGGGCCAGCGGCACCAGCGCCTCCTCCCACAGGAACCGCAGCGCACCGACCCCGCGCAGATCGCGCCAGCTCTCGTGCAGCGCCGCGTACCCGCCGGCGCCCAGTTCCTCCCCGGCGGGCAGGATCCGGGCCTGCGCGGGCAGCAGCCGGGCCAGCGCCGAGGCCGGTCCCGTCCAGGCGATCTCGTGCCCCCGGGCGGCCAGTTCGGCCCCGACGGCCACGGTCGGATTGACGTGCCCCGCCAGCGGCGGCACGGTGAACAGCACCCTCACGGGACCAGCGCTCCCACCCGCGGCCCCGCCGCCGTCGCAGCGTCGGCCGTCGCGTCGATATGGGCGAGCACGGTCTCCCGCAGGACCCCGCTGCTCTCCTTCAGGACGTCGTGCCCCAGATCCGGCAGGATCCGCAGGGCCCCCTGCGGGGCGTGGCGCGCCAGCTCCCTCCCGCCCGCGAGCAGTTCGGAATGCTCGCCGCAGACCACCAGGACCGGGCAGCGCAGCCGGGCGTGGTCCGCCGGGGTGAACACGCGGCTCGCCGCGATGTCGTCGATGAGCGTGGTGCGGTTGAGGAGGGCGTCGGCGATGGCCGTCAGGTTGGCGGCCTTGCGCAGGCGCAGGGCGGCCAGCTCGGTGGGGACCGTGCTGTCCTCCAGGCTCAGCGCGGCGGCCGACAGGGTGTCCACCATGTTCTCCACCCAGGCGCCGCCGAGCGGCGGTTCGAGGAGGGTGAGCCCGGTGACCAGGTCCGGCCGGGCCAGGGCGGCGTGCAGGGCGAGGGTCCCGCCGTAGCTGTTGCCGACCAGGTGGACCGGGCGCTGCCCGAGGTCCAGTGCGCCGAGCAGGGCGAAGAGGTCCCGTACGGCGGTGCGGCTGTCGTATCCGGAACCCGGACGCTCGGTGCGGCCGTGGCCGCGCAGGTCGTAGAGCACGGCCTCGTGGCCGGCCCGGGCCACGGGCAGGGCCAGGGGGCAGTAGAAGGAGGACAGGTTGTCGACGACCAGCCCGTGCAGGAACACCACGACGGGCCGGTCGGGGGCGTCGGCGCCGGCGGTGGCCGGGAGCCGCTGGACGTGAAAGCGCAGGGAGCCCGCGCGGACGAAGGCCATGGCCGGCTCAGCCGGCCGACGCGGGGGAGGACCCCGCCGCGGCCCGGGCCAGGGAGGAGTGGGTGATCCGGCCGATGTGGGTGACGAGCTCGCCGACGGACATGGCCAGGATGGCGTCCATGTCCTTCTCGGCCAGGAAGCCCATCAGGTCCACGTCGGCCCCGTAGCGGTGGTGGAGCAGCTCCGCGAGGGCGACGAACTCGATGCTCTCCAGAGCGAGATCCTCGTTGAAGGTCGTCTTCATCGTGACCTCCTCGGCGAGCAGGTACTCGTCGCCGACGATCTCCACGAGCATGCCGGTGATCTCGGCGAGGATGTCAGTTGCCATGACGGGCCTCCGTGAGGGGAAAGGGGACGGGTACGGGGGAGGGCGCCGCGAGGTGCGCGGTCCAGGCGACGACGTGGTCGGGCACGGTGTCGGTGAGCGGTGTGGTGCGGATCGGGTACGGGTCCCCCTCGGGGGAGGTCACGAGCAGCGCGCCGGAATCCGGGTCCCCGGCCACCCGCCAGTCCCGCGGCCGGCCGCCCAGCCCGCCCCCGGCCGCCTTGGCCGCCGCCTCCTTGGCGCACCACAGGGCGGTGAGCGCGGCGGGCAGACCGGTGCCCTCGCGGGCGGCCAGCCCCTCGGCGAGGCGGAGTTCGGCCGGCCCGAGGGCGATCCGGATCAGCGCGTCCGGGTCCGCGGTCACCTGCTCCACATCGATGCCGACCGGCCGGGCCGGGTGGGCCAGGGCGACGGCGATCCGGTCCTTGTGGGCGATCGACAGCCGGTAGCCGCGGGTCAGCGGGGACCCGGCCACCGGCCGGCCCGCCGCGTCGTTGCCGATCGGCACCTCCGCGGGGAACACCGGCCCGGCCCCGCCGTCCCACAAAAGCTGCCGCAGGGCGTCCTTGGCCGCGATCCGGCCCAGCAGCCAGGGCGCCCGGGCGCGCGGCGACAGCCGCTCGTAGGCCGCCCGTTCGGCGGCACCGAGGTAGCGGCGCATCACCAGTTCCTGCGAGGCCGGATCGTTCCAGCGGCGCCGGGCCAGGCACCAGCCCTCGGGCCGGGGTTCGCCGATCCCGCACACCTCCGGGGTGAACTTCATCGGCCAGACCCGCTCGTCGGCGCCGAACCGGCGGTACGTCCACCCCTCGATCCGGGCCCAGACCCCGCCGCCCGGCCCGCGCAGCTCGATGTCACCGCGCACGGTCACGTCCTGCACCGCGCGGATCCGGGCCGTGGCGCTCACCAGCTCCCCCGGAGCGGGCGGGGGCCCGTAGAACCGGATGCGGTCCACGGTGGCCGGGAACACCAGCCGGTCGACCGGCAGGCGCAGCTGCATCCAGTGCCCGAAGAGCTGCCCGGCGGCGTCGAGCAGCGCGCCCGGGTCGGGCAGTGCCCGCAGGACCCCCTGGATGCCGTCCGGGCCGACCGACCGCACCTCGTGCACCCCGGCGAAGCGCGGGCCGTGGAACATCCACCGGTCCCGGTACAGGGCCTCGGCGCTGACCGGGGCCGGTCCGGGGTCGCGCAGGGGCGTGCCGTCGGGCGCGGGCGGCTCCCCGTACCGCTCGCCGAACAGCACGACCACCGAGGCGTACTCCCCGAGGCCGACCCGCATCCGGCCCGGCCCGTCACCGCGGACCGTGACCTCGACGTCGACGGGCGGCTCGACCGCCAGCCACCGCAGGGCCCGTACGTCCTCGTAGCCGATGACGGCGAGGCCGGGCGGGGCGTGCCGCCGGGCGGCCTCGGCCGCCAGCTCCAGCATGGTGGTCATGGGGACGACGGGGAACCGGTCGGAGTCCTCCGGCCAGCCGTCGGGCTGGAGGTACACGCAGTGGTCCCGTACGTAGGGGAGCGCGGCCAGGGACAGCCGCAGGAGCTGCTTCCCCGCGGCCCTTCCCGAACCGTCGGTGTCCGGCGCCGGTGCCGGCGCCTTCGGCGGTCCTACGGCAGACCAGGCCTCGGTGACGGCCCGGGCGGCCGAGCCCGCGTCGGCCAGCACCGCGTCCAGGGCGGACAGCAGCACCGGGCGGGCCGCTCCGGCCGCCGCGGACAAGGGCGCCTGGGCCGGAACGGCGGCCGGGGCCGGGGTGAGGAGGCCGCTCAGGGAGGTGCGGGCCGTCTCGCTCAGGCGGACCAGCGGGGACCCCAGGTGCAGGGGCACGCGGAGTTCCGGTCCGGCGGGTGCCGGCTGCGGCGCGGCCGGGCCGGGCCGCAGCGCCGAACCGGCCGCCGGGGCCGCCTCGCCCAGGAGCTCCCACCGGGGCGCGTACCCCTCCGTCCAGAGCGCCGCGCAAGTGCGGCGCAGGGCCGCCAGGCCCGGCAGGCGCGGCGAGGAGGTGGAGACCGACAGATGCGGGCGCTCGCGCAGGGTGTCCTCCACGAAGCCCGGCAGGCTGCCCGGGCCCAGCGTGACGAAGCCGCGCACCCCCTCGTCCTCGTACAGCCGCAGGGTCAGCTCGCGGAAGCGGACCGGCTCCAGAAGGTGCCGTACGACCAGGCCGCGTACGTCCTGCGGTGCGGACGGGAACGGCGCGCACGTGGTGGCCGACCACACCGGCAGCCTCCCGGGCAGCAGCGGCAGCCGGTCGAAGGCGGCCCGGACCTGCCCGAGGTACGGCTCCCACATCGGTGTGTGGAAACCCGAACGGAACGGCAGCTCCTGACCGAGCACCCCGTCACCGCGCAACCGCGCCACGGCGGCCGCCACCTGCTCCGGATCCCCGCAGATCACCGACTGGTGCGGGCAGTTGTCGTGGCTGACCACCACCCGGTCCAGGTCGTGGAGCGCGGCCCGGGCCCGCGCCGCGCCGCAGCCCAGCGCCGCGTACACGAGGTCCGGGACCCGGAGATCACCCGGGCGCAGTGAGCCGAGGAAGGTGTCGGCCGCCTCCCGCGGGTACATGCCGGCGGCCACCATCGCCGCCCACTCGCCCAGGCTGTGACCCGCCAGCACATCGGCCTCGACGCCCAGTCCGGGCAGGACGCGGGCGAAGAACCGGCCCGTCGCGATCGCGTCGAGGGCCCGCTCCACCAGGGACTCGCCGCGGGTCAGCCGGGGCGCCGGCAGCGCGAACCGCTCCGCCACGTCGTCCACCACCGGGGCGAACTCCGGCTCCAGGCCCGGGAACAGGAACGCCAACCGGCCGCCCAGCGGCTCCGGGGCGAACCACACGTCCCCGCGCCCCCGCCACGGCCGGCCGCGCGCCACCACCTTGGCGGCCAGCGCGAGCCGCTGGGGCGTGGGCCCGACCACCGCGACCCGGCAGGGGCCGTCGCCGCCGGACACCGGGACGGCGGCCGCCAGCCGGGCCGACAGCTGCGCCGGAGTGTCGGCGCCGAGGAGGAGTACGTCGCCTCCCGCGGCCGGCCCCACCGGCGCGGCCGGGGCGTCCAGCGGCAGGAAGCGGCGCACCGGAGCCACCCGGGCCGGGCCGGGGACCACTGCGGGAGCCGCTGCGGGAGCCGGGCGCGAGGCCGTCGGAGCCTCCTCCAGCACCACATGGGCGTTGATCCCGCCGAAGCCGAACGCGTTGACCCCGGCCCGGCGCGGCTGCGGCCCGCGCTCCCACGGCTCTGCCGCGCTCACCGGCCGCATCCGCGTCCGGGTCAGGTCCGGGTGCGGCTCCTCGATGTGCAGCGTCGGCGGCAGCACCCCCTCGTACACGGCGAGCGCGGCCTTGATCAGCCCGGCCATGCCCGAGGCCTGCATGGTGTGCCCGAGCATCGACTTGACCGAGCCGAAGCCGATCCCGCGTCCGTTCCCCGGCTCCGGCGGGCCGAACACCTGAGCCAGGGTGTCCAGTTCGGCCGCGTCCCCGACCGGGGTGCCCGTGCCGTGCGCCTCCAGCAGCCCCAGCGCACCCGGCGCCCGCGGATCCAGCCCGGCCTCCCGCCAGGCCCGCTCCAGAGCCTGCACCTGGCCCGCGACCAGCGGGCTCATCAGGCTCGCGGCACGGCCGTCCCCGGCCACGCCCGTGCCGCGGATCACCGCGTACACGCGGTCACCGTCGCGCTCCGCGTCCGCCAGCCGCTTCAGCAGCACCACCCCGGTGCCCTCGGACAGCAGGGTTCCGTCGGCCCGGCGGTCGAAGGGCCGGATCCGCTCGCTCGGGCTGAGCGCCCGCAGCTGCGTGAACACGCTCCACAGCGTCGCGATGTGACAGTGGTGGACCGCCCCCGCGACCACCGCGTCGCAGCGCCCGGCGGCCAGCAGCCCCACCGCCTGGTCCACCGCCAGCAGGGAGGAGGCGCACGCCGCGTCCAGGGTGTAGGCGGGCCCGCGGAAGTCCAGCCGGTTCGCGGTCCGGGCGGCGGTGAAACTCGGCACCAGGCCGATCGACGCGTCCGGCCGCTCCGGCCCCAGCGCATCCTGGAACGCGGAGCGCACCGCCGCGATCCGCCGCTCACCCAGCTCCGGCGCCAGCTCCCGCAGGGTCTGCGCCAACTGGTGTGCCGTACGAACCCGTTGGTCGAGCCGGGCGGTCGCCACCCCCATGAACCCGCCGCGCCCGAGCACCACCCCGATCCGCGACCGGTCGGCGGGCAGCCGGGCCTCGCCGCCCGCGTCGGCGATCGCCTCGGCCGTCGCGTGCAGGGCCAGCATCTGGTCCGGCTCGGCCCCCTCCACGGCGGCCGGCATGATCCCGAACCGGGTCGGGTCGAAGGCGGCGAGACCGTCGACGAAGCCGCCCCGCCGACAGTAGAAACGGTCGCCCGCCACCGGTCCGGTCGCGGCCCGCGGGTCGTAGTACACCTCGGGGTCCCAGCGCTCCGGCGGGACCTCGCCGATGCAGTCCGTACCGGCGAGCAGATTGCGCCGGTACGCGGCCAGATCGGCGGCCCCCGGGAACACCGCACCCATCCCGACGATCGCGGCATCGGCCGGGCGCGGGCCGCGCCGCTCTCCGTCACGCATCGCCCCGGCCCTCCTCCGCCATCAGGACCACCTGTACGTCGCTCCCGTACGCCAGTTCGTCGAGGAACGCGGCGGTCCCCGCCTCCGGCGCGATGAGCGGGATCCCGCGCCGGACGTACGCACGCTCCAGCTCGGGGCTGACCATCCCGCCCGCCTCCGCCGCCCAGGGGCCCCAGTCGACGGACAGCACCCGGCCCGGGAAGGACTCCGCCCAGGTGTGCGCGAGGCCGTCGAGGGCGTCGTTGGCCGCCGCGTAGTCGCACTGGCCGCGGTTGCCGTACACCCCGGCGACGCTGCCGAACAGCGCCAGGAATCGGGGTGCGGGCCAGGACCCGTGCTCGGCCGCCGCGGCGGCCAGGTGGCGGGCCCCGTCGACCTTGGTGGTGAACACCGCGGCGAAGTCGCCCGGTTGTTTGTCCCGCAGCAGCCCGTCCCGCAGCACCCCGGCGCCGTGCACGATGCCGTCGAGGCGGCCGTGGCGTTCCCGTATGCCGGTCACGACCGCCCGGACGGCCCGCTCGTCGGTGACGTCCGCGCAGTGGTAGCGGACGGAAGCGGCCGCCGCGTCGAGGGCGGCCAGGGTGGCCCGCACCTCGCGCTCGGCGAGGATCCGCGAGGCCGCCGCCTCGATCTCCGCCGGCGTGCGCAGCCCTGCCGCGATCAGTGCGGCGCGCAGCGCGACCCGGTCCTGTGCCTGGGCGAATTCGTCGGGGGCGGCGGCGGGTTCGGGGGTGCGGCCGACGAGTTCCACGTGGCATCCGGTGGCGCGGGCCAGCGCGAGCGCGGTCCGGGCGGTGATGCCACGGGCCCCGCCGGTGAGCAGGACCACGGCGTTCCGGTCCAGGAGAGGGGGGCCGTCGGGGCCGGCCGGCAGGGGGGCGGGCACCGGGAGGCGGGCCACTCGGGCGCCCTCGGCCGTGTAGCCGACGGAGGTGCCGCTGCCGCTGCCGCTGCCGCTTCCGCCGTCGCCGTCGCTGCTGAGTTCCGCGACCAGTTGGGTCGCGATGCGTTCCGGGTCCTCCTTGGGGTGGATGTGCACGGCGCGCACCAGCGCGTCGGGGTATTCGAGGGCCGCGCTGCGGGCGAAGCCGTGCAGGCCGGCGCCGGGGGTGCCGGGCCCGGTGACGAGCAGCAGCCGTGGAGTGCCGGTGGTCAGGGCCTCCCGCAGCCCCGGGAAGGCGTCGGGCAGTACGGGGTCGGCGGTGGTGCGCAGCGCGGAGAGGTCGACGAGGCCGTCGAAGCCGGGCTGGGCCGAGGGCAGGACGGTCGGCACGGCGCCGTGCGCGTCCAGGGCCGCGACGAGTGCGGGCGCGATGGCCTGGCCGTCCTCGACGACGCCGATGCGCAGGCCGCGCAGGCTCTCGGGGCCGCCGTCGGCCGCCGGCACGGGCAGCAGGTCCACCCGGAGCCGGCTGACGGGGGGTGCCACGCGTCCGCCGCCGGGCGTGGCGGCCGTGGCGGCCGTGGCGGGTCCGGTGGGTGCTGCTGGTGTGCGGGAGGTGATCCAGGCGACGATGCCGCGCAGGGTCTTGATCCGGGACAGCTCCTCGACCGCGGACTCGGCGGAGCCGCCGCCCGGGTCCTGGGGGAGTCCGATCCGGTCGGCGAGGGCGCCGATGATCTCCACCCGCTTGATGGAGTCGATGGAGAGGTCCGCCTCCAGGTCCAGTTCGGGGTCGAGCATGTCCCGGGGGTATCCGGTCCGGGTGTGGACGATCTCCAGGACGAGGTCCATGACCTCCTCGGCGGTGCGGGGACCCGGCTGTGCGGGGGCGGGGTCGGCGGGGTGGGCGGTTCCGGCGGGGCCGGGCGCGCGCCGGGGCGTCTCCTCGGGCGCCGAACGTGGCGAGGGGTCGCAAGGCGCGGCGGCAGTGCGTTCGGCGCCCTGCGGGGATCGCCCCGGCACACTCCCGGCCCCACCGGCCCCGCCCTGGGGGTCCGCCGGCACGGAGCCGAGGTAGCTGAGGAGGACGTTCCGTTGGGCCTCGACCAGTTCGCGGGTGCCTCGGAGGTACTCCAGCACTGCCTCCTCCCGCCGGTCGGATCCGGAGACCGCCGCCGTGTCCGCCGGAGCCACCCGGCGGGCCGGGCGGAGGCCGCCCGGGACCGGTGCGCCGTCCGCGGTGCGGACCAGATGGCCGTCGACCAGCCAGCCCGGTCGCCGCGGGGCGTGCTCCGGGAGGCGGGAGGTGCGGCCGCGGAAGAGGGCTTGTGGTGTCACCGCAACGCCTGCCGCCATGAGTTCGGCCACCGCCGTGACCAGCCTGAGCAGGCCGTGCTCGCCGGGGACGTCCAGCGGGACCACCGTGTGCGGCCGGCCGTGGAGGATCCGGCCGACCAGACCGGAGAGGACCCGGCCGGGCCCCGCTTCCACGAACGTCCGGACACCGGCCGCGTACATGGCCTCCACCTGCTCGACGAACCGGACCGGCTCCGCGACCTGGCGTGCGGCAAGGCTTCGTATGTCTTCGGGTGTTGCCGGATACCGGTCGGCCGTTGTGTTCGACCAGACCGGGGTGTGGGGACTCGACACCGGTGTCGTCGTCAGTTCCGCTGCGAGGGTCCCGGCTGCCTCGGCGACCACGGAGCTGTGGAACGCGCAGGCCACGGGGAGGGGTTCGGCCGACAGACCGGCCTCGCGCAGGGCCGTCAGCGCCCTGGACACGGCCGGCGTCGGGCCCGAGATCACGCACTGCCGGGGCGCGTTGTGGTTCGCCACCACGCATCCGGCGCGGGCCGCGATCTCCCGTACCTCCTGCGGCGCGGCCGACACCGCCGCCATCGATCCCGGATCCGCGCCGGCGGCCGCCACGATCGCCTCGGCCCGGCGTGCGCTCAGCCGCAGCAGGCTCTCCGTGTCATAGGCCCCGGCTGCCCACAGCGCGGTGAGCTCCCCGTACGAGTGCCCGGCCACACAGTCCGGCCGTACGCCGAGCTCGCCGAGCAGCAGGTGCGCCGCCGCCCCGGCGAGGCCGAGGGCCGGCTGCGCCACGCGGGTGTCGGTGACCGCCGCCCGCTGCGCGGCCCGCCCCTGCGCGGTGAACGCCGCCGGCGGGAACATCGTCGACACCACCGGGGCCGGGGCCGAGTCCAGCAGGGCGCGCAGGGCGGGGAACGCCGTGAAGAGGTCGGCGAGCATGCGCGGGCGCTGGCTGCCCTGGCCGGGGAAGAGGAACGCCACCTTGCCCGGATCGGCCGTCTCCTCCCGTACGTGGACCCCCGCGCCCGGGGTGAAGGCGCGGGCCTGCTCCAGGCGGGCCGCGAGTTCGTCCAGACCGGTTGCCACCACCGACACCATGACCGGGCCGGGGGCTGCGGCGGAGGTCTCCGCCGCGAGGTCCCGCAGGGCCCAGGGCCGCCCGGCCGCGTCGTTCTCCTCCAGCCGCGCCGCGAGCCGGGCCATCGCCCGGCCCGCCGCCCGCCGGTCCTCGCCGCGGAAGCAGAACAGCTCCGCCGGCCATTCCTCCAGCCCGTGCCGGGGCTCCGCCGAACCCCCGTGACCGGCCAGCACGGCGTGGTAGTTGGTGCCGCCGAAGCCGAAGGCGCTGACCCCGGCGAACCGCTGTTCCGCGGGCACCGGCCAGGGCCGGGCCTCGCTGTCGAAGGAGAACGGGCTGGTCTCCGCCCGCCAGGCCGGGTTGGGCGTGTCGATGTGCAGGGTCGGGGGCCGCACGCCCGTATGGACCGCCCGGGCCGCCTTGATCAGGCCGGCCAGCCCGGCCGCGCACTTCGTGTGCCCGAGCTGCGATTTCACGGAGCCCAGCGCGCAGGACCCGGGCTCGGCCCCGGAGGCGGTGAACAGCTCGGTCAGCACGGCGAGTTCGGTGCTGTCCCCGACGACCGTGCCCGTGCCGTGCGCCTCGATCAGGCCCACCTCGTCCGCCGCGATGCCGGCCCGGGCGTACGCCCGCTCCAGGGCCCGCCGCTGTCCTTCCGGCCGGGGCGCGGTCAGGCCGAGGGAGCGGCCGTCGCTGGCGGCGCCCACCGCCTTGATCACGGCGTACACGCGGTCGCCGTCGCGTTCCGCGTCCGCGAGCCGCTTCAGGACGAGCGCGCCGACGCCCTCGCCGAGCGCGATCCCGTCGGCGGCCGCGTCGAAGGGCCGGCAGCGGCCGCCGGGCGACAGCGCGCGGACGGAGGCGAACATCAGGTAGTCGTTGATGCCGTTGTGCACATCGGCGCCACCGCACAGCACCATGTCGCTGTCGTGGTCGCGCAGTTGGCGGCAGGCGAGGTCCAGCGCGGCGAGCGAGGAGGCGCAGGCGGCGTCGACCGTGCAGTTCGCGCCGCCCAGGTCGAGGCGGTTGGCGACCCGCCCGGCGATGACGTTGGCGAGGATCCCGGGGAAGGAGTCCTCGGTGAGGCGCGGCAGCTGCTCGTCCAGCTCGGCCGGGAGCTCCCCCAGGTAGGCGGGGTGCAGGGCGCGCAGCCCGTAGGCGCCGGCGAGTTCCGTGCCGGCCTCCGCGCCGAAGACCACCGAGGTACGGGACCGGTCGAAGGTGCGGTCCTTGCCGTAGCCCGCGTCCCCGAGGGCCCGCGCCGAGATCTCCAGGGCCAGCAGCTGCACCGGCTCGATCCCGGCGAGCGAGGCGGGCGGGATGCCGTGCGCGAGGGCGTCGAAGGGCACCGGGCCGAGGAAGCCGCCCCAGCGGGAGGGGGTGCGCTCACCGGCCCGCGCCGGGTCGGCGTCGTAGTAGAGCGCCGGGTCCCAGCGTTCGGCAGGCACCTCGGTGACGGCGTCGGTCCCGGCGAGGACCATGGCCCAGTAGGCGGCGAGGTCGGGGGCGCCCGGGTAGGCGCAGGCCATTCCGACGATGGCGATGTCGAGCGGGTCGGCCGCCTGCGGCGCCCGCTCCGCGGACGGCCCGGAGGCGGCGAGTTCGCGGGCCCGCCGTTCCAGCAGGGCGGTGGCCCCGTCGGTGACCTGCGCGTGCAGCGCGGCGATCGTGGTGGTGCCCGTGCGCAGGGCGGCGGCCTGGCCCAGCATGAACAGGCCGTCGGTCTGCTGCTGTTCCTCGGTGACCGGTTCGAGGCCGGTTCCGTCGGGGTTTCGGCGCAGGCCCTTGCTGGCGATCCGCAGCCGCCCCAGGTTCAGCCGCTCCAGCTCCTCCCACATCGTGCGCGGCTCGATGCCGCTCTCCGCGAGCCGGTGGCGGGTCGCCTCGAAGGTCGCGGCGTACGGGGTGGCCGCGCACCGGGTGGCGTGGCCGGGCGCGGTGCGCAGCAGGACGGTGTCCGCGCACTCCACCGCCGCCCGCTGGAAGCCCGGCCGGATGGCGCCCGCCGCCACGGCCTCCTCGGTGAACAGGTAGGCGGTGCCCATGAGTACGCCGATGCGGGCGCCCCGCGCGGCCAGCGGGGCGGCGGCGGCCACCGCCATCGCGGCGGACCGTT
This sequence comes from Streptomyces sp. NPDC001502, assembly GCF_042894785.1. NCBI lineage: Bacteria > Bacillati > Actinomycetota > Actinomycetes > Kitasatosporales > Streptomycetaceae > Streptomyces > Streptomyces sp. NPDC001502. The sequence goes on from NZ_JBIAVW010000006.1 coordinate 176,553, forward strand.
CGTCGTGGATGCCGCCCGCGAACAGCACGTCCAGGGCCTCGGGTTCGGGGCAGGAGAGCAGGCGTTCGATCTGCTCCTCCCACAGCGGGAAGGAAGCGCGCGGCCCGACGTGTCCGCCGCATTCCAGCCCCTCGAAGACGAACCGCCGCGCTCCCTCGGCGAGGTACCGCTCCAGCAGGCCGGGGGAGGGCACGTGGAGGTGGGTGCGGATGCCGGCGGCCTCCAGCGGGGCCGCCTGCGCCGGGGTGCCGCCGGCGATGATCGCGTAGGGCGGGGCCGCCTCGTTCACGGCTGCCAGCTGCTCCCGGCGCAGCTCGGGCGGGGCGAAGCCGAGCAGGCCCACGCCCCAGGGGAGGTCCCCGAGCCGCTCGGCCGTCTCCGCCAGCAGCCGGCGTACGTCGGGGCCCTCCATCACCGCGAGCGCGAGGTACGGGACCCCGCCCGCCGCGGCCACCGCCGCGGCGAAGGCCGCCTGGTCGCTCACCCGGGTCATAGGCCCCTGCGCGACGGGGAGCGGCCGCCCCAGGGGCCGGGCCCGTACGGCGGCCTCCAGATGCCCGGCGACGGCCGCCCGCACGGCCTGCAGGACGCCGCCCGTGGTCCGGTACCGAGCGGCCAGCCGGGCCGCCGAGGCGCCGTCCTGCCCGACCGGCAGCAGCTGGGTCCGCAGGTCGCGGGCGCCGAGCAGGGTGGGTACGAGCCCGTCGGGCGGGGTCAGGTCGGGCCGTGCGAACACGCGGTGCCCGTCGGCCGTCCGGGTCTCGGAGCCGTCCATCGCCCGTAGCGCGGCGGCGACTTCCTCCGGGAGCCCGGCCTCGCCCTCCGTGGTCAGGGCCAGTTGTACGTCGAGCAGTACCCCGGCGGCTCCGCCCGCGACGGCCGCGGCCGCCGTGTGCGGACCGATCCCGCCGAATGCCCGTACGGGTACCCGGACCGCGGGGTCGCCGAGGAGCTGCTGGAGCAGGACGAAGGTGGTGGCCGGGCCCACCCGGCCGCCTCCCTCGTGGCCCTTGGCCACCAGCGCCTCCACCCCGGCGGCCACGGCCGTCCTGGCCTCGGCCGCGCCGGTGACCTCGGCCCACACCCGGGGCCGCCCGGCCGCCGCGGCCCACGCGGCCACCCGCTCGGGGGTGTGCGAGGCGGGGTCGGCGAGCAGCACGGTGTCCACCGCGGCGGGCAGCTCCCCGGGGCCGAGCGGGCAGCCGGCCGGCACCCGCACCCCGTACCGGGCGCCCGCGCCGAGCCGGCGGCCCAGCTCCGCGACACCGCGCCGCGCGGCGTCGGCGTCCCGGCCGAGGTCGAGCAGGCCGAGGGCCCCGGCGCGTTGGGCGGCGATCACGACGGCCGGGTGGGGTTCCTCGAAGGGGGTGACCGCGACGACCAGGTCGCGGGTGGTGGCGGCGGGCTGCGGGTGATGGGGGGTCACGGGCGCTCCTCTTCCAATGCTGTGTGACATGGCGCAGTGCGGGACGGAAGGAAGGACGAACGACGGGCGGGCGAACCGACGTTCCGACGTACCGGCGAGCTGGCGTACCGACGTGCCGACGAGCCGTGCAACGGCAGTGCGGGGCAGGGCGGAAGAAGGGGGAGCGCGGCGGTCACGCGCACACCGGCCGGGGCACCCGCCGCGGGTACGGCGGGATTGAACCGTGGTCAAACACCCGCATGCCGCGATGCATCGTGCGGGGGCCGCCCTGCACTGTCAACAGCCATGCGGAATACGGTGCTTCGCTCCATCGGCATACACGTGCCACCCGGATTCCCGCCCGGGGGGACCCACGACACGCCCCGGCCGAGCCGGTGGCCTGCGGCGTTCTCCGCCAGGCGGGGCCGCCCCCGCCGCGCGGGCCGGCATGCCCGCGTCCTCGCGGGCATGCCGCGCCGGCATGCCTACTCACCGACCGGGCATGACCGTCACGCCGGACCCGGTCAGTTGTTCACCCGACGAGCCCTTACAGGTACAGCCTCACGCGGTTACCGTCCGGTCATGACCCCCACCCTCGCGCAGCTCCGCTACCTCGTCGCCGTCGCCGACTGCAGGTCCATCACCGGGGCCGCCGCCTCGGTCTTCGTCGCCCAGTCCGCGCTCTCCCGGGCCGTGCAGGCCATGGAGCGCGATCTCGGCGTCGAGCTCCTGGCCCGCCGGGGAAGGGGGGTGGACCTCACGCCGGAGGGGGCCCGGGTCGTCCGGCTGGCCCGGACCGTGCTCAACGCGGTGGAGGCCATCGACGACATCGGGACCCCACACGGCGGGGGCGCCGGGGCGGTCCTGACCCTGGTCACCACCCCCACCCTCGCCCTCGACCTGGCCACCGACCTGATCGCGGCCTTCACCGGACGGCACCCGGCCGTCGACGTCCGGCTCCAGCAGCACGACAGCAGGGAGGCCCTGGTCGAGGAGGTGACCCAGGGGCGCTCGGAACTGGCCCTGGTCGACCTGCCCGTCGACAAGGAGCTCTCCACCCACTTCATCCAGGAGCGGGAGGTGGTGCTGATATCGCCGCCGGGCTCCCGGCTGCCCCACCCGATGCCCCTGCGCATGCTCGACGGGCTGCCGATGGTGCTGCCCACACCGGGGACCGGCCGCCGCACCGAGATGGAGGCCATGTTCAGCTGCCTCGGAGTGCGGCCCGTCCCCACCCTGGAGGTCGACGAACGGCTCGCGTGGGTGACGGGTGTGACGGACGGCCGGGGTTCCCTCATCTGGTACCGGGACGTGGTGCTGAGGGCCTTCGGGAGCCGGGCGGAGATCCGCTCCTTCACACCCCCGCTGCTGCGCCCGGTGGGCATCGCCCATGCCCGGCGGCCGCTCAGCCGGGCGGCCCGCGCGTTCATCGCGCAGGCCGGGCACAAGGCACCCGTCCGGGAGCCGGTGCGCTGACCGGACATGCCGCCGCGGCATTGAACGATGCTCGAACGGGAGGGGGTGGGGTCTGGCACCGCGACTGATGGCCCCTCACATTGTGCGCATGTCCCGACTCCTGACACCCCCACGGACCGCCGCCCTCGCGACCGCGGCCCTCGCCACGATCCTGCCCGCGCTGGCCTGGATGGCCACGGCCACCGCCTCCACCCTCTCCACCGGCTCCGCCGCCCCGCCGGCCGCAGCCGTGGCCCTGGCGCCGGAGAAGAAGTGCACCCTCCCCGACGGCCTCGCCGAGCTCAGCGGCCTCGCCATGAGCCGCAGACATCCCGGGGTCTTCTACGCCGTCAACGACAGCGGGAACACCAACCAGGTCTTCGCCGTCGACTGCAACAGCGCCACCGGCCGGCTGCTGGCCACCCTCACCGTCGCCGGCGTCGGCAACACCGACTGGGAAGGCCTCGCGCTCGGCACGGACGCGGGCGGCGGCCCGGCGATCCTGGTCGGCGACATCGGGGACAACCTCAGCGGGCGCGCGGAGATCACCGTGCACCGGTTCGCCGAGCCCGATCAGCTCACGAACGCCACGGTCACGCCCGTGACCTACCGCTTCGCCTACGCCGACGGCAAGCACGATGCCGAGTCCCTGCTCGCCGATCCCGTGACCGGCCGGCTCTACGTCGCCAGCAAGCTCATCGGCGCCGCCGGCCGGCTGTACCAGGCCCCGCTGCCGCCGGTGACCGGTCAGGTCAACACCCTCACCGCGGTCCGGCCCGGCCCCGTGTTCGCCACCGACGGCGCCTTCTCGCCGACGGGTGCCTCGTACACCCTGCGCAGTGGCGGGCCGCTGGGCGCCAACACGGCCTCCGTGTACGACACGGCCGGGGTCAAGCTCGCGGACGTCGCCCTCCCGGCACAGTCGCAGGGGGAGACGGTGACGTACGCCGACTGCGCGAACCTGCTCGTCGGTTCGGAGAACGACACGCAGATCTGGCGGGTCCCGCTGCCACCGGAGGCCGCCCCGGGCTGCGGCGCCACTCCTACCCCCACCCCCACACCCACCCCGACGCCCACACCGACCCCCACTCCCACCCCCGGCGGGCTGAAGTTCACCGACCCCGGTCCGCAGACGTGCAAGTTCAACCAGTCCTGCACCGTCCAGCTCACCACCACCGGGGCGAAGCCCCCCGTCCGGTACGCCGCCACCGGCCTGCCCTGGGGCCTCACCCTCGACAGTGCCTCCGGCCGGATCACCGGCAAGCCCTGGGGCAGCGGCGTCTTCCAGGTCACCGCCACCGCGAGCGATGCCACCGGAGCCACCGCCGGCACCACCTTCACCCTGACCCTCAACTGGTTCTGAGACAGGACGGGAACGGGCTTGTCCAACCCGCCCCCGAGGCCGCACTGTTGTCCGAGTTTCGTCCATCAGGTCAGGAGAACCGGCTTGTCGTCCCACATCTCACCCGTCCCGCAGGGCCCGGCCGCCCCGCACGTGATCGACCCCGCCGGAGGCTGCCCGCACGCCCTCAACGCCCGGCTGCGCGCCGAGCACGGCGCGGTGGCGGAGGTCGTGCTCCCCGGTGGGGTCCCCGGGGCGGTCGTCCTGGGGCACGACGCGCTGAAGGAGTTCCTCGCCCACCCCGACGTCGCCAAGGGCGCCCGGCACTTCCCCGCCCTGCACGACGGCACCATCCCCGCCGACTGGCCGCTGCGGGTCTTCGCCAACGCCCAGGGCATGCACACCGCGGACGACGCCGACCACCGCCGCCTGCGCGCGCTGGTCGGCAAGGCCTTCACCATCCGCCAGGTGGAACGGCTGCGGCCGCGCATCGAGGAGCTGACCGCCGAGCTCCTCGACGACCTCGGGCGGGCCGCGGCCGGGTCCCCCGACGGGACCGCCGACCTGTACGAGCACTTCGCCCTCCCGCTCCCGATGAACGTCATCTGCGAGCTGCTCGGCGTGGACCCCGAACACCGGGGCCGACTGCACGAACTGACCAACACGGTCGTCATCGCCACCGACATCACCCCGGCCGAGAAGATGGCCGCCCTGCAGGAACTCATGGCCCTGACCGGCACGATCGCGGCCGCCCGCGCCGCGAACCCCGGCGAGGACCTCACCAGCGCCCTGATAGCGGCCCGCGAGGACGACGGGGACCGGCTCACCGAGGCCGAACTCATCGGCACCATGCGGCTGATGCTCGTCGCCGGCCACGAGACCACCCTCAACCTCATCGTCAACGCGGTCCGCGCGCTGTGCGCCCACCGCGACCAGCTCGCACTGGTCCTGGAGGCCAAGGCCACCTGGTCGGACGTGGTGGACGAGACCCTGCGCTGGGACACCCCGGTCAGCTGGTTCCCGTTCCGCTACCCCACCCGCGACCTGACCGTCGACGGGACCGTGATCCCGCAGGGCACCCCGGTGCTCGCCGGATACAGCGCGGCGGGCCGCGACGAGTCCTTCCACGGTCCGGACGCCGACCGCTTCGACCTCACCCGCCCCACCGCCGCCCGCAGCCTCGCCTTCGGTCACGGTGCCCACTACTGCACCGGAGCCCCGCTCGCCCGGCTGGAGGCGACGATCGCCCTGGAGCGCCTCTTCACCCGCTTCCCCGACCTCGACCTCGCGGTCCCGGACGCCGACCTCCCGTACCAGAACAGCTTCATCAGCAACAACGTCCGCTCACTCCCGGTCCGCCCCGGCCGGCAGGCCACTTCCTAGAGCCCGGACGCGTACGTTCACCGTGTGCCACCCCGTCGCCCCGTCCGGCACGGTCCCGGTGCGGACCCCCGTCTGCACCGCGCCCGTGCCGTCCGTGGCGCGGACCTCCAGGGTGTGCGGCCCGGGGGTCGCCTCCCATGGCCAGACCCACTGGCGCCAGGTGTCGACGCCGTCCGCCGCCCCGAGCCGCGCCTCCTGCCAGGGGCCGCCGTCCACCCGTACCTGGACCCGGTCGATCCCGCGGTGCTGGGCCCACGCCACCCCGGCGACCGGCACCCGGCCCGGTGCGAGGTCGGCGTACGGGCGCGGGGTGTCGATCCGCGACTGCGTCTTGACCGTGGCCTGCTGGGCCCAGGACCGGCGCACCCAGTAGGCGTCGTAGGCGGCGAAGGTGGTCAGCCGCAGCTCGGTGAGCCACTTGCAGGCGGAGACGTACCCGTACAGGCCCGGTACGACCATCCGCACCGGGAACCCGTGGGCGAAGGGCAGCGGCCGGCCGTTCATGCCGACGGCCAGCAGCGCCGCCCGGCCGTCCATGACGGCCTCGACCGGCGTCCCGATGGTCATGCCGTCCACCGAACGCGCCACCAGCTGGTCGGCGGGACCGCCCTCGGACGGCGGCCTCACCCCCGCCTCCCGGAGCAGGTCCCCGAGACGTACGCCGAGCCAGCGGGCGTTGCCCGCGTACGGGCCGCCGACCTCGTTGGACACGCAGGTGAGGGTGATGTCCTCCTCGACCACCGGGCGGGCGAGGAGCCGGCGCAGATCCAGGGTCAGGGGCCGGGCCACCCCCTCCCCGTGGATGCGCAGCCGCCAGGTGTCCGCGTCCACGCGCGGGACGACCAGCGCGGTGTCCACCCGGTAGAAGTCCTGGTTCGGCGTGAGGAACGGGCCGAGCCCGGGCACCCGCAGGTCCGCCCCGGCGGGCACCGGCGGCGCGGGCACGGTGGGCCGGGGGAGGACGAAGCGGGCCCGGGAGGCGGTGGCGTCGGCGCTGCCGTGCGCCCCCAGACGCCGTGCCCCGAGTCCGACGCCGGCCGACGCCGCCAGGACGGCGACCACCAGCCGGCCGAAGCGACGCCGGTCCATCGCCCCGGCCCCGCCCTGCGAGGCGCCGGCCGGGCGGGTCCGTCTCCCGGCCGTGACCAGCAGGTACAGCACCCCGGCCGAGACCAGGGCGCCCACCAGCGAGGGCAGCGCGTCCCGCCAGGAAGCCTCCGGCCGGCTGAGCGCGGCCAGCGCCCCCACCAGCCCGAATCCGCCCGTGACGGCGATCGCGGCCGGGAGGTGGCGGACGGCGAGCAGCCCGGTGCCGACGGCGACCGCGGCCAGGACGGCGAGGATGCCGAGACCCAGCACCAGCTTGTCGGAGGTGCCGAACAGCCGGATGGCCCATTCCCGGACGGCCACCGGCGTCAGGTCGATCACGGCCCCGCCGACGGCCGTGACCGGCGAGGCCTCGGGACGGCCGGCCGCCGCGGCCAGCTGCGCGGACGCCAGTCCGGCCACGGCCGCGACGATCCCGCTGACGGCACCCGTCGTGCGCCGCAGCCGCACGGAACGGCTCGGGTCTGACTCCACACGGCCAGTGTCCCGCGCCCGGGCACTCCCGTGGCGGCGCCGTGCCGCCGCACCGGCCCCGCACCGGCCCGCGTCCTGCGCCCAGGGCGAAAGGAGCACGCCCCGAGTGAACGGACGTGGCGACGGCGGGGTGCGTGGCAACGATGACGGCATGATCTCCTTTCCCTCCACGCAAGCGTGGATACCGTGCCCCTGAAACCCGCGCGGATCCTCCGCACCTCGCCCTACCGGCCCGTCCTCACCCACTCGACGCTGCGCCGCCTGTTACCGGGGTTTGCCGTCTCCTCCCTCGGCGACGGCATGGCCGTGGTCGCCGTGAGCTGGCTGACGATCGAGATCGCACCGGCGGCTGAGCGCGCCCTGTGGGTCGCGCTGGCGGCCGCTGCCCACACCCTCTCGGGCGCCGTGGGCGCGGTCCTCCTCGGACCGCTCCTGCGACACCGTTCCCCGGCCCGGCTGGTCGCCTGCGACGCCCTGCTGCGCGCCGCCGCCCTCGGCGCGATCCCCGTGTGTCACGCGCTCGGGACCCTGAGCATCGAGCTGTACGTGGTGCTGCTCGCCGCCTCCTCCGTCCTCCACTCGTGGGGCCGGGCCGGCATCCACACCCTCCTGGCCCGCCTGCTGCCGGAACGCGACCACCTGGCCGGCAACGCCGTCCTGTCCGGCATCGGCTCGCTCTCCACCGTCTTCGGCCCGCCGCTCGCCGGAGCCCTGATCCTGTGGGGCGGCGCCGCCACCGTGATCGCCGTCGACGCGGCGACCTTCCTCGTCCTGGCCGCCACCTTCCTCTTCGGCGTGCCGCACGACGACGCGCCCGTGCCCGGGGAGGGCGGCTCCCGTGCGGCGGGCTTCGCCGTCATCCGGCACGCCCCCGCCCTGCAGGGCCTGCTCGCCCTGAGCTTCGCCTTCTTCTGCCTCTTCGGTCCCGTGTACGTGGCGCTGCCGCTGTACGTGTCGGACGGGCCGGGCGCTCCCGCCGCTGTGCTGGCCGCCTTCTACACGGCGTTCGGCGTCGGCGCGGTCCTCGGCTCCGTGCTGACCGGATACCTGGGCCGGCTGCCGATCCGGCCGGCCATGACCGGCATCGTCGTCGCCTTCGGCGTCTGCATGCTGCCGACGGGCCTGGGAGCGCCGACGGCCGTCGCCGTCGCCGGGTTCGCGGCCGCCGGGCTGCTCTGGCCCCCGTACGCCTCGCTCTCCACGACCCTCTTCCAGCGTTCGGCCCCGCGGGACCTCCTTCCCCAGACCCTCGCCGCGAGCTCCGCGGTCCAGGTGCTCGCGGTGCCGCTCGGCACCGCGCTGGGCGGCCCGCTGGTGGCCGGGCTCGGCGCCCGGGGGACCCTGCTGGCCTCGGCCGTCTCGATCGCCGTCCTCGGTCTGGTGGCCGCCGCAGCCGCACGGGCGGGGCGGAAACGGGGTACGTGACCCCGCACCACGGGCCTGCCCGTGGTCCGGGCAGGCCCGTGGTGCGGGTCAGCGGGCCCTACGGCAGGGCCGCCGCGATCTCGGCGGCCAGCCGGTACGGGTCGCCGTTCGGCCGGTCCGGATGGCGGGTGGTGCGCTCCGCCCACTCCGCCTCGAAGGCGTGCCAGTCGATCTCCCGCGGCGCGGCCTTCTTCACCAGCGCCTCGTCCAGCGAAGCGAAGTAGCGCGCCCACCGGGGTGCGTACAACTCCGAGATCAGGCCGCTCCATTCACGGTTCGCGTAGTCGTGCAGGAAACCGCCCTCGCTGGTGCTGCGGCGGCCCCACACGCTCAGCAGCGAGCGGGCGTCGTACTCGTACCGGTCCTGCTCGGCCCGGTCCGCGCCCCAGGAGCGCGCCGCGGAGAGCCGGCTGCCGAGGAGGAAGGCCGGGTCGGATCCGGTCACCGCCTCCAGCTTCCGCTCCCCGTCCTGCCATTCGGCCGTCAGAGCCCGGAAGCGGGCCAGGTCCTTGGCCTCGTAGGCCGCCTTGAGCTTCGGCAGCAGCACCCGCGAGTGGTTGGCGAGGGCCTGCCGGGCGGTGTCCACCAGGTCGAAGCGGTAGGCGCTGGAGCCGCGCAGCGCCGGATCCACCCTCAGCAGGTGGTCCAGGGCCCTGCGCACCGAACCGGCCGGATAGCGCATGGACCTGGGGCTCCAGTAGGCCGCCCCCGCCGCGGTCAGGCTCGGCCGGGCGGTGAACAGGCTGTCCTGCGACTCCGACCACAGACCCGAGGAGGTGCTGTACGGCCCCTTGCGGAGCTCCTCCCAGGCGGCGGCGGCCGCGGCGTCCGGGCGGCCGTAGCGGCGGGCCGCGAAGTCGGCGAACCACGTGCGCTGGTCGACCGGCCCGCGCTCCCACGCCAGATCGGTGAAGAGGTCGAAGGCGGCCGGGTTGGTACCCGTGGCCTCCGGCAGGTAGGCGATCCCGGCGAGCGCGCTGTTCGCCTTGTCCCGCCAGGGGCCGAACCGCTCGATCCACACGGAGCTGTTCGCGCCGACCGTGGTGTGCCCGCCGAAGTTGTAGATGGTGCCCATCGCGTACGGGGCCCCGCCCCAACGGGACTCGCGGTCGAGCCGGTTGTACCGGTCGGACAGCCCGTCCAGGATCAGCAGCTTCGAGGTGTCCACCCCGGCCAGCAGCTCCGGGGTGGGGTCGTCCTGCCAGCCCAGCACCGCCCACAGCGCACCCGGGCGGGCGGCGTGCAGGGCGCCCTGGATGGCGCCCGCGGCGGCGCCGACGTCGACGGAGCCGGTCTGGCCGCCCTCGTGCAGCGGGCTCATCCGGTACATCGTGCTGTCCCCGAACACCTCGCGCTGCTCGGCGTAGTACGCGGCGGCCAGCCTCCCGAACACGGGCGAGGCGGGGTCCAGCCAGTCCGGGCGGTCGAAGCCCGCCCAGTCGCCCTGCGCCACCGTCGCCGCCCCCGGGTTGCGCGCGGCGAACCCGGGCGGCACGGTGCCGAAGTAGCCCGGCAGCACCGGGGTCATGCCGAGCCCGCGCAGCTGCTCGGCGATCCGCCCGCCCAGCTCGGCACGCTCGCCCATCAGCCGCTCGGTGACCGGGCCGCCGAATCCGCTCAGGTTCTGCAGCAGCCACCAGCTCTGGTGGCCGGGGCCGGGGATCCACTCCCGCAGCTCCCCGGCGGAGTAGCCGAACCCCTGGAGCGCCCGGTAGTACGGGTACTCGGCGCCGACCTGCACGAACACCTCGTTGATGCCGTGCAGGGCGAGCAGGTCGATCTGCCGCTGGTGCTCCTCGAAGGAGCGGTACGGGCCGGAGTACCCGTCGTCGGTGTCGTTCAGCGCGTACCGGTGCGGGACCTGTGCGCTGCGGGTGACCGGTGCGGGAACCGCCGGCAGCCGACCGGGCAGCATGCCGATGCTGTCGCCGGGCCAGCCGATGTCGACCCCGGCGACGTGCTGGAGGTACCAGCCGACGCCGGTGAGCAAGGTGGCCCCGGTACTGCCGCGCACGGTGATCGCGCCGGCGGTGCCGGACACGGTGAAGGTGTCGGACGCGGCGGTGGTGTCGGGCACCAGGGTGAACTGCCCCCAGTGGCGCGGAAGCAGCCGCCGCAGGGCGGCCCGCGCGGGTGCGACGTCGAAGGTGCGGGCCCGGCCCGGACTCCGGGCGGCGCCCGGGTGCGCGTCCGCCGTCACGTCGGCACGTGCGGGCGCCCCCGCGCCCGGGGCGGTGGCCCCGGGCGCGGGGCCCGCGCAGATCAGCGCCAGCAGCGCCGCGGGAAGAGCGGCGAGGGCGAGCGGGCGCCGGGTCTTCGGCCTGCGCCCGCTGCGATGCGTCGGGTTCCTCATCCGTTCGACCGGCCGTCAGACCGGCAGGGCCCAGGCCTGGTCGACCCGGTGGTCGCCGCAGTCGGTCAGCCGCAGCCGCTCGGCCGGGGCGGCGGCCGCGGGAGCCGTCAGACACATCCCGCTGACCTCCTCCACGAGGGCTCCGTCGCGGCGCTGCGACCAGCTCTGGCCGGGCTGCTCCTCGGGACGGTTCGAGCAGTCGGCCAGTTCCACGATGCGGTCCTGACCCGCAGACAGGCACTCGCCGGCCAGCCGCAGGGTCGCGTCCTTGCCCACGGTCCAGCGCTGGTCGGGGGCTCCGGTGCAGGCGGCCATCACCACGGCGCCGACGCCGGTGGTGTTGGCACCGTCGGCGCAACGGGCACCGTCACCGACGATCTGCCCGGTCGGCACGGCCTCGGCGCAGCCGCGCGGGCTGAGCCGCCAGACCCCGGTGTCGTGCCCGGCCACCTTGCCGGTCAGCGTCTCGGTGACGTCGCGGCTCGTGCCGGTCCACAGGTCCTGGGCACCGGCGGTGCAGTCGCTCAGGCCGATCTCGTCGAGCGGCACGTTGATGTCCCGGGCGGCGGCGGAGCGGTTGAGCACGGCCACCGCGCGGTCGCCGTTCGCGAGCGGCCGCACCAGGATCTCGAAGGTGGCGTTGGAGGAGACCACGGAGCCCTGCCGGCCCATCGGGTCCTGGTCCAGTGCGATCATCCGCGTGTTGCCGAGGGCCGTGAGGCCCGCCGGGGTCAGCTTCGAGACGTCGGACGACAGGATGAAGGGGGACGCCATCATGGCCCACAGGGCGACCTGGCTGCGGCTCTCGGTGGCGGTGAGCCCGGGGGCGCCCGCGATCAGGAAGTCGGGGTCGTTCCAGTTGCCGGGGCCCGCGTACCGCCCGAGCCAGCGGTTGTAGCCGTAGTTGCCCAGCACCGCGCTCCACCGCGAGGTGGCGGGTGCGGCCGGGTTGTAGACCTTGATGTCCTTGCCCTCGCGCCACAGCTGGCCGGTCTCGCCGACCCAGCCGAGGACCTTGTGCCAGTCGGAGCCGCCCCACTCGCCCTGCTGGAAGTAGGCGGGCGCGGAGGCCGACAGGACCATGTCCCGGCCGCTCTCCCGCAGGGCCTTCGCGACGGCGTTGTAGGCGTCGCGGTACGCCTCCTCCTTGGACACGCCCTCCGGGACCCAGAGGTTGCAGCCGTCCATCTTGACGTAGTCCACCTCCCAGGAGGCGAACTGGCGGGCGTCCTGCGCGTAGTGGTCCGCGCCGCCGCCCTGGGGGGCGCCGCTGCCCGGGTACTTCTCGCAGGTGAGGGAGCCCGCGTCCTGGTAGATGCCGAACTTCAGGCCCTTGGCGTGCAGATACTCGCCGAGCCAGGCCATGCCGTGCGGGAACTTCGCCGTGTCGACGACCAGACTGCCCTGCGCGTCACGGCTCTTGGTCATCCAGCAGTCGTCGACGGTCACCGTGTCGTAGCCCTTGGCGGCGAGCCCGGTGGACACGAGCGCGTCGGCGTTGGCCACCACCTTGGCCTCGTTGATGTCGCACATGTAGTGCGCCCAGTTGTTCCAGCCCATGGGAGGGGTGAGCGCGAGCGGGGTGTCCGAGGTCGCCCGGGGCTCGGCCGCCACCGGGGCGGGGGAGAGCGCGAGGGCGAACAGGGCGGCCGCGGTCAGGCAGGGGAGCGTTGCACGCAGGCGAGGCGGCACGGAGTCTCCTTGACGTGGGGGCAGTCGTGCGCCCAGTGCAGCGAGGTGACTACCCACTGTCAACACAAGTCGCTGATTGTCGGCCGATGACCAGCAATATGGCTGCAATCGGTGTCACACGAAAGTGAAGATACATCGTATGTTACGGTGTATCTCATGCCGCGAAGATCAGCCGCCCTGGACCGTGCGACCCCGGAGGCCATCGCCGTCGCCGCCCTGCGGATCCTCGACGAGCAAGGGCCCGGCCAGTTGAGCTTCCGCACCCTCGCCGACCGGCTGGAGGTCTCCCACGCCACCGTGCAGCGCCGCTGCACCGACCTCGCCGGCCTGCTCGACCTCTGCACCGAACACCTCGCCGGGCAGCTCCCCGAGATCCCCGCCGGCACGGACTGGGCGCAGGCCACCGAACAGCGGTTCCGCGCCCTGTACCTGCTGCTCACCGCCCACCCCGGACTGCTGGTGCTGCGCGGCAGCCGGCCCTGGCTCGGGCGTCAGCTGCTGGCCCGGCTCGTCGAGCCCGCCCTCGCCGACAGCGTGGCCGCCGGGATGACCGCCGCCGAGGCCATGACCGTCTACCGCCGCATGTACCTGCTCACCCTGGGCAGCGCGGCCTTCGTCGACCACCGGGATCCGGCCGCGGCCACCGCCGCCTCGCGGGCGGCTCTGGCCGCGCTGGATCCAGGGGAGTTCCCCGTGCTCGCGGGCGGGCTGCCCGACGTACTGCCCGCCCTGACGGACCACGAGGTCTACTACGGGGCCCTGCGCCAGCTGATCGAAGCCGCGCGGCCCCCGCGGCCCGCCCGGTCCACCCGGCCCGCCCGGTCCACCACCCGCACCTGATGGGGAGACAGCCCATGCACGCAGCACCGGCCCAGCAGCTCGACCACGCGGCCGTCCGCGCCGCCGCCGCCCGGATCGCGGGCGGGATACGCCCCGTCACGGTGGCGCCCGCGGCCGAACCGGGGGTCTGGTACGCGCTGGAGTACCTCCAGCACACCGGCTCCTTCAAGGCGCGCGGCGCCCGCAACTTCCTCGCCGCCCACCACGAGGCCGGCGCCCTCCCGGACGCCGGAGTCACCATCGCCTCCGGCGGCAACGCCGGGCTCGCCTGCGCCTGGGCGGCCCGCGCGCTGTCCGTGCCCGCGACCGTGTTCCTGCCCGCCAACGCCCCGCGGGTGAAGGTGGAACGGCTGCGCGGGTACGGGGCCGAGGTGCGGCTCGTCGGCGACCGGTACGCCCAGGCGCTGGCCGCCTGCGAGGAGTTCGCCGCCGAGAGCGGGGCGCTGAGCAGCCACGCCTACGACCACCCGCTCATCGCGGCGGGCGCCGGAACCCTGCTGGAGGAGATCCGGTCCGCCCTGCCCGGGCTGGACACGGTGGTCGTCGCGGTCGGCGGCGGCGGACTGTTCGCCGGGGTCGCCACGGCCGCGCGCGAACACGGCGTACGGGTGGTCGCGGTCGAGCCGGAGAACTGCCGGGCCCTGAACGCGGCCCTGGAGGCGGGCCGGGTCGTGGACGTGGCCGTGGAATCCGTCGCCGCCGATTCCCTGGGGGCCACCCGGGTCTCGGCGGACGCGCTGGCCGCCGCGCAGGAGAAGAACGTGACGTCGGTCCTCGTGTCCGACACGGAGATCACGGCCGCCCGGCGCGCGCTCTGGGAGGAGCACCGGATCGTGGTCGAGGCGGGCGCGGCCACCGCCGCGGCGGCCCTGCGCGCTGCGCCCCGGCCGCTGGGCGACCGCGTCGCCGTCATCCTCTGCGGCGCCAACACGGACCCCCGGGACCTGGTGGAACAGGCATAACAGCCGCTGTCGGCGGCGGTCTGATCGAATCAGGGGTATGACGACCACCGAGCTGATCCCCGTCGCCGGCGGCAGCCACATCCGGGCCGGGAGGGCCGGGGACGGCCTGCCGTCCTGCGACGCCGGTCCACGAATGGGCCGCGAGTCCTGCCGCCCCCTCCCGTGGTCGGTGACAGCTACAGGTGGAACGCGTCCTCAGAGCTCGATTCGCTCTCTCGCCACGTTGCCAGCAGGCTCCCCGTATCGCAGCACGACGTGCGCCGGCATGGTCCGCTCGGCTTCACAGACCAGCGACCACTGGTCAGGTTCGCCGAGGTCGTCACCGCCCAGCCTGCAGCGGGCCAGCACAGCGTGCTCCGGGTCTGGCTCCGGCAAGTGAAAGAGTGCGTCCTGCATGGCAGCACCATCCCACTCGGCTCTGACACTCAGGCCTCTCGACCGGGTGACGGGTGTGCATGCCTGAGGAGACACCCGCTTCGGCCCACGAGGTCAGCGCGGGGATTCGACCAGGCCCGTCGCGATGAGTTCCCTGGTCCGGGCGACCGCCTCCGAAATCTCGGTATGCCGGCCGGCAGGCGGGAAGAAGTCGACCGCGCCGACCGCACCGTGGTTCGCCCACAGGCAGGTGGTCATGGGGAAGGTCTCCCAGACGTTCTGCTGACAGGTGATCGCGGCCGTCTTGGTGGTGACCGTCACCGCCTCGCCGACCAGGGTGCGTTCGTCTTCCTCAGCCAAGGACTCGCTGTACACGGACTTGACGGTCTTGAGCGGATCCGGAACGGCCCCGTAGAGGTCGTACTCGGCCGCGATGTGCGGTACCGCCACCGTCCGCCCTTCGACGGCGACACTGATCCGGTCCGGCCCGTGGCAGACGTAGTCCTCGGAGTCGTTCTCCCCTTCGTGCTCGGGCAGGGAATCGTCCTTGTGGACGCTGAGCCCGTACCGGATCGAGCCGCGCTTGCGGTCACAGGCCATGTTCCGGACCGTCGGCACCCGGGACTTGTCGTACCGGATCCCGGTGTCCTTGCCGAGCAGCTCCGACTCTGGCTCCGAAGCGTCACCGCCGCACCCCGCAAGCAGCAGAGCCAGTCCGACGGCCCACACGGCGCCCTTCAATCCGCGCACGTTCGCGCCCCCTTGCTGCTCACACCATCTGATGATCGACTTCAAACCATAGGCGAGCAACGCCGATGGTCCGGCATCCGGTAGGGGCGGTCGGAGCGTCTGCCCGGAGCCGGGTCGGCGGCCGGAAGGGGACATCTGCTGTGCAGGGCTCGCCCGAAAGCCGGGCTCGACCGGCCCTGCCATCCATGGACGTCGGCCACTGCCCATGCGCGGCCTGTGCACCCGTGCCCTCCTGCCGCCCTCTTGCACGTCCCACCCAGCGCCCTCACCGTGGCCAGGATGAGCTCGCGTTCTTACAACGCAGGGGGAGGGCTACACAGAGTGACTTCAGTGACGCCTTGGGCCGTAGAGACCTTCGGAGCCGTGGCAAGCCGACTGGCCAAGACGATCCCGGCCTGCCTCGTGGAAGCCCATGCCAGGGCTCGCCACGCTCATGAGCAGGTCCGCACGCAGACCAAAGAAGCGTACGGCCATGGTCTCCACGCGGCCCAGTACGAGACGCTTGCCGCCGGCCTGGCACCATTCGACGGCTCGTCCTCCCGACGCGTACAGGGCAGGACGGTGATGGTCATCGGTATCCATGCCATCCTGCCGATTCTCTACGCGAAGAGGGATGTCCCGGTCACTGCCGCGCGCCTCGCCAAGGCCTACGGCCCCCGGGCGGACCTGATCCGGCGTCACGGCCCGGAGCCGATGCAACTGAAACTCGACCTCGGCTTGGAGGAGCTCGACGAGCAGCACATCCATCCGGACGTGGCGCTCCTCCCACCAGAGCTGCGGCTGGTCATCGTGGCGTACGCCTGCTCGGTCGAACAGGGCGTGATGCGGGTCGAATGGGGCTCGGCAGAACTGCGTGACGACCGCTACCTCGTTTGGCACCACCACGAATCACTCCTCCCGCCGGCCAGGCCACGCGCTGCCTGATCGCTTGGGTCGGAGCACCCCCGGCTGGGGCCCCGGAGGTCCTCCTCGGTCGGTACGCCACGTGTCTGAGGAACTGCTCCGCGAGTACGAGGGAGAGCGGAGCGAGCCGCTGCGGTCCGAGGCCCTCGGGAGAATCCCGGGAGCCTTCGCATTTGCCGGGGTTGACCTGCGGTGTCCTGGCGGTGCCTGGGCCGCGAACAGGCCGCGCGGTCTGTCATACGGCTGCACAGCACGGCAGTCGGCTGCGCACACGGCTCCGAAAGCCCCCTGCGTCTCACCTGTGTGCGCGAGGTCTGGGATTTGAGGGTCGCGTGCACCCGGCCGTGGATACCGTCGGACCATGCAGTGGGTCACCCTGATCAGCACCGTAGTCGGTGCTGCGATTGCTACTGGTTCTGCCATGCTGCTCGACAGGCGCCGATGGCAGCGCGAGCGGATGGACCGTGAAACGCAGACGCGGCGCACCTTGTACGGGGAATACCTGGCATGCCTCTCCGAGGCGCGACACACCTCTGGCAACGTGGCTCGGGATCCGGACATGCCGATACCTGTACGACGAGCCACCGCCCGAGCGGCGTTCGGACCGTGCATCGGGTTGCGGTACCAGATGACCATCACGGCACCTACCCGGGTCGTAGATGCCTCCGAAGACGCGTTCCGTCAGCTGCGTGACCTCCGCGACCTCGTGATGGAGGGCGTATCGGTCACCGAGCCGGCCTACATGGCGGGGCGCCGCGGCCACGACGATGCCCTCGCCGTACTGCGCCTCCGCATGCGTGAAGACCTCCGTAGCGGTGGAGGTGGCACTGCGCCCTGAGTTTGGTGGTGTGGCGCCGTCTGTGACTGCCGACGCCCTCGGTTCCCCGCCGCGACGGGCTCGACCAGGAGATCATCGGGGCAGAGCTCGTAGTGGTCGCCCCACCATCGCCGCCCCTTGTTGTCCCAGATGCGGTAACCCCCAGGTACGCCCCTGGCTACGTACCGCCTCCTGCTCACGCTGCTCCCCCTCCTGTCGCGATGGCCTCCGGCACGGTACATCGCCGGTGGCAATGAGCAGCCGGAGGCAGGAGGCAGGAGGCAGGAGGCCGGCGGCCGTCAGTCGTTCTCGTCCGCGCCCTCGCGGACGATCACGACCGTGCCGGCGGAGTACTGCACGACCTGCTGGCTCACCGACCCCAGCAGCGCGCCCTTGAAGCCCCCGTACCCGCGGGTGCCGACCACCGTCAGGTCCGCCTCCTTCGAGGCGTCGACCAGGACCTGCGCCGGGGACCCCTGCTCGACGCGCCGGAACACCGGTACGCCGGGCGAGGTGCCGACGGCCGCGGCGACCGTGTCCGCCAGCTTCCGGCGGGCGGCCTCCTCGGCCGTCACCGCCTCCGCGTCGGCGGTCTCGGAGGCCATCGGGTTGATGGCGAACGGGTTGCGGTTCCACTCCCAGGCCATGACGGCGTGCACCCGGCCGCTCGTCATCGCGGCCTGCGCGACCGCCCAGCGCAGCGCCTCCTTGGAATGGTTCGACCCGTCCACGCCGACGACGATCAGCGGCTCGATGGTGGGCTCGCTCACGGTGGTTCCTCTCGCTTCGTCCGGATGGTCGATCTCCTCCCTGTATACACGCAGCAGTGGGTCCGACCTCGAACGACGATCGTTGCGAGGACCGACGACTTTCGAGGACAGCCCGCGGCCCCCGCCCCTTGCGAGGGTGTGAGTGTCCAGGCGACCGCCGCCGGACACGAACGGCATGGAGGAACGGGCGTGGCTCAGCGCAAGGGTTGTCTGATCGGGTGCGGGGTGGCGCTGGTGCTCGGCGTGGGCCTCCTCATGGCACTGGTCTTCGGCATGGGGAAGGTCCTTGAGATGGCCGACAAGACCTTGGTCGACCCCGCGGTCTACGAGGCGGTGAAGACCGGGGACGCGGAGAGCGAGGTCCGCGACAAGCTCCCGTCCGGCGACAGCTTCGTCAAGAGCGCCCTCAAGGAGGGCGGACCGGCCGAGCCCGAGGGCAGCACCTGCTCCTGGTACATATCCAGCGGCGAGGCCAAGAACGGCGAAGAGACCGTGCTCCGCTTCTGCTTCAAGGACGGCAAGCTCGCGGAGAAGACCCAGTACCCCATGAAGTGACCGGACCGGCCGTCGAGGCGGGCCGTCGAGGCGGTCCGCCGACGCGGGCCGTCGACGCGGGCCGTCGGGCGCCGGGCGCGGGTCAGTTGCCCGCGTCGGCGCCCATCGGCGCTGCCGCGACGCCCGCTTCGTTGCGGATGTCGCGCGGGGCCCGCCCCTCCCACCGGCGCACCGCCCGGCGCAGCGCGCGCATATCGCTGTACCCGACCCGGGCCGCGACCGAGCGGAGCGGCAGATCGGTGGCGCGCAGGAGCTCCATGGTGTGCTCCTGGCGCACGGCCTCGACCTCCTCGCGCCAGGTCGTGCCGTGCTCGCCCAGGCGTCGCTGGAGGGTGCGCGGGCTCATCGCCAGCCGCTGCGCCACATGCTCCAGGCTCACGGTGTCCTCCCGGAAGGCGGAGTCGAGGACCATGCGGAAGCGGTCCTGCCAGAGCAGGGCCGGCTGCGCGGACGCGATCGTCAGCGCCGCTTGCTGCGCCAGGATGCGGTCCAGCCCCGGCTGCGCCTTGGGCAGTGGTGCGCGCACGTCGTCGTCGTGGAAGGTGATCGAGTTGTACGCGGCGCCGAAGTCGATGCGGGTGGTCCCGAAGAAGTCCGCCAGCTGCCGGAAGCGGCCGGACGCGCCGTGCGTCACGGAGACGCGCAGCGGTACGACGGGCCGCCCGGTGGCGGCCCGGGCCCGGGTCAGGAACACGCCCAGGGCGAAGAAGTCGATCGCCTCCACCACGTCGGGACCCCAACTGCCCGTCGCATGACGGATGGTGAGGGACCGTCCGTCCTCCTCGACGAGGAGCTTCTCCTGGGCCGCGTCACCGATGACGGCGTTGTACTCCACCGCCCGCTTCAGGGTCTCCCGAAGACTGGGCCCGGTGGTCACCAGGTAGTCCCACAGGCCGAACGTACCGATCGGCGCCTCGGCGGTGATCAGCGCGCCGATGGCCGTACCCGGCTCCGCGAGCGTCAGCTGCTCCCACACGGCGAGCGCGGACGCGGTCGAGACCCGGGCCAGATCGTTGCCCAGCACCTCGGGTCCGAGGTCGGGTAACCGGGCGACCCTGCCCAGGCCCACGCCCGATCGGTGCAAGGCGTCGACGACGAACCGCGCGAGGTGGACGGAGACGGTGCCGTCGGTGCCAGGAGAGCGCATAGGACGGACGACGCTACCAGCCGATCTCTCGAACTGGCGTGTCAAGTTCCCTCTTCGGCGCGTCGGGTCCCCTGGTGGCGCGAACGTTTCCCTCCCGGTGCGGCGGTGTTCCCCGGTGGCGCCGGGAGTCCCCTCGTTGGCGCGTGCGGGTCCTTATCAACGCCTTGGGGACCGGCCTACGTTGGCGTGGATCCCGGTATGTGGATCAAGGAGCGTGCGGCGATCCGTACGGGACCACCGAGTCGAAGGAACCGATGTGACGTTCTCCCCGGCCCACTGGCAGAGCCGCCTCGACGCACTGCGCGCCGCCCATCACGTTCCCGGCGCCACCCTCGCCGTGTTCGCCGACGGGCGGATCCATGAGCTGGCGAGCGGCATCCTGCACCGTGGCACCGGGGTGGAGGCGACCACCGATTCGGTGTTCCAGCTCGGATCGATAGCGAAGCTCTACACGGCGACCCTGGTCATGCAGCTCGCCGCCGCGGGCGAACTGGACCTCGACGCGCCCGTGATCGAGGTGCTCCCGGAGTTCTCCGTCGCCGACCCGGAGGCCGCCAAGACGATCACCACCCGCCAACTCCTCAGCCACACCGGCGGTCTGACGTGTGACTTCACCTACGACAGCGGCCGCGGGGACGACTGTCTGGCCAAGTACGTGGCGGCCGCCCGGAACGTGGCACTGGACTGCCCGCCCGGCACCGCGGTCTCCTACAGCAGCATCGGCTACAACGTCCTCGGCCGCGTCGTCGAGGTCCTCACCGGACGCACCTGGGACCAGGCCCTCAAGGAGCGGCTCGTCGCCCCCCTGAGCCTGACCCACACCATGACCCTGCCCGAGGAGGCGCTGGCCTTCCGTACCGCGATGGGGCACCTTCCGGGCGAGGGGCCGGACCCGGAGCCGGCGCCGGTCTGGGACATGATGCCCCGTTCGGCCGGGCCGTACGGACGCGTCCTGGCCACCGCCGCGGACGTGCTCCGGCTGGCCAAGCTGCACCTCGACGGCGGCTCCGCCCCGGACGGCACCCAGATCCTCGGCGCCCGGGCCGTCGCGGAGATGCAGCGGTGGGCGGTCGACGTACCCGACAAGTGGACGGTGAGCGCGGACGGCTGGGGGCTGGGCTGGTCGCTCTACGACTGGAACGGGGTCCCCGGGTACGGCCACGACGGCGCCTCGATCGGCCAGTACGGCTACGTGCGCGTGGTTCCCGGCGCCGATCTCATCGTCGTCCTGCTCACCAACGGGGGCGCCTCCCGCTTCCTCTACGCCGACCTGATGCGGGAACTGCTCCGCGACCTCGGCGGGGTCCACATGCCGCCCGCCTTCGCGCCGCCCGCGCGGGCCCCGGTCGTCGACATGGTCCCGCTGGTCGGCACCTACCGCCGGGAAGGGGTGGTCATCACCGTCAGCGTGCGGCCCGACGGCGTCCCCCACCTGCTGTACGAGTTCGCCGACGGAATGCGGGACTTCTCGCCGCCGCTGGAGATGGATCTGACGCCGCTCAGCGCCACGGTCTTCGCCGCCTCCGGCGCGGGCCCCTCCTTCAGCGGGGACTGGATGCCCGTCGTGTTCGCCACCCTCGTGGACGGCACCCCCTGCTGCTACATCGGCATGCGCTGCGCACCCAAGGTGGACGCCGGCTGACTCGGCACCCCCGTACGGGTACGTGGGCATGCCCGCCGCCCCGAAAGCCGTCTGACGTCCGACCAGGGTCAGGCGGAACGGGCGCCCGGCCGGGTCGGTGACGACCCGCTACCTGTCACCGCCCGGCCGCCGGCCGCCGGCCGCCGGCCGGTACTCCGGCCTGCCCGCGTCGAGGGTGATCGTGGTGCGCCTCAGCAGAAGGGGGACGGCAACAACTCCTCACTTCCCCTTGAGCAGTTGGTCGACCCGGGGCACGGACAGGCCTATCAGTTCCGACACTTCCCTGAGGGTGCGCCCCTGGCGCAGCTCGCCCACGGCGGCGGTGCGGATGTCCTTGACCGTCTTCGCCACAGCGGGCAGCAGCTGATCGGTGAACAGCCGTGCGGCCCGTTCCCGCGCGACGGGAGTCTCGATGCCGGCCAGGCGCGCCCGGACCGCGGTCAGGTACTCGACGGTCAGGATGCGCAGGTCATCGTGCACGTGCTGGTCGGCAGGGATGGTGTCGGTCATGAGGACAGCGTACGCAGACGTGGTAGGAATTTAAGATGACCTTCCCTGTCGGCGCGTGTCGCGCCGGACGGGAGGAGGCCCAAGTGGGCGCCCAGGGCAAGGCGTTCGGGCTGTCGCGCATCACCGCGGCCGTCAAGTGCCCCAGGCGGTCACTGCGTTGCGAGGAGCGGGTCGAGGAGGACGACCGCCGGCCCGCAGTCATCACACACCAGGAGCGCCAGCATGATCCTCGAACTCGCCGTGATCTACACGACCCGGCTCGACGCCTGCCGCGACTTCTACCGGGGTATCGGCCTCGACCTCGTGCACGAGCGGCACGGCAACGGGCCGGAGCACTACGCGGCGACGCTCGCCGACGGCGGCGTCCTGGAGCTCTACCCTGCCACGGGCCGCCCGGAGACCGGGTACCTGCGCCTCGGCCTCACCGCCCCGCCGAACGGCGCCGGGTTCCTGCCGCCGGGCCGGCACACGCTGACCGACCCGGACGGCCGTACGGTCGTCCTCACCGTCGGGGAGGATCGCTCGGGCCGGGTCCCGCCGGAGCCGCACACCGGCGAGCGGACCCGGTCGGCCGGTGGAACCTCCCGCACGCCGAACGGTGGCCCCGTACCTCCCGAGGGCCGCACGGGAGTCACGTACACGGAGATAGCCCAGCACTACGGCATGAGCGCCCGCTACCTGTCGGAGAATCCCCGGTGGGGACGGCACCCAGGGTGGCCGGCCGCCATCGGCAAGCGCGGCAGGACCATCGAGTTCGACCCGGAGGCCATCGCCCGGTTCTTCGGCGAGCACCACACCCGGGAAGCCACCGCGCTCGAACCGTCCCGCCGTTACACCGTCGTCGAGATCGCCGAGGCGTCCGGCCTGCAGCCGGACAGCATCCGGTCGGACATCAGCCGCGGCCGGTGGCCCGCCCCGGACGAGATGGACGGCGACCGGAAGCTGTGGCGGGGCGAGACGGTCGCCACGCACCTGGCCGGCCGCCGCATCTACCGCAACAAGCCCAAGTAGCGGCCCTTTGCGGGACGGCGGCGAACGCGCCTTGGCCCGCGCCGTCCCCAGCCGCCCTGCGGGGCGATGCGCGCCGCGGTGACCACCGCCCGTACCGGCGCCGGGACGACGGTTCCGGCGGGCAGCCCGGACGTCCCGGCCTCCTCGGCGGTCACCGGGCCGGTCAGCGGTCCGGCGTCCTCCAGCCCCCGGCTCACATCGAAGGGGGCGAGCCGGCGCAGTACGAGGGCGGCCACGGCGTGGTGCGGGGGCCGGTCCGCCTGCCGGGCCGGCCGCGCTTGGCGGCCATCGCGGCGACGGCATGGCGCAGCGGTCCGGCGAGGCGGGGGGACAGTTCGCGCCCGGCGACCCGGTCCTCCAGCGCGCGGCGCAGGACGGCCGGATTGGACTCGGGGTCGAGGTGCTGGGTGCAGCGCGTGTGCGTGGCCGCGAGTTGCCGGTACCGCGCGCGCCAGGGCGGTGCCCTCGACGGCGCCCGCCCCGGCGCGCAGCCAGTGGTCGAGCGGTACCCGGCTCCGTGCGGGTCTCCGAGGGCACCTGCTAAAGCGGTTTCGCGGCGTGCGGGTAAAGCGCATTAGTGGAGACCTGTCATGAACCATCGATAAGAAGTCAAACTTTGACGCACCAGCAGCTTCGTTACGGAATCGACACCAGCTCCAACCGTCTTTGTACTAAAGCGCATCAGTCCAGGTCGGAGTGGTGGTGATCGAGGCTTCCGCGAAGTGTTCCGGCCGGTCGCGCCATTCCGCACCAATGCGTCACCGGCCAGCCCTCCTCCTGCCTCATTGACGAGGTCTTGCTTTCGGACGACCGTGGGCACCGCCTCCGGCGATGAGGCCGGACTTCTGCAAAGGCGGCGACGATGACCCGTTCGAACCCGACCCGTATCGCTGTTGCCCTGCTCGCGACGGGAACCCTCCTCTCGACCGCCGCGTGCGGCCTCGACGGCGGAGCCGCCGACGCGAAGGAGGCACAGCGGACGGGCAGGGTGGCCGGCGAGATCACCTTCCGGACCCTCCAGCTGAAGCCCACCTTCACGGCCTACGTACAGGGGGTCATCGACGCCTTCGAGCAGCGCCACCCCGAGGTCAAGGTCACCTGGGAGGACGTCCCCGGCGACGGCTACAACGAAAAACTCGTCGCGGACGCCCAGGCCGGAGCCCTCCCCGACGTGGTCAACCTCTCCACCGACTCCTTCCAGCTCCTCGGCGACCGGGGCATGCTCGCCGACGTGGCCGCCCTGGACGGCGCGTCGGCCAAGGAGTACGTGCCGGGCGCCTGGGAGCAGTTCAAACTGCCCGGCAAGGGCGACAGCGTGTACGCGTACCCCTGGTACGTGACCCCGGAGATCCTCACCTACAACAGAGAGCTCTTCGAGAAGGCCGGCCTGGACCCGGCCGCGCCGCCGACCGGCGTCGAGCAGTTCTTCGACTACGCCGAGCGGATCGCCGCCTCGTCCGGCGGCCAGTACTCCGCCTTCATGGCCGACCCCAAGGGCCGGCTGCCCGGGGACTGGCAGAAGATGGGCATCCCGATCCTCAGCGAGAAGCGCGACCGCTTCACCTTCGACACGGACCAGGCCGTCCGGTGGGTGGAACGGATGAAGGACCTGTACGCCAAGGGCGCCATGCCCAAGGAGTCCCTCCTCAAGTCCGACGACATCAACCAGCTCTACGGCAGCGGCAAGCTCGTCTTCGGTCCGGGATCCCCGGGCTTCGTCAAGGACATCAAGCAGAACGCCCCGCAGATCTACGCCAAGACCCAGGTCGCCGGAGCCGTCACCGGCGAGCTCGGCCACATCGGCATCTACGCCCAGTCGCTCGGCATCAGGAAGGACACCAAGCACGTCGACGCGGCGGCCGAGTTCGCCAAGTGGGTCACCAACGGCCCCAACCAGGTGGAGTTCTCCAGGAAGGCCACCATCTACCCGTCCAACGCCCAGGGCCTCGCCGACCCGTTCTTCTCCGACAAGGGCGACGGCAAGGACGCGGAGACCCTCGCCCGCGCAGTCGGCGCCGACCAGCTGAGGACCGCCGCGCTCGACGCCAACACCCCCGTCCAGTGGACCAACCAGGTCGGCGACGCCGTCGTACGGGAGATGCAGAAGGCCATCAAGGGCGAACAGGACCCCCGGACAGCCGTGCAGAAGGCGCAGGAAGCGGCGAACAAGCTCCTCGCCGCCGCGGCCGAGAAGTGACCGGCGGCGCCGCCGCCGGCGAGCCGCGGGGCGGTGGTACGGCACACGAACGGCGTCGCGGAGCGGCGCGCAGGCGGCGCGCCCTGCGGGCCATGGAGACCGAGACCGGACTGCCCCACCGCAGGTGGTGGACCCCCTACCTGTTCCTCGCGCCCGGCCTGGCGATGGTGACGCTGTTCAGCCTCTGGCCGTTCGTCAACACCGTCGTCCTCTCCCTCACCGACGCCCAGATCCTGCGCGGCGGCGGCTTCGTCGGCCTCGACAACTACCGGCGCGCCTTCGCCGACCCCGACTTCTGGGTCGCGACCGGCAACAGCGTGCTGTACCTCGTGGTCGTCGTCCCCTGCCTGGTCCTCCTGCCGCTGGCCCTGGCGGTCCTCGTACAGGCGAAGATCCCCGGTATCGGCTTCTTCCGTTCCGCCTTCTACACCCCGGTGATCGCCTCCGCCGTGGTCGTCGGGCTGATCTGGCAGTGGGTGCTGCGCAGCGACGGGCTCGTCAACACCGTCTTCCAGCGGCTGCACCTGGTCTCCGAGCCGGTCCCGTTCCTGACGGACTCGGCGATGCTGCTGGTCTCCGCGATGATCGTGACCGTGTGGAAGGGCCTCGGCTACTACATGGTCTTCTACCTGGCGGCCCTCGGGAACGTCCCCGCCACCCTCCACGAGGCGGCCGCGATCGACGGCGCCGGCCCGGTCCGCCGCTTCTTCAGCATCACCGTGCCCCAGGTGAAGCCGATGATGCTGCTGGTCGGCACCCTCTCCGCCATCTCGGCGCTGCGCGTGTTCACCGAGATCTACATACTCGGCGGCGAGAGCGGCGGTCCCGGCGGCGGCGCCCGCACCCTGCCCTTCCTGATCCGGCAGGTCGGCCTCGGCTTCTCCGGCGAGACCGGCTACGCCTCCGCCATCTCCATCCTGCTGTTCCTCCTGACCCTGGTCTTCAGCCTGCTGGGCCGCCGCCTGTCGAAGGGGGACGAGCGATGAGCGCACCCTCCTCCGCCGGGAGCGGGCGGCCGCCCCGGCGCACCGCCGCCGCCCGCAGACGCCACCGGATCGGCCTGGCCGGGCGGTACGCCACGCTCGTGCTGATGCTCGTGGTCATGCTGGGCCCGATCGTCTGGCAGTTCCTGACCTCGATACGCGGCCGCACCGAGAACGTGTACGACGGCGTGCTGCCCGCGCAGCCCACCCTCGACAACTACGTCCGGGTCGCCGAGTCCTTCCCGCTGCTGCAGTACGCCGGCAACACCCTCACCGTCGCCGCCCTCGCGATCACCTCGAACATGCTCTTCGCGGCGATGGGCGGCTACGCCCTCTCCCGGGCCGGCTGGAAGGGCCGGCAGGTCGTCTTCACCGTGCTGGTGGCGACGCTGATGTTCCCCTTCGAGTCCGTGATGATCTCGATGTTCCTCACCGTCCGCGAGATGGGCCTGGTCGACACCCTCATCGGCGTCTGGCTGCCCGGCGCGGTCTCCGTGCTCAACATCATGGTCATGCGGGCGGCCTTCCTCGCCGTGCCCCGGGAGGTGGAGGAAGCCGCGGTCCTGGACGGGGCGGGCGAATGGACCCGCTTCACCCGGGTCTTCCTCCCCGCCGCCAAGGGCGCCCTCGCCGTCGTCTGCATCACCAGCTTCATGGGCGCCTGGGACGACTTCCTCTGGCCCCTGCTGGTTCTCACCAACAGCGACCACTACACCCTCCAGCTCGGCCTGAAGACCCTGGCCGGCGCCACCACCGTCAACGACCAGCGGCTCGTGGCCGCCGGCGCGATGGCCGCCCTCCTCCCGATGATGCTGCTCTTCTTCGCCCTCCAGCGTTTCTTCTTCAAGGGCGTGGGCGAGGGAGCCGTCAAGACCTGAGCCGGCCCGCCCGCCGTCCGTCCCGAGACACGTCCGTACCGATACCTCCGCACCGACCACCCTCCCTGGAGCAGCAGTCATGCATGACGACCGCAGCATCACCGAGCACCGCCTCCGCCGGGTTCTCAAGGAGCGCGTCAAGCCCGCCGTCCACTCCCGCGCGGTCCCGCTGACCGTCGAGCGCTGGGAGGCCCCCGGCGAGCCCGTCCCCGTCGCCGAAGGACTCGCGGCGGGCTACGAGCCCTGCGCGATCGGCGACCCGTGGGGGCCGGCCTGGGGCACCACCTGGTTCAGGGTCACCGGCACGGTCCCCGAGGACTGGGCCGGCCGCACGGTGGAAGCCGTCCTCGACCTCGGCTTCGACCGGATGATGCCCGGGTTCCAGTGCGAGGGCCTGGTCCACCGGGCCGACGGCGGCGAGGTCAAGGCCCTCAACCCGTACAACGACTGGGTGCGCGTCGCCGACCGCGCCGAGGGCGGCGAGCAGGTCGAGTGGTACGTCGAGGCCGCCTCCAACCCGGTCCTGGTCGACCACGCGGCCACGTACGAGGGGGACCTGCCGACCAGCGGCGACCAGCCCCTGTACCGGCTCGCCCGGATGGAGCTCACCGTCTTCGAGACGGAGGTCTGGGAGCTGGTCCAGGACCTGGAGGTGCTCTACGACCTGATGACCCAGCTCGACACCGCCGACGCCCGCCGGCACGGGATCCTGCGGGCCCTCGGCGCGGCGCTGGACGCCCTCGACCTCGCCGACGTGCCCGGCACGGCGGCCGCCGCCCGCGGGTGTCTGGCCCGGGTGCTCGCCGTCCCGGCCAACGCCTCCGCGCACCGGATCAGCGCGGTCGGCCACGCCCACATCGACTCCGCGTGGCTGTGGCCGCTGCGCGAGACGGTCCGCAAGGTCGCGCGCACGGCCTCCAACATGGTCAACCTGATGGACCAGCACCCCGAGTTCGTCTTCGCGATGTCGCAGGCGCAGCAGCTCGACTGGATCAAGACGTACCGGCCCGAGCTCTTCGAGCGGGTCAAGAAGAAGATCGCCGACGGGCAGTTCGTGCCGGTCGGCGGCATGTGGGTGGAGTCCGACACCAACATGGTCGGCGGCGAGGCCATGGCCCGCCAGTTCCTCTACGGCAAGAAGTTCTTCCTCGACGAGTTCGGCATCGAGACGCAGAACGTCTGGCTCCCCGACTCCTTCGGCTACACCGCCGCGATGCCGCAGATCGTCAAGCTCTCCGGCTCCAAGTGGTTCCTGACCCAGAAGATCTCCTGGTCCCAGATCAACAGGTTCCCGCACCACACCTTCTGGTGGGAGGGCATCGACGGCACCCGCGTCTTCACGCACTTCCCGCCCGTCGACACCTACAACTCCGACCTCGGCGGCGCCCAACTGGCCCACGCCGCCCGCAACTACCGGGAGAAGGGCACCGGTTCGCGCTCGCTCGTCCCCTTCGGCTGGGGTGACGGCGGTGGTGGCCCCACCCGCGAACACCTCGCCCGCGCCCGCCGCCAGCGGGATCTCGAAGGTTCCCCGAGGGTCCGGATCGAGCGCCCGGACGCCTTCTTCGAGAAGGCCCACGCCGAGTACGCGGACGCGCCCGTCTGGGCCGGCGAGCTCTACCTGGAGCTGCACCGCGGCACCTACACCTCCCAGGCCAAGACCAAGCAGGGCAACCGGCGCAGCGAATCCCTGCTGCGCGAGGCCGAGCTGTGGGCAGCGACCGCCGCGGTGCGGGTCGCGGGGTACGCGTACCCGTACGAGGACCTGGAGCGGATCTGGAAGACGGTGCTGCTCCACCAGTTCCACGACATCCTGCCGGGCTCGTCCATCGCCTGGGTGCACCGCGAGGCGCGCGAGACGTACGCGGCGGTCCGCGAGGAACTCCAGGGGATCACCCTCGCCGCGCAGCAGGCGCTGGCGGGTCAGGGCACGGAGGAGCTCGTCTTCAACTGCGCCCCGCACGCCCGCCGCGGCGTTCCGGCCGGCGGGGCCGGCCGCCCGGCCCGGGCGGGGGAGCCGGTCACGGTGGAGGAGCGGCACGGCGGCGGGCACATCCTGGCCAACGGCCGGCTGCTGGTGGAGATCGACCGCCGCGGCCTGATCGTCTCCGTCTACGACCTGGAGGCGCGCCGCGAGACGGTCGCCCCGGGCGCCGCGGCGAACCTGCTCCAGATCCACCCCGACTTCCCGAACATGTGGGACGCCTGGGACATCGACGCGTTCTACCGCAACCGGGTCACCGACCTCGTGGAGCTGGACCGGCTGGAGGTGACCGGGAGCGGCCCGCGGGCGGCGACCGTACGCGTGACCCGGTCCTTCGGCCGGTCGGAGGCGGTCCAGCAGATCACCCTGCGGGCCGGCGCCAAGACGGTCGACATCGTCACGGAGGTGGACTGGCACGAGACGGAGAAGTTCCTCAAGGCCGCCTTCCCGCTGGACGTGAAGGCCGAACGGACCGCCTCCGAGACCCAGTTCGGGCACGTCCACCGGGCCACCCACACCAACACCTCGTGGGAGGCGGCCAAGTTCGAGATCTGCGCCCACCGCTGGATCCACGCGGAAGAGCCCGGCTGGGGGGTGGCGCTGCTCAACGACTCCACGTACGGGCACGACGTGACCCGGGACGTACGGGCCGACGGCGGCCAGACCACCACGGTCCGGCTCTCCCTGCTGCGCGCCCCGCGCTACCCCGACCCGGAGACCGACCAGGGCTCCCACACCCTGCGCTTCTCGCTCGCGCCCGGCGCCGGGATCGGGGACGCGGTCCGCGAGGGCCACGCGCTGAACCTGCCCGAGCGGGTGGTCCGCGGCGCGGGCCCGGTCGCCCCGCTGGTCGCCGTCGACGAGGACGCGGTGGTGGTCGAGGCGGTCAAGCTGGCCGAGGACCGCAGCGGTGACGTGATCGTCCGCGTCTACGAGTCCCGCGGCGGTCGCGCCCGGGCCACCCTCACCGCGTACTTCCCCGTGGCGGCGGCGGTCGAGAGCGATCTGCTCGAACGGCCTCTGGCGGGCACGGCGGTGGGGGTGCCCACCCCGGAGGGCCGGGTCCCGCTCACCCTGCGCCCGTTCCAGATCGTGACGGTCCGCCTGCACCGCGCCTGACCGCCGCCCGGGTGGGCCCCGGCGCCGGCCCGACCGTCAGGGCCGGCGCCCGCTCTCCAGTGCACTGCGCAGCTCGGCGAGGTGCTCGGTGTCCTCGGGGAGTCTCATCTGGCCGAGGACGGCGAGTGCCTCGGCGGGGTCGAGGTCGCCGTACACGTCGTGGTGGCTGTGCAGGATGCCCCGGAAGACCGCCTCGGCCAGCTCCGGGACCCGGGCCGCGGTCCGGTAGACCAGCTCCTTGGCCCGCCAGGGCACCGGTCCGGAGGATTCCAGCACGCGCCGGGCACGGCGCAGCATGGGCTCCGGGGAGTCCGGCCGCAGCTGCGTGAGGTCCTTGCCGAGGACCTCGGCGAAGACCCGCTCCGCGGTGTCGCCGTCCTCGAACCAGTCGACCCAGAGGGAGTAGACGATCGCCTCGCAGTGCGCCGGCGCGTCCAGCCGGCTGCGGTAGCCGTTCCAGAGCACGCGGGCCGTGTCCGGATCCGTGATGCCCTGGACGGCGGAGGCGATCTCGACGGTCACCCAGTACTCGTCGAGAAGGTCCACCAGACCGAAGCCGAGCCGCAGCCGCTGCCCGATGTCGAGGGAGTCGTCCCCGAGGGCAGCCGCGGCCCACCGGTGGGCGACCTCGTTCGAGGTGAGGCGGCCCTCCTCGGACTCCCCGTCCGTCCAGGTGTCCTCGCCGGTCCGGACCACGCCCCGCTCGGCCAGCCAGAGCCGGGCCGACTCGCTGTCGGGCAGCTCGTCGAGGAACTCCACGACCGCCCGCACGAACTCCTCCGGCTCGGCCGCGTGGACGGGTCGTCCCACGGGGAACGGGGTCAGCCGAGCGTCGGGTATCCGGCGGGCCATCTCCGCGATGCGGTCCTGCCAGAAGGGGCTCGTGGGGCCGCCCGACAGCACCAGGGTCCGTGCGGTGATCCGCCGGAACCTGTCCAGCTCGTCGGGAGCGGGCTCGCCCTCCACCGTGTACCAGTCCATTTCCGAATGCTCGGGCCGTACCAGCCCAGGGGGGCTCGGGGGATCCACCTCCTCCAGGATCAGCCGGGCCACCCGCCAGGGCTGGGCCTGCGCGACCAGGTAGGCCACTTCGCCGTCGATCCTGTACCCGGCGAGGTCCACCCGGTCGAGGCCGAGGGCGTCCAGGAGGCCGAGCACTTCGTCGCGCATCACCGTCGGCCACTCGCGGGCCGCCGGGCCGCGGCTGTTCACGTCAGGGGTGTACACCCGGCGCTTGCGCGCGAGTTCGTCCCGCAGCGGCGCCCAGTCGCCCTGCGCGGGCAGCAGCACCAGCGGATCGCCGTCCGCGGGCCCTGCCACCTGGTACTCGAACGGGAGGCCGTTCACGATCACGGAGCGGTTTTCGATCATCCGGCCGACGGTACCGGCCCCGGCCGTCCGCCGGCCGAGGCCCGGGCCGCGCCGCCGGCGTGAACTCCGCCACAAGGTTGCGGGCTGTCCGCGCCCCGGCCCTGGGATTTCGGGGGCGGATGGTCCCCGACCGCCCTCTTTGGTTATGCACTTAGTTGCAAAACCTGCCTCCCCTCGCTAGAACAGGTTCATCACCCCCGCGCGAGGAGGCGCCCCTCATGAGTTCCCAGAGCCGGTACCCGCACCTGCTGAGCCCCCTGGACCTCGGCTTCACCACCCTGCCGAACCGCGTGATCATGGGCTCGATGCACACCGGCCTCGAAGAGCACCAGGGCGGTTTCGAGCGGCTCGCCGCCTTCTACGCCGAGCGCGCCCGCGGTGGCGCCGGCCTGATCGTCACCGGCGGCATCTCCCCGAACGACGCCGGCCGCCCCTTCGAGGGAGGCTCCCGCCTCACCACCGAGGACGAGGCCGCCGAGCACCGGGTGATCACCGAGGCCGTACACGCCGAGGGCGGGAAGATCGCGATGCAGATCCTCCACTTCGGCCGCTACGCCTACCACAAGGACCTGGTGGCCCCCAGCGCCATCCAGGCCCCCATCAGCCCCTTCGTCCCGAACGAGCTCACCGACATCGAGGTCGAGCGCACCGTCGAGGACTTCGTGCGCGCCGCCCGCCTCGCCAAGCTCGCGGGCTACGACGGCGTCGAGATCATGGGCTCCGAGGGCTACCTGGTCAACGAGTTCATCGCCGCCGCGACGAACAAGCGCACCGACCGCTGGGGCGGCGCGTACGAGAACCGCGTCCGCTTCCCGCTGGAGATCGTCCGGCGCACCCGCGCGGCCGTCGGTGAGGACTTCATCCTCATCTACCGCCTCTCCATGCTCGACCTCATCCCCGGCGGCTCCACCCTCGACGAGGTCGTCCACCTCGCCAAGGAGATCGAGGCGGCCGGCGCCACCATCATCAACACCGGCATCGGCTGGCACGAGGCCCGCATCCCCACCATCGCCACCTCCGTCCCGCGCGGCGCCTACACCTGGGTCACCAAGCGGCTGATGGGCGCGGTGTCCGTCCCCCTCGTCACCAGCAACCGCATCAACACCCCGGAGATCGCCGAGGAGCTGCTCGCCGACGGCCGCGCCGACCTGGTCTCCCTGGCCCGCCCCTTCCTGGCCGACGCCGACTTCGTCGCCAAGGCCGCGGCCGGCCGCTCCGAGACCATCAACACCTGCATCGGCTGCAACCAGGCCTGCCTCGACCACACCTTCAGCGGCAAGATCACCAGCTGCCTGGTCAACCCGCGCGCCTGCCACGAGACCGAGCTCGTCCTGTCCCCGACGCGGACCAAGAAGCGCGTCGCCGTCGTCGGAGCCGGTCCCGCCGGTCTCGCCTGCTCGGTCTCCGCCGCCGGCCGCGGCCACGCCGTCACCCTCTTCGAGGCCTCCGGCCACATCGGCGGCCAGCTCGACGTCGCCCGCCGCATCCCCGGCAAGGAGGAGTTCGAGGAGACCATCCGCTACTTCGGCACCCAGCTCGTGGAGTCCGGCGTCGAGGTCCGCCTGAACACCCGCGCCGACGTGGAGACCCTCCAGGGCTACGACGAGGTCGTCATCGCCACCGGCGTCACCCCGCGCACCCCGGACATCGAGGGCGTCGACCACGCCAACGTCGTCAACTACCTCGACGTGCTGCGCGACGGAGCCCCCGTCGGCGAGCGCGTCGCCGTCGTCGGCGCCGGCGGCATCGGCTTCGATGTCGCCGAGTTCCTCACCGACAGCGGCGAGGGCGCCTCCCAGGACCCCGACGTCTACTTCCGCCACTGGGGCGTGGACACCACGTACGCCGGCCCCGGCGGGCTCACCGCCCCCGAGCGCCCCGCGACGCCGCGCCAGGTCCACCTCCTCCAGCGCAAGGCCACCAAGGTCGGCGCGGGGCTCGGCACCACCACCGGGTGGATCCACCGCGCGGAGCTCAAGCACCGGGGCGTCGTCTCGGTCGCGGGAGCCACGTACGACCGCATCGACGACCAGGGCCTGCACATCACCGTCGGCGGCGAACAGCACCTCGTGCCCGCCGACACGGTGGTCCTGTGCACGGGCCAGGAGCCGCGCCGCGACCTGTACGAGGCCCTGCGCGCGGCGGGCGTCGAAGCCCACCTGATCGGCGGCGCAGACGTGGCGGCCGAGCTCGACGCCAAGCGGGCCATCCGGCAGGGCACGGAACTGGCCGCCGGCCTCTGACCGGAAGGGGATTGTGGCGGTCCGGCCGGACCGCCACAATCTCCCGGTGACGATCTCACCGGCAGACGCAGACAAGATCCTTACCGACAACTTCGCCCCCTGGGTGCTCGCCCTCGGACTGACCGTCCAGGAGACCGGGGAGCGGCACGCCGTACTGCGGCTGCCCTGGTCCGACGAGCTCGCCCGGGACGGCGGCGGCCTCTCGGGCCAGGCCATGATGGCGGCCGCCGACACGGCCACCGTCATCGCGATCTCCGCCGCCCGCGGCACCTACGGTCCGATGACCACCGTCCAGCAGTCCACCAGCTTCCAGCGGCCGGTGGTCGGGGCCGACGTACTGATCCACGTACGGGTGACCAAGCTCGGCAAGCGGATGGCCTTCGCCGACATCACCCTGACCCCCGAAGGCGCCGAGGACCCGGCGGCCACGGCCTCCACCGTGTACGCCCTGCTCGGCTAGCACCTTCACGGCGAAGCCCCCGTCGGCCGCGCGCCGGCGGGGGCTTCGCTCAGATCTGCCCGTGCACACCCTTCCCGTGCCCGCAGCGCACCCGAGGGGATCCCGAGCCGAGATCAGGACCGGTGTGATCGATGAAGGTGTTCACGCAGGGCTCGTGGTTGTTGCCCCGGTAGCGCATACAGAGGCAGAAGTGCGGAGTCGGCGGCGGATCCAGCTCACCCATGCAGCGGTCCGCCGAGAACAGGGCGCGCTCCTCGGGCAGCAGCTCCGTACCGGCCCTCCGCAGGATCGCCACCGCCTCACGCTGGGCGCCGACGATCAGCGCCGCCGCTTGCGCCAGCGCCTTCGTATCCGCTTCGGTCCGCTGCTTCGGCTGCGCGTCGTCGGACACCCAGGGCCCTCCTTCGAGTGGTCGAGGCCAACGTCGTACCAGACCGCCGACGGGCGGCGGGGCGGCGCGCGCGGGCCCGGGTCGCACGGCCGCCCCGACTTCCGCCGGTCGGAGCAGCCGGAGGGTGGCCGCTGTCGGCGGCCACCGCCGGGACCAGGGGTGTCGGGGGAAAACACGTTGGCGGGCGGCGGACCGGCTCGCCTACGCTCGCGCCATCGGCCGTCCACCAAGGCGGCCGGCGGGAACGGGGGAGCAGGACATCTCGGCGGAATCCAGGACCTACGACGCGGTACCGCCGTTGCGGCGGAACAGGGACTTCACCGTCTTCTGGCTCGGCCAGGCGCTGTCCGTGCTCGGCGGGTCCGTCTCGATGCTCGCGCTTCCCCTGCTCGTCCTCGACGCCACCGGATCCATCGTCCAGATGGGCCTGGTCACGGTCGTCTCCGCCGCCACCGCCATCGGCACGGGGGTCTTCGCCGGATACGTGGTGGACCGGGTGGACCGCCGCAGGCTCATGATCGTCTGCGATCTGGTGCGGGCCGTGCTGCTCGGCGCGGTCCCGCTCGTCTGGTGGGTCGCCGGGCCGCAGATCTGGCTGCTGTACGTGCTGACCGCGCTCACCGCAGTACTGCGGACGCTCTTCGACGTCGCGTACGTGACGGCCATCCCCAATCTGGTGCGTACGCAGGACCTCACGGCCGCGAACGGACGGCTGATGGGCACCTTCGCCCTCGGGAGCCTGCTCGGGCCGGTGGTGGCCGGCTTCCTGACGGCCGGAGTGGGCGCGGACTGGGCACTGGCCCTGGACGGGGCGACCTTCCTGGTCTCCGCCGCGAGCCTGGGGTGGGTGCGGTTCACCGCGCGCCCGGCCGGGGAAGGCGCGGACAGGGCGACGGACGAGCCCGGGGACAGGGCGGGAGCCGGGGGCGGGGCCGGGGTGTTCCGGGAGATGTTCGTGGTCGGCTTCCGTTTCCTGTGGAGCCACCCGCTGCTGCGCCCGCTCACCGTAGGGCTCACCCTGCTGACCTTCGTCACCATGGGCGCCACCGACCTGCTGATCTACCGGGTCCAGCACGACCTCGGCCGGGACGCGGCCACCCTCGGCTACGTGATCGCCGCCGGCGGGGCCGGGTCGGTCGCCGCGGCCCTGAGCGCGGGGCGGCTGCGCCGGCTCTTCGGGTTCGGCACGTGCTGGCTCGCCTCGATCGCGATGATCGCCGTCGGGGTGACGGTGACGGGCGTCAGCCGCAGCGTGCCGGTGATCGCCGTACTGAGCGCCGTCTCCATGTTCGGGATGACCCTGGGCGGGATCTGCAGCATGACCCTGCGCCAGGAAGTGACCCCGGACCACCTGCTCGGCCGAGTCACGTCCGCCTTCTGGACCGTGCACAACGCCTCGGGCCCGGTGGGCGCGGCCGTGCTCACTCTGCTGGCCGCCCGGCACGGGGTCCCGGCGGTCAGCCTGGCGGGCGGGGCGCTGTGCCTGCTGATCCTCGGCGGCGGGCTGCTGACCCCGCTGCGCGGCAGCCGGGCGGGCGCTGCGCCTGCCGGGCCCGCCGCCGCCCCGGACCAGGAGCCGGCCGCCGGGCCGTCGGCGCGCGCGTAGGGTGCCGGTCTGGGATCGTGGATCAGAGGTAGTAGCCGCACCGAGGAGCCCATATGTCCGGACAGTTCGAGGCGAGTGTCGAGATCGACCGACCGGTGGAGGCGGTGTTCGCCTACCTCGCGGACGGTCGGCACGACCCCGAGTTCAGCCCGCGCGTCCAGGAGATCACCAAGACCCCGGACGGCCCCACGGCCCTCGGCACGGTCTTCCGGAGCACGGTCAAGGACGCCGGGATGAAGACCGGCCGTGAGTTCCGCATCGTCGGCCTGGAACCGCCGCACCTGGTCCGCTGGACGGAGCAGAGCCGCAACCTCGTCACGGCGGAGGGCGGCTACGACCTCGAATCCCTCCCCGGCGGCCGCACCCGCGTCCGCATCTTCAACACACTCGAAGGCCACGGCCTCGGCAAGCTGCTCGTCGGCCTCGCGGCCGGTGCGGCCCGCAAGGACGCCCCCGACTTCGGCCGCCGCATCAAGGCGGCCGCCGAGGCATCCATCGCTCCCTGAGGGCTGTCCGGCCCCCCACCCCTGACGCGTTCCTCGTCTCCTCCCGCCGTCGGAACCGGCTGCGGAACCTGCCCGGGCCGAGGCCTCGGGCAGGTTCCGCAGGTCGATGCGTGGTGCTACGTGCGGGGCACGCCCCGGAGTCCGTGTCCGGGTGGTGTCAGAACCGGCCGGGGGAGGACGGGAACGGCAGCGGCTTCGCGGGCGCCGCCGATTCGCGCCGCTCGGCAGCGGCCGGCGGGTTCTGGCAGGTCACGTCCTGGGCGGGCAGCTTGCCCGTGACCAGGTACGCGCTCACCAGGGCGTTGGCACAGGAGGTGGGGTCGGACAGGTACACGCCGTGGCCCTCACCGCCCGCCGCCAGCACCATCCGCGAGCCCCTGAGGGCCTTGTGCAGGCCCTGGCCGCTCACCAGCGGCGTCTGGGAGTCCCACTCGTTCTGCACCGTCAGCACGTTCGCCCGCTTGTGCATCGGCGTGGCCGCCTCGACCGGCCGGTCCCAGAAGGCGCACGGCTTGATGTTGGACGCGAAGTC
This sequence comes from Streptomyces sp. NPDC001502, assembly GCF_042894785.1. Classification (NCBI taxonomy): domain Bacteria; kingdom Bacillati; phylum Actinomycetota; class Actinomycetes; order Kitasatosporales; family Streptomycetaceae; genus Streptomyces; species Streptomyces sp. NPDC001502. Next base: position 213,741 of record NZ_JBIAVW010000006.1, read on the forward strand.
CCCGTAGAGCGGGTACTTGGCCTTGTCCTTCACCGCGTCGCGCTCGTACTGCTCGGTGTAGCGCGGCCAGCTGCCGGTGTCCCCGCACGCCACGGCCCAGAACACGGCGGTGCCGTTGTCCGACGCGGGCTCGGCCGTCGCGCCGCCCGTCAGCAGCCCCTTGAGCTCCGCCGGGGTCGTGCCCGCGGGCAGCGGCCCGCCCTCGGCCGCTGCCTTCAGGGCCACGATCATCGGGGTGGCCTGCGCCGGGTAGAAGAACACCCCGCGCGTGGAGCGGATCATGTCCCCGTCGACCTTCATGCCCTCGAACTCGAACGGCTCCTTGTCGGCGCGCGCCACCAGTTCCCAGAACGTCTCGGACACGGCCTTCGGGGTGTCGCCCAGCTTGTACTCCGCCGACCGCTGCGCCGCCCACTGCGTCCACCGCGCGAAGGCGGGCTCGGCCTCGGTGGCCCAGACCTGGATCATGCCGCGCCAGATCCGCTGCGGGTCCACGCCGCTGTCGAGCACGAAGCGGTCCGTGCGGTCCGGGAACATCTGCGAGTAGACCGCGCCGAGGTAGGTCCCGTACGAGTAGCCCAGGTAGGAGAGCTTGCGCTCGCCGAGGACCGCACGGATCGTGTCCATGTCCCGCGCCGTGTTGCGGGTGGTGATGTACGGAAGCACCGAACCGGCCTTCTCGCGGCACTTGTCGGCGACGGTGCGCGCCCAGGTCACGTCGGAGCCGAAGGTCTCCGGACGGTAGGCGCGGTTGAAGTTCTGCTCGGTGTCGGTCAGTCCGCAGGTGATCGGGCTGCTGGCGCCCACCCCGCGCGGGTCGAAGCCGATGAGGTCGTAGCTCTCCCGTACGTCCTTCGGCATCGCCGGGCTCATCAGCAGCGGCAGGTCGAGGCCGGAACCGCCCGGGCCCCCGGGGTTCAGCAGCATGGCGCCGTGCCGCTTGGCCGGGTTCTCGCTCTTGATCCGGGATATGGCGAGGTCGATCGTGCGCCCGTCGGGACGCCGGTAGTCGAGCGGGACCTTGAGCGTCGCGCACTCGTACGAGGCCGGCTGCTCGGGGCTGCAGCGGTGCCATGCGGGTTTCTGCCGAAGGTGGTCGGCGGCCGGGGCGGCGGAGGCCTGGGCCGCGGACAGCAGGGGCACGGTGGTGGCGATGAGTCCGGCGGCGGCGAGCAGCGGTGCGAGGCGTTTCAGGCGCACTGACCCGTTCCTTTCGGTGAAGTCGCTTACGCGTCCACCTTGTTGCACCCGGCGCCCGGCCGAATCATCCCGAGGGTTCGTGCCCTGTGCTCCTCACGAACGAGCCGACAACCGGACAGGTGGCCGACACGCCGCAGTCGGCCCCCGGTCGTGCGTGCCGGGGGCCGACGTGTGCGCGGTTTCAGGAGCGGCCTCAGTGGCCGCCACCCTGGCCGCCGTCGTGCCCGCCCTCGTGGCTGCCACCGTGTGTCTCGCCGGGCGTCGCACCGGGTGTCGCACCGGGTGTCCCGCCGACTGCTGCTCCCGGCGTCCCGCCGGGCGTTGCCCCCGGCGTCCCGCGGTGTGCGTCGCCGTGCGTGTCGCCGGCTTCCAGGTTGCCGCCGAGTCGTCCGCGCAGCGTGGTCAGGGCTTCCTCCGTCGGCGCGGTGACGACCCATCGGTCGCCGACCAGATAGAGGCCGCCGTACATCCGGGCCTCGGTCAGCCAGGAGCGCAGTCCCTGCTCGGCGGTGAAGGTGACCATGCGGTAGACGACCTGCCCGGCCTGGCACCCGCCTTGGCGCAACTCCTCGGCCTCCACGTTCACTTCGGCGGTACAGCCGATAGCCGTGGCGATCTGCTCCAGGGAGGTCCCGGGCGCCGCCGCCGCGGGCGCCGCGGTCGGCGAGGCCCCGGCCGAGGTGTGCTGCGCCGCCGCCTTCGAGGAGCAGCCCCCGCACAGCAGCGCGGCGACACACACCGCCGCGACGGCCGGAAGTGACGGGCGGATCCGCCGGATCCGGCGGGTGCTGCGGTCGGTGGACGGCATGGTGACCTCTCTGGCTGATCGGGGAGGAGCCGTGGCGCCCGGGCGGGGAGGTACCCGGGCACCACGCGTTTCAGGGGCGGATCGGCGGGCCGCGGACAGGTGCTAGCCGACGACCTTCGCTTTCTTGCCCTTGTCGGTGATGGCGAACCAGAGGCCCTTGTTGTTGTGCCCGGTGGTGTCCCCGGGTTCCTTGTCACCGGTGAAGGTGTAGACCGGCCAGCAGTCGATCGTCAATTGCTCGCTTCCGTCAGGCCGCTTCACCTTTCCAATCAATTCCGGGGCGATTCCGTTTACCTTGTCCTTTTCGACGGGCTTGGCAGGCTTCCAGGTGTCCGTGCAGGCGTCCACGCAGCCGATCTTCATCGGCCAGGCGCTGTCCTTGTCGAACCGGTAGAGCGTCTTGCCCTCCCCGTCCTCGACGAGGGTTCCGAGCTGGGGGTTCTGCACGGCGGTGAGTTCGCCGCCCTTCGCCGCCGCGTCCGCCTTCTCCTCCTTCTCCTTCTCCGCCCCGGCGCCCGTGCCCTTGCTCGCCCCGGCCGGCTTGCCGCCCGGGCCCAGTACGTGCCAGGTGCCGCCGACCCCCTCGCCGAGCGCGTCGCCTGCCTTGGCGTCCTTGGAGTAGCGGTACACGGGCCATCCGGCGAGCGTGAGCTGCTTGGTGCCGTCGGCCCGTTCGACGGAGCCGAGGAGCGCCGCGTCGATGCCCGCGCTGACCGAGGCGTCGTCCGCGGACACCGCGGGCCAGGCCGCGGCGCAGTCCCCCTCGCAGTTGGACTTGGGCGGCTTCGGCGTGTCCTTGTCGAACCGGTAGAGCGTGAAGCCCTCGCTGTCGGTGACCCCGGGTCCCAGGCCCTGGACCTCGCTCACCTTCAGCTGTCCGGCCGGGCCGCTCTTGCCGGCGGCGCCCGCCGGGGCGGCCCCCGAACCGCTTCCGTACGGGTCGCCGTAGCCGGATCCGGCCTGTTTGCTGTCACCCACCGGCTGTACTGCCGGCGCCTTTCCCCCGTAATTGTCGGAGCTTCCGCATGCGGCTGTCGTCATCATCAGTACCGCGACCGCTGACCCGGCGAATATCTCACGACGCTTTATCTTCACGATCTCTCCTTCAGGTTCGGTTCCGCGTTTCCTTGCCCCCGGTAATTGATACGGGGCCGGGAGGGTTGGGAGCGGATATCCCCGGGAATTTGTCAGATCGCGCCAACATTGAACCCGGGGCATTGGTTCAGTCCTGGATGCGCAGCGCGAGGGCCGGGCAGCGCCGTACCGCGCGCTGCGCCTTCTGCCGCAACTGGCGGGGCACGGCCATGGACGCCTCCGCCGGGAAGCCGTCCAGGTCGAGGCGGACCACATCGGGCAGGACGTCCACGCACAGCCCGTGGCCTCTGCAGAGGGTCCAGTCGACCAAGAGCCGCTCCGGACTCTCGTCGTCCTCAAGCAGCGGAAGGGCGCCCAGCACCCGTCTGCCGCAACCGCTGCCGAGCGCGTGGTCGCGGAACTCGTCCGGGAAGGTCCTGAGCGCCGAGGCGACGAAGGCCGAGGTGCCGTCTGGATGGCTGCACGCGCCGCGTTTCAGCACCGCCTTCATCCGGAGCTCCAGCATCTCCAGGGCGGGTCTGCCCCCGCCCCGGATGGCTTCGTCCAGTACGTCGGCGATGGCGGGTAGCCCGCGTACGCAGGGGCCGCACTGGCCGGCCGACTCCTTGGCCAACCAACGGGTCACGCGCGCCACTTCGCCGGCCGGGCAGGTGTCCATGGGCAGCGGCAGCACCGCCCCCGCCCCCAGCCGCGCGCCGAGCCGGTCGAGGGACTCGCGTGAGATCTCGGCGGCACGCGCGGATGCCGGATCGAGCCATTTGCCGTGATAGCCGCCGACCAGGACACCCTGACCCGGATCGGTGCCGCACAGTTCCAGGATGTAGGAGAGCGCGGCCCCGCTCGGCGTCTCGACGACCGTGTTGCCCGCGACCGTCAGCATGATGGTGCCCGGCTCGCTGGGCAGGCCGGTCGCACGGAAGTCCAGCGCGCCGAGCCGGGCGGCGACGGCGAGCTGCGCGAAGGTCTCGGTGTTGGAGAAGAGAGTCGGCACGCCGTTCAGGCCCCGGTCACTGGTGCGCACCTTCTGGCCGGAGGGCAGCGTCGGCCCGCCGTTGAGGCCGTTCACGTGCGCCGTGCTCTCGCCGGTCACGAAGCGCTCGGGGAGCAGTTTGATCTGCACCCGGCGCCCTGCCGGGCCGCGTTCGGCAACGGCCTCCCGCAGTGACTGCTCCACGTCCCTCCGGGTGACGCCCACCACGACGTCCTCGGAGTTCAGCGCGGCGGCGGCCAGCAGGGCCCCGTCGAGCACCAGATGGGGGGTGTGCAGCAGCAGCGCGGTGTCTTTGAGGCAACTCGGCTCGCCCTCACTGCCGTTGACGACGACGGCGGTCTGTCCGTCCCCGGCGCGGGCCGACCGCATCACGGAGCGCAGTTTCTTGGCGAACGGGAAGCCCGCGCCGCCGCGACCGCGGAGGTCGATGTTCTCGGCGAGGTCGACGAGTTCCTCCGGCCGGTAGCGGGGCATTTGGCCGTGTGTCGTCAGATGGGCCACGCGGTCGAGCCGCGCGGCCTGGTCGAGCCCGGCCAGCAGCCGGGGAGCGCCCACGCAGCCGAGGCTGGGGCGCGTCTCACCGCTCACAGCCACTGATCCCGGCTGATGAGCGTCTCGGCGTCAGCTGCTGTGCCGGCGCGGCTCGGCGCGTAGACGGCGGTGCGCGGAGGTTCGTTGTTCAGGGGCGGTCGGTCGCTCAGGGCCGGCCGGTCGGGCCGGGGCGGCTGGGCCTGGTTCGCGGTCACGGCTGCCGCTGCCGGACGCGAGCCGCGCCTCTGTCGGGGCACGCCGCCCTTGACGGGCTCCTGCGCCACGGGCTGGGGGACAGGCGGCACGAAGACGGCCGCTTCGCGCATCCGGCTCCTGACCCGGAACACGAGTACACCCACGATGCCGAGCAGGGCCAGCGCGTACGCGGACGTGACCCAGGGGGCGGCCGCGCGGCCCGACTTCAGGCCGTGCACCAGTGAGGCGCCCCAGGCCGGATAGGCGCCGAAGTGCAGGACCCGCCACCACGCCGAGCCGCTCCTGGTGTTGAACACGCTGCGCACCGCGCCGGAGATGGCCACCGCAATGAAGAGGTATCCGGCCAGACTGCCGAGCCCGACCAGGACGGGCCTGGTGGCGTCAGTGAACGGCACGGCCGCGGACGCCGCGGTCGTCCGCTGCCCCGCGACCTTGATCCAGATGTGCAGGGCGAGGAAAAGGAGCCCTGCGACGGCGAGCCCGCGGTGCGCACCCTGGGCGAGCAGCCGGTGCCCCGAACCGAGGATGACCCGGTCGGTCGCGGCCAGTCCCCAAAGGACGGTAGCGGTGAGCGAGACGAGCGAGAGCACGCCTGCTCCGAAATCGAGGAAGGCCCATAGTTGGGTGAAGGCGCCCGCTCGGGCAGCCACGGTGACGAGCACGATGGCCGCGCCGACGGCGCAGAGCACGCCGGGGCTCAGCCTGCCGTCCTTGGGAAGGAGGGAGGGCCGCCGGACGGCCCTCCGTCCGGCAGCCGCAGCCGCAGCCGAGGCATGGCGGTTCTTGCGGCGTGCCCTGTGTGAGCTGGGCATTCGAGGCTGGGGCAGGGGCATCCAGGTCTCCTGTGCGCCTGGGCATCCGAGCACTCCACCTGGCGCTCGGTACCCGGGGGTCGTTGTCGTCGTACCCGGCAGCGCTGTGAAACTCCGCGCCGGCCGAGGGAACTTGGGGCCGGAGTGCAGCAGCATCGTGGAGCTGCACAGCAGCTCCACAGGTTTTATCGAAACGTGATAATTTCTCGCACCGCGTCTCCGGCGCGTCGAACAACACCGGAAGATTCCCCTCCAGCGGGGGTTGCGACAGGCCACCGCGCCGACCGTCACCTACGCGTCCCCGACGGTAAAAGAACGGCAAAACAACGGGACCGTAAGTGGTCGGACCTCTCCAGGAGGGAGTACGAGGGCCGCAACTCTCGCGTCAGACACGGATGTTGACGTGAGGGGCAACCTCGGCGGGCTTGTCGCTCTTCCCCCCTGACAAGCCTCACCCCGGCACGAACGAGGAAAACGATGTGTGAACTTCTGAACCGCATCTGGTCCCGCCCGCGTGGCGAGTGGACGCGCGTCCTGCGCAGGGAACTCCCCTCGCTGGCCGCCGAGATAGTGGAGGAGCTTCTGCATGGAATTCCGGAATTTTCCGCACTTATCGATGACAACGATGCCATTGATGACGAGTTGTTCCGGCAGCGGGTGGAAGAGGCACTCCTCACCGTCCTCGGCTACCAGGAACAGCCCCGGGAACAAGCACCGGACGAGCACGATGAACAGGCCGAGAGCGAGGACGAGATCGAGAACCAGATCGAGGTCGAGAGCCAGTTCGACAGCAAGGTCGAGCACGGGATCGAGGTCGGGATCGCGGCCAGGGCCGAGTACGAGGTCACACACGAGGGCCGGCACGAAGGTCTCCGCGAGGCTCCCAACGAGGCCCGCAACGAGGGTCTTCGCGAAGGCCACCGCGAAGGTCTCCGCGAGGTCCGCAACGAAGGTCTGCGCGAGGTCCGTAATGAAGGTCTGCGCGAGGCCCGGCGCGGAAGCCGGCACGAGGCCCGGCAGGAAGGCATCCGCGAGATGGACCGGGCGCGGCATGACCTCTTCAAGACGCTCACCGATGACAGGGACGCATCCGAGATGTCCCTCAGCGAGCTCGCGGAGGCGGCCGGCTGGCCCCTCCCGCTCGCCGTACGGGCCATCGTGCCCGCCACGCCCGGCGAGACCCAGCAACTCGCCGCCGTACTGGACCACTGCCTCGTCGGCATGTTCGCGGGCCGTCCGTGCCTGCTCGTCCCCAGCCCCGAGCCGGACACCCGCGCCCCGCTGGAACACCTGCTGCGCGGCCGGTTCGCGGCCGTGGGCCATGCCGTCCCGCTCCGCGACACCGCCTCCTCACTGCGCTGGGCGCTGCGCCTGGCCGCACTGACGCCCGCCCGTCCCGGCCAAGAGGTCCGGCCCGTCTTCGTCGACGACCACCTCTCGACCCTGTTGCTCCTTCAGGACGAGCCCCTGGCCCACGCGCTGGCCGCCCGGTGGCTGCGTCCGCTGGCCGACCTGACCCCCCGCCAGAGCGAGCGGCTGGAGGTGACGCTGCTCGCCTGGCTGGAGGGCGGCGGAGCCCCCGAGGCCGCCAAGGCGCTGAGTGTGCACCCGCAGACCGTGCGTTACCGCATGCGTCAGCTGGAGAAGCTCTTCGGGACCGGCCTGCGGGACCCCCGTACACGATTCGAACTGGAGATGGCCCTGCGCAGCCGCCGGCTGATGGCCCAGGTCCGGCGTCAGCACTCCCGGGTCGGCCGCCGGGCCGCCCGCGTGATCCAGGCGGACTTCACCCCCCTGGTCGTCGGACGGATGGCTCGCGTCAACGGCCTCTGACAACAACCGCGAACAGCCCGGCCCGGCCCCGAATCACGGGGCCGGGCCGGGCTGTTTCGTGTGTGCGCCACCGGGCGGGGGTGCGTGTCCTGGGGTGTGCGCCGCCGGGCCGGGCTATGTCATGTCAAGCGGTGCGCGACCGGTGCGTGATCGGTGCGGGCCGCGGTGGTGCCGTGCGGTGCGCGAGCCGTCCGGGCCGGCCGGGTGTCGCGCGATGTGCGACCGGTGCGGGCCGGTCTCGTGCCGTGGGTGCTGGGGGAATGGGGTGCTGGGGGTGCTGGGGGTGCGTGACCGGTGGGGCCGGCCCGTGACATGCGTACGCCGCCGGGACTCGGCGGCGGCGTACACACACGTGCGGTGTTGGCCCGAAGTCGGCTTCGGGCCAACACCTGTCCCGGGCCGGACGCCGGGGGTGGGGGTGAGGGGCGTCCGGCCCGGGAGTGGAGGGGGAGCCTCCCGCTGCGGGGGTCAGCGGCAGTTCTGCCCGTTGTTGATGCAGTTCACGGCCTTGTTCATCAGGCCGTTCGACATCACGTTGATGAAGTCGTCGTGGTCGGTCGCCGGCTTGTGGAGCTGCTCGGGGAAGCTGTCCACGGCGAACCGGGAACCCGGCGCCACCCCGTAGGTGAGGCGCATCACCAGCTGGGGAATGGCCTTGAAGCCGTTCTGGCACTTGCCGTTCTTGTCCGCGAAGGCCACGTGCGTCCGGTGGTTGGCGCTGTCGACGTTCTTGCCGTCCCAGCAGCTCTGGAAGTTGAAGGTGCGCACCACGTCACTGCCCTTCGGGCAGACCGGGTACTTGTCCTTCAGCTGACGGTTCTCGAATCCCGTGCAGCTCCACGAGGCGTTGGCGTTGCCGTTGCCGTTGGTGAAGGCCTTGGCGTCACCGGTGATGATGCGCATGAAGCGGGGCATCGCCGTGACCTTGCCCACCGGGCTGCCCTTGAAGGTGATCGACACCTGCTTCGGCTTGAGGATGGTGCCGACATTGCCGTCCTGGCCGCCGCCGGGCGCCTTGGCGTCCTTCTCCACCTTGCCGTCGCGCAAGCGCAGCACGGGCCAGTAGTACGCGGACTGGTCCCCGTTGCCGCAGGTGGTGCCTGACGCGGCGAGGCTGCCGTTCGTGGAGAAGGCGTCGGTGGTCAGGTTGCCCACGTAGTCGTGCATGTGGTGGGCGCCGTTGGAGACACCGGGGGCGACGATCACGTTGTCGGGGTTGAAGTGACCGTTCTCGTTGCGGCCGCACTGCGAGGTGAAGGAGCCCTTCGAGGCGTTTCCGGCCTGGGCGGGATTCTTCACGTTCGGCTTGATCTTGGTGATGTTGACGAAGTCGTTCTTCGCCGGACCGCCCTTCTGCGCGGCCGCCTGGGCGGCCGCTCCCTGCTCGCCCTTGCTCGCGGCCGCCGCCGCGCCGTCATCCGCGGCTGCCGCCTGCTTCATCGTGCACGCGCTCAAGGCCTGGATGTCCTTGGGCTTTTCGCCGCCGCGGCCGATCGCGTCGGCCATGCCCGCGATGGTCTGGTCCCGCTTCTGCTTCAGGTCACCGAGGAGGGCGGCGTCGCCCTTCGCCTTCCCGGCGGCGAGCTGCTTGTAGGCGTCGGCGACCTGGTCGTCCAGCTTGGCGAGGTTCGCGTCGACCTCGGGCTTGGCCTGTTCGGGGACCGCGGTGAGCTTCTCTCCCACGTCGGGGCAGTCGATGGTGGACGTCATCTGCCCCGCCTTGTCCTGGCCGGCGGACGCGTTCCCGGCGACGACGGCGACCCCGCCACCGCCCAGTACGAGCGCGGATATCACGCCCAGGACCTTGTTCGACAGGCGTGAGCGTTTGTGGCCCTTTTTACTCATGCGATCACTTCACTTCGTCGGTTGGACATTGTCGGAAAGCGCGTCGAAGTCGACGAGTCCGGTGTCTTCGAGGACCGTGATGTGGTCCAGAACCGTGGTGTTGGCGGACGTGGCGAGGGCCCGGACCATCGAGTTCTTGGTCGTTGACCGGATTCCGGCCAGCAGGGCGAACACCTTTCCGTGAGCTCGGCGCAGCAGTTGGACGAACAGTCGTTCGTATTCCTCTCCGCGTGCACGGTTCATCTGGCCCAACCAGTCCTGCTGCTGTGCGGACGGCTGGTTGGGCAGATCGACACCGAGGGCCTGGCCGACCTGGATGACCTGCCGGTCCAGCTCGGTGTGGCCGTCGATGAGGTGCTGGCCGGCCGTCTTGATCGCGGGTCGGGACCCGCGCTGCTGGGCTTGGCGGCCCGCGGGCAGCTCCCAGAGTCCGGCGAGCCGGACCTTGCGGACGAAGTCCCGGTCCGCGGCGGTCAGTGGTCCGTAGGCCGTGCTCAACGTTCCGCCGCCGTCGTCGTCGCCGGCCGCCGGACCCGCCACGGCGGCCGCGGGCCGGCTGCCGAAACCGTCCACGGGTATCAGAAGGGCGATCAGGGTGAGCGCAAGGGCGGTGATGACCAGGCCGCTTCCGATCGTGTATCGCGTGGCCAACGACAAGCTGCTGATGGATCTCCGCCGCAATGACGGCACTGTGCCTCCTCGCTCCAAGGGCCGGGAGGGGGTGGCGGGGCAGGAGGGCCGCACATGCAGTGCGGAGCGCACCCGCATTCCCGGGGTGTCACGGGACGCTAGTGCCGGGCGTGCCGCCGAGGCCGTAGGACATCACCATCGGACAAACATCCTGGCGTCTCCGCGGAAGGCTGATATCTTGCGGCGCGCCCGGAGATTCGGCCGGGTGGCGCCGCCGTGCCCTGTCATGCCCGGGTGCCGTCCGGCCGTGCCCGCGTGCCGCCGGCCCGGCACGGGACCCGGATCAGGCGTCGGACGTGTCCACGAGGTGGTCGAAGGCCAGGCCGCTCGCGGCCTCCCCGCGCCCCGCGCCACGGCGCGCGCTGAGCCAGACGACCACCTGGCCGTCCCGGCCCCGGGTGCGGTTGTACGCCACCGTCAGCCGGGAGCCGGCCTGCGGGACCTCCTCCTCGTTCACGTAGTAGGCCTGCCGCCGGTCCGGTGCCACCGGGTCCAGGCCCGGCCGCAACAGCTCCGTCCGAGGCTCCACCGCCCGGCCGTCGACGGGATGCGGCATGGCCGCGCGCCGCAACCGCACCGACCGCCCGCGCTCGCCGGAGTGGACCGCGATGAAGGGGATCCAGTTCTCGGGCACGGAGTTCATCGCCTCGTACGCGACCGCCGCGCGCGGATCCGTCCGCGGGGGCCGCGGGTCCAGGCGCGACCGGTGCGCCAGGCTCTCCGTGGAGAGCTCGCTGCCGCGCCGCGGCTCACCGGTCGCCGTACGGGCCGTCCGCTCCAGCCCCCACACCAGGTTGGCCTGCTCGTCGCGGACGAGCAGCACCTCCTCCAGCACCGGACCGTCGGCGATCTTCGACGCGCCCGGCGGCAGCAGCAGGACCGGCCGCGCGCCGGTCCGCTGCCCGCCCACCGGGTCCAGGGTGAACATCGACCAGCGGTCCCGGTCCCCGCCCGGTCCCGAGCCGGCCGGCTCGATCCACCGCTGCTCGCCGAACACGTCCGTCACGCTCAGCCCGTACACCGACGCCAGGGTCCCGGCGGGCAGGTCGCACGGCAGCTGGTACCAGTCGTTGCTGTAGACCAGCGCGAACTCCAGGAAGATCAGCCGGGCGAGGTCGGTGCTGTCCGGCCGGACCGCCGCGAAATTGGTCTTCCCGTCCTCCACCGCCCACCAGCGCGGCAGCGGCATCCCGGAGAACCGGACCGGCGCCGGGAACACGGTGCGGTGCAGCGGCTCGGGCGCGGGCGCCGTCCCGCCCAGCGGCCCGCCGCGGTCCACCGAGAAGGCGTGCCACTCCAGTTCACCGCCCGGGTACTCGGGCGCCGTGAGGACCTGCTCCCCGTCGGCGGTACCGGCGGCCACCGAGAAGCGGTGCTCCAGCCGGCCCGGATCCCAGGCCGGGGCGCCCTGCGGCTGGTCGATGAGCGCGTCGAACCAGGCGACCAGCTCCCGGCCCCGCCGGTTCAGGTCCTCGTAGTGGATGTGCAGCACGTTGACGATGCCGTCGGAGGCCAGGCCGTGCTCGTACTTGAGGCGGTGGTACAGCAGGTACCCGTCCATGTGCCGCCCCGCGACGGCCTGCATCGTCGCCCACACCTGCGGATGGGCCACCCGGGGACTGTCGCGGACCTCCTCGGGATCCGGCAGGGCGATCGGGTACGCGGCGACGTACTGGCCCCGGAAGTCCTCCACCGGGGACATCGGCAGGTCGCGGATCAGCTTCAGCCAGCGGTGGCCCAGCGCCAGCCGCAGATCGAAGCAGACCGGATCCGCGCCGAACCGGAACTGCAGCGGACGGCGTTCGGCCACGGACTCCAGCGGCCGGTCCGTGGCCAGCTCCTCCACCGGGCCGGCCGGCGGACGGAACCGGGTGGGCGGGGCCCCGGCCACCGAGTACGTGGCGGTCACCGGCGATCCGCCGTCCGAGGCACGGAACTCGCCGAGCTGCCACTGCCGGGTGAGCAGCCACAGCGGGTCGCGGACCTCGGCCCGCAGGGCCCTGCCGAAGTCGGCGGTACGCGGCCGCCCCTCCAGCCGGTTCCACACCCCGACGGTCGGCTCCAGGCGCCGGTCGAGGGCCAGCGGGAACTCGATGCGAGCCGGTTCAGTCATGGGCGCTCGCCTTCCGGCGCAGATGGGCGATCGCGAGATCGGTGCTGACGGTGATCGGTTTCCGGGTCGCGGACATGACCGTGGCCGGGAGCAGCTGGGCGTACGCGGTGCCGTCCAGGTGCACGGGTTCCACGGCCCGGGCCCTGGCCAGCTCGAACGTGTCGAAGATCGCGTCGAGCAGCTCGCCGGTGGTCCAGTCGCCGTCGGGCGCGGCCGGCGCGACCAGCAGCATGGCCTGCGGCGGCTCCGAGTCCGGGCGGTCGTAGTGCACGGCGATCCCGGTGGTCTCCCGCTCGGCGGGGATGACCTCGGTCCACTCGTCGAGGAGCAGACCGCAGACCTCGGGGGCACCGGGCAGCGGCCCGGCGGCCGGGCCCGCGTAGTGCGCGGTGAACAGCACCCGGTCCTCGTCGAGGGGCCGGCGCCGGTCGCGGTCCTGGGGAAAGTCCATGGCCAGCCAGTGGTCGTCCGCCCGGTGGGGCAGCTGTACCGGGGTCAGCCGGGGCTCCTCCTGGGTGACGAGCAGGCCGCCGTAGCCGATCAGGGCGTCCGCGAGGATCACCGTCTTCTCCCACAGCCGCGGCTTCTCGCGGACCCGGGCGATCCCGTGCAGCCAGTCCTCCACGGGGAAGGTGCGGGGTGCGGGCGGATCGGTGCGCAGGTGGGCGGTCAGCCGGTCGCTGTCCCGCAGCGCGGCCCGCCAGTCGCGGGCGAGCCCGTCGGGCGGGGTGAACTCGGGTACGGCCAGGACGTCTTCACCGAGCATCGCCTTCAGGGCGTCGGTCCCCGCCCGGACCCGGTCCGGCCCGGTGACCGCCGCGTCGTACACGCCGAGGGCCCCCTCGGCCGCGGCGACGCGTCCCTCGGTCTCCTTCAGCAGGGACCGGACGCGGGCGAGCAGGTCCGCGCCGTAGCCCACCACCCGGTCCTCGTACGGGGCCAGGTCCAGCCCGGTCGGATCGAAGGCGGTGAGCGGCAGCAGCGCGGACACCTCGGCGAGCAGCCCGGACAGGGTGGTGCGCGGAGTCCGGGCGACCGCACGCAGGCCCGCCAGCCGGCCGGCGAACTTCCGGCGGCGTGTGACGAGCACGGCCCGCAGCAGCTCCGGCTGCTCGGGGCGCGGGCTGGTCAGGGCCGTGGAGATCAGCCGTTCGGCCTGTTGCAGGAGCCGGAACCGCTCCTCCTCCGGGGCCGACGCCGGGAGTTCGTCGTACTGATGGAGGAGTACGTCGGCCTCCTCCAGCGAACGCTCCATCCGGGTGGCGGCCTGTGCGACCGCCGCGAGCACGGCGGTGAACTCGCCGCGCCGCCATCCGGTGAGCTCGGCCCAGCCGCTGCGGGCCGCTCCGAACCGGCCGGCACCGGCGGCGAGTTCGGCATAGGAGGTGAGGAACTCGTCGATCCTGCCCAGGATCTCCGCCCGGGCGGGCGCGGCGGGCGCGGCGGGGGCCGCCGGCGCGGCAGGGGCGGCAGGCGCGGCCGGGGACGCGTCGGCCGCCGGTCCTGGCGACACCGGGAAGAGCGGCTCCAGCTCCGCCAGGAAGCCGGCTGCCTCCTCCCGCAGGTCCACCAGCGATTCGAGGACCTTGGCGACACGCTCCCGGGGCAGGGACACGGCCTCGTCGGCCGCGCGGTCGACCGGCGCGACCCCGGCACCCGGCACCAGATCGGTGGACCGCAGCGGCCGCGAGGTGGTCAGCAGCGACCGCAGCGCGCCGATCAGCGGCGACAGTTCGAAGAAGCTGATCTTCTCCGGGACCCGCCGGGTGTAGTGGATGACGGGCAGCACGTCCGGCCGCGGCGGCGCCGAGCCGAAGACCGCGCCGGTGATCCGGTCGTCGAGATCACTCATCGCGGCCTCGCCGGCCGGCCGCACCGCCCAGAGCAGCTCGATCGCCCGCAACCCCAGATCCGCCTGCGTGACCACCCGGCTGCGCGGCTCCGCCGTGACCGGATCCACCCAGGTCACCAGGGCCGCCACCGACTCCGCCGCGGGCAGCAGACCGGTCAGCCAGTCGTCGACGGCCGGCTCCGCGCGGGCTCGCGGGGTGCTGCGGCCCGCAGCTCCGGCGCCGTGGTCGGGACGCAGCCCCGGGGTGAACTGGATCGCCAGCCGGTGGGTGAGCGTGGTCCCGCTCCGCGGCGACCTGATCACCTCCGGGTCCGGCGGGAAGCCCTCCTTCGCGTAGGCGTCCAGCGTGGCCGCCGCGCGTTCGGTGTTGCCGAGCAGCGTCTGGTGGGTGCTCTCGGCCACGGCGAGATCGGCCAGCGCGTCGTGCAGGTCGAGGAGGTGCGCCACCTCCGCGTCCATGGCCTCCCGCTCCGTCCGGCCGACGTTCTCCGGCAGGCCCTCGGCTCCGTACGGATAGCCGGTCAGACCCTGCCGGGTGGCCCGGCGGACCAGCTCCAGGCCGTCCACCACATTGCGGGCCTCGACCAGTCCCACCTCGTCCGGCGGGACGTCTCCGCCCGAGAGTTTTCCGGCCCGCAGCGGGAACGCCCCGCGCAGCGGCTGGATGAAGCGGTCCAGCTCCACCCCGGGATGCCCCTCGTGCAGTCCGCGCTCGAAGCGGCGGCCGAGCACCGCGCCGAGCGACTGCCCCTCGCGGAGCGCGTCCAGCAGGGACAGCGCCGCCCGGACGCGGCCCGAGCCCAGATCGACCGCGAAGGCGCTGGAGCCCTCCCGGCCGCCGTTGGCCAGATATCCGGCGCGCAGTACGGCCGCCGTCCTGGCCTGAGCCGGCGACGGTGCGTGGATCCAGCCCCCGCTGCGCGGATCCTGCGGCAGTTCCGGCGCCCCGAAGACGTGGTGGAGCTGCTCCGGCACCGCCGCCGCAGGTACGGGTGCGGCGCAGCTCGGTGTCACGTCCTCCAGCCAGCCGTACGCCCCCAGGTGCAGGCCCCGGGCGGGCGCGCCCATGCCGTCCGGGCCGTACCTCAGCTCGGCCAGCTTCTCGTTGGCCAGGCCCAGCCGCCAGGCGTCCAGCCGGTGGGACGCACAGTCCAGGTGCTCGGTGAAGACGCGCTCCAGCCGGGCGGTGGGCAGGTCGGCGAGCAGCTCCAGCGCCCGCACCTGCTCGGCGAGTCCGGCGGTGGCCGGGTCCCCGGCCCGCAGGGCCCGCGGGACGAACCGGTGCAGGAGCTCCTCGTTCCCGGTGATCGCGGGTGCCTTCGCGTAGAGCTGGCGGTACCGGCTCTCGCTGGGCAGCAGCACCTCCGGGTGCTCGGGGTCGTCCGCGACATGCACGAACGGCGGGTCGGCGGGCGAGGGCACCGGCAGCCCCCTGGCGCGGGCGAGCCGGCGGCCCGTCTCCACCCAGCCCAGCAGCACGGCGTGCCGCAGCATCAGATGGAGCAGGGCGGCCGGGCGGGCGTCGTCGGCGAAGCCCGTCTCCTGCCGGACCGTCTCCAGATCCGTCCCCGCGTACTCCGCGAGCCACCACAGGTAGTTCCGGGCGGGTGCCGTGGTGGAGGGGCGGACCGGATCCGTCTCGGACAGTGGCCGGTCGTCGACCAGCGGACCGTCCAGCCGGTGCTGTCCGTCCACGAACAGACGGCCGAGCAGATCCGGATCGCCGCCGGGCGCCCCGAACCGGGCGAGGAGTTCCCTGACCGGCTCCGCCATCCGAAGCCGCTCCAGCGCGGACACCACCAGATGGCCCCGGCCGTCGAGATTCTCCCGGTTGAAGAGGTCGTCGACGCTCTGCGCGTACCGCTGGTGGAACTCGGCCGAGGACGGGTGCAGGGCGAGGATGTCGAGCAGCCGGCGGTGCGCGTCGCCGCTGTCCGTTCCGAGCCGCGCGACCTTTCCGGTTGCCCGGCCCCAGTCGACCGCGGCCTCGGTGAGCAACCGGTGCAGGGCCCGGCGGTGGGTGGCCGCGGCGGGCCAGGCCAGCCGCTCGAAAGCGGTCGTGACCAGGATCCCGTAGGGCTGCCGGCCGATCTTCACCACGGGGAGCGGGCCCCGGCCGCTGACGTACCGGAGGAAGAACTCCCGGGTCTGCTCCACCGCCTCCTCCGGCAGGATCGGACACAGCGTGGTGCGCAGGAAGTTTCCCCAGGTGGCGGGCCACAGCGCGGTGTTCGCGGCACGCGCGTCCCGCAGATCGGTCCGGTCGGCGTTCGGTACCGCCGTCAGGGCCGCGGGGTCGATGCCGAGAAGCTCGGCGAACCACTGGCCGTCGGTCCTCGCCGTCCAGTCGACCGGCGCCGCTGCGGCTGCGGCTGCCGCTCCCGATGACGCTGCCGCTTCCGCTGCGGCGAAGCGGTACGCCGCCCTGCGCGCGGCCTCGGCCTCCTGGCGCGGGTCCTGGCCGGCCGGCGCCTGCTCGGTGTTGTTCGTCGGCGTGCCCTGCGGCAGCAGGGCGAACCCGGCCGGGCTCCGCACCTGGTGGGTGATCAGAGTGGCCAGGTCGGCCGCGGACCGCTCGGCGGTGACCCCTTCGCGCAGCCCGAGCACGACCAGCCGGTGCAGCCCCTTGCAGATGTCCTCGTTGTCGAGGGGGATCCGTACGCCCATCCCCGCGGCCACCGCCGCGTCGAAATCGGTCAGCCACCTCAGGTCCGGCGGCACCCGCAGCGCGCCGGTCCGCTCGTCCACCCGGAGCTGCTCCTCGGACGCCGTACCGGGGTCCGGGCTCACCGCGAGCGAGCCCGGCACCGGCTCCCCGAGGGCCTCGCAGACGAGCCGGCCGTCGCGGTAGCCGAAGACCCGGAACCGGTCGGGCAGCAGGGTGGCCCGGGCCGCCTGCGTCCACGCGTTCGGGGCGACCTCCGAGTCCGGCGGCTGCGGGAGCACGAGGAAGGCCACCGCCACGGCGTCGCCGGGCCCGCCGGCGTCGCCGGAGACGAGCGGGGCGGCGTCCACCCCGGTGGGCCGGCGGTTGCGGACGGCCGCCGCGCGGCGTGGCCCGACGGCCGCGAGCAGCGCGACGTCGGCGTCCCGGAGCCGCCCGGCGTCGCCGTGTGCCCGCCAGACGGCACTCCAGTACGTGACGGTGGGCTGCCGGTCCTCGGCGGGCAGCGCCTGCCCGGTGGCGACCACCAGCACGGTCGTGCCCGCGGGGAGCCCGGCCGGCCGGTCGGCGGGGTTGACGGGCCGGTGCGTGACCAGCAGGTACGCCGCCCGGCCCTGCTGCACCCGCCCGGTCAGCTCGTGCCAGGCGGCCCGCTCACCGGCCGGATCGCCGGCCGACCTCCACACGGCGGTCCAGTAGGCGTCCATCGCACTCAACTCGGCGCGGGTCGGGCGGGGTTCGAAGCTGTCCACCGACCACTCGTCCGGGAAGATCCGCACCAGCAGGTGGGTCGTGGTGAACCGGGTCTCCAGCCGGACGGGTCCGAGCAGCACCGGGTGGGCGCGGGTGAGGTCAGCCACGGGGCAGCATCTCCTGTGCGTGCACGGCCATCAGGACCGGTGCCTGGAACAGCATGTACGCGACCTCGGCGGAGTCGAGCCCGCCGTGCCACCGGCCCAGCTCGGTGTCCTCACCGTGCTGGGCCACCTTCTCGGCGTCGTCCACCGTGCTCGACAGATCCACCAGGTCGACCGGGGCGGTGGTCGCGTCGAGCGCGATGAAGCCGCGGCGGCCGCCCGGATCCACATCGCCCCAGGTGAGGTCGTTCCAGACCTCCACGGATCCGGGTGTCTCGTCGTCCGCGCCGAACCGGGGATCGCCCGGCCGCTCCTGGAACACGAAGAACCAGCCCGGGTCCACGGCGTCGCCACGGGCCATGGCCGCCGTCAGGTCGAAGCCGAGGAGGTGGAGGTCGGGCTCCACCTTCGCCTCGTAGATCGGCAGCAGGATCTCGTCGGAGCCGGGCCGGTGCGGGTCGCGCAAGGTCACCGGCTGGCGTTCCAGCGTCGGATCGGGGTGCTCGTCGCTCGGATTCCAGCGGGCGCGATGGGCGTACACGGCGGTGTTGGGGTACTTCTTGAGGAGCTCGCCGCGGATCACCAGGACGAGTTCCTCGCGCGGCTTGCCCGGTTCCGGCTGACGGTGGTCGTGTGCGCCGAGCGCGCTGTCCGGGGCCCAGGTGTGGACCGGCGGGATGTCGTACAGCCGCTCGCGCCGCCGCGCGTCGCTCTCGCCCGGCGGGGAGGCGGCCGGGCGCGGGTCCCAGAACTGCCGGAAGGGCGTGCCCCGCTGGTCGGCCGGGTACTCCCGCCACAGCAGCTCGCGGGCCAGCTCGTGGTTGAGACCGACCATGAACGCCTCGATGAACTCCTGGTCGGTGTCCAGGAGCGTGACCGTGTTCGCGGGGAGCAGGCCGAGGCCCGGCACGAAGGAGTCCACCGACAGGCCCAGCAGCGCCTCGTACATCGGCAGGTCGATGACCGGGTACGCCATCACCTCCAGGAACCGCTCGGCGAAGGGAGCCAGATGCCCGGCCTCCAGCCGGACCGCGCTGAGCAGGGCCTTGGGTACGGTCTCGGTGGCGTCCAGCCTGCCCAGTACCTGCTCGGCGGTGCCCGCGACGTCGAGCGGATCGGGCACCGGGGCGCGCGCGGCGGCCGCGGCCGAGGCCCAGCCCTCGTACAGATCGGTCAGGCCCAGCTTGAAGCGCCGCGCCTGTTCGCTGTCGACCGGCTCCGTCGGCTCCGCCAGGTCCGCCCGGTCCGCGGCGGGCGGGTCCGTCCGGGGGCGCGGGCCCGGGTCGTGGCCGGGTCGCCGGAGTACGAAGCCGTCACCGATCGGCAGGGACTTCACCGGATCGGGCAGGGGGGTGGACCGGATCTCCCGGTCCACGCGGGCCGGCGTGACCACGGCGGGCGGAGTGCCCTTCGGCGGCGCCGCGGTGACCAGTTCCGGTTCCTCGTCCATCCGCGTCAGCAGCGCCTCGGCAGGCTCTCCGGGGAACCGCAGCGTCTGCATCAGCCGCGACCCCGGCCGGGTGATGCGGCGCATGGCCGCGGAGACGGGCGCGGCCGCGACCCGGCTCGTGGCCACCTTGAAACCGGCCGCGACCAGCTCCGTCCCACCCGTCCCGCCCGTCCCGCCCGCCCCGTCCACCAGGCCGGCGGTCCGGACCACGGGGACGGTCACCCGGGCGTGGGCGGGCGCCGTCAGCGCCAGGGAACGGCCGGCCGGGCGGGCCGTCGCCCGCATCGCCCGCGCCGACGCGGCCGCGAGACCGGGCGGCGCGGGCGGCGCGGGCGGTGGCCCGAGGTGCTTGTCCTGGAGCCGGAGCCCGACCTCGCAGGCCAGCTGCGCCGCCCGGATCCGGTGGTTGACCTCCACCACGTCGCCCACCTGCGCCCAGGCGGCGGCCATGAACTCCTCCTGCCGGGCCTGCACGATCTGCGTGCCGAAGTTCGCGGCGATCCGGAAGCGCGGATCGAGGTTGAGCCGGTGCACCCAGTTGCGGTCGTGGGCGGCCGGGGTGCCGTCCGCCTCGGTCAGCAGCCGTGAGGTGAGCGCGGGCCAACGCCCGTACAGCGGCGGGGTGATCACCGGGTCCGCCTCGTCCGCCGGCACCGTCGCGGCCGGGCCCAGGACGGCGGCGAGTTCGGCGTGCGCCTCGGCGGGGGGCCGTGTGAGGTAGTCGTCGGCCAGGTTGACCAGCGCGGCCAGCGCCTTCTGGAAGGGATGCGGATAGCTGCCGGCCGGCCGTGGATACCCCTCGGCCTCGGTGAAGCGGCTGTCCCAGTTGTCCCAGACGTCCTTGTCGCGGACGGCCTGCAGGGCGCCGCCGAGCTTCAGCACCCCGCCGATGGCCGCCGGGGTGTCGATGCCGGGCAGCGCCGGACCCGGCTTCTCGTGGACGTCGATGTCCCGGCGGGCCACGTGCGGTCCGGCCTCGCCCGGTACGAGCAGCCGCACCAGGTGCTCGAAGTCCCCGGCCGTGCCCGTGCCGAAGGACCAGCGGTGGTAGTAGGGCATCCGGCCGTCCGCGTGACCGGGCCCCCAGCTGAGGTCACCGGCCTCCACCCCGGTCGGGTCGAGGCCCAGCCCGGCCCGTCGGCCCGCCTCGAAGGCCGGGACGAGGAAGGCGTGGTAGCCGGTCAGCGGACTCAGCCTGCGGGGGCAGATCAGCCGTGCGCAGGCATCGTCGGGGCTGGTGCGCAGCAGGTTCCCCAGCGCGTCCAGGGGCCCGTCCATGTCGTCGGTGCGGACGCTCCCGGTGCCCGCGAGGTCCCCGTTGACGTGGACGTGCGCCCAGGCGCCGAGCTGTTCGGCCGGCGGCAGCTTCCGCGTGTCCTTGACGAGGACGTACGGCAGCGGCCCCTCGGGCGGGCCTCCTTCGCGGAACTCGCCGCCGTCCGCGTCCCGCGGGTCCGCCGGACCGGCGAGCACGATCAGCGCGAGCCAGGGCAGCAGCCGGCCGGCCGCGTCGGGCGCGGCCGGACTGTAGCGCCACAGGAGATCCTCCTCGTAGAACTCGATGTGTGCGAGGAAGTTCGGCTCCGCATTGGTGACCGAGGGCTGCGGCTCGGTTCGGGAGATCGCTCGCGGGTCCAGCCCGACGACGTCCCCCGGGCCGTAGAGCTGCACCGACCGGGTCACGGCGCGGTCCGGCACCGGATGCTCCGGGTGCTGTCCGGTCAGCCGCAGGGTCACGGGGATGCGCGGGCGGGCCCCGGAACCGGCCGGGGGAGCCTGCGTGATCTTCGTGCTCAGGCCCGTCCGCAGCCAGGGCAGGAAGGAGTAGGAGCTGGACTCGGCGTCGGCGGTGGAGCCGGCGCCGGCGGTCGAGTTGCTGTCGGTGTCGGAGGTCACGGGGCGTCCCCGATGCGGAAGAGCTCGGTGCTCCGGGTCAGGTCCTCGCTCTGCGGATCGGCGGCGGCCAGCCCGGACCGCACCGTCCCGCCCGCCACCAGCACCTCCGTGGCGGACAGCGCGACCGCGGCGAAGGCCCACCGGCCGACGGTCAGGCCCGCCGCGGGCGTCCAGGTGTCGAGGGCGGTGTCGTAGACCAGCACGCTCTGGTACCCGGCCGCGTCGTCGATCCCGCCCGTACCGCCGATCACCAGCACCTTCCCCGGCCCCAGGGGCACCGCGCGGTGGTGGCCGCGGCCGCCCGGCCGGGGGGTGATCGGCTTCCACCTCTGTGTGCCCAGGTCGTACAGCTCGCCGCCGAGCGCGGCGTACGGGTCGTACCTGCCGTCCCCGGGCACGCCCGGCGTGCCGCCCCCGATCAGCAGGGCCGAGGTGTCGGACAGCGGCAACAGCTGATGGCGGGCGCGCGGCTCGGCCAGGTTCCCGGTGGCCGACCAGGTTCCGGTGTCCGGGGTGCCGCCCGGCGTGTACAGCTCGCAGAAGCCGAGGGCCGCCTCATGGCCCGGCGCGATCGGCGCGGATCCACCGCACACCAGTACCCGGCCGTCCTTGAAGCGCACCGCCGTGTGTCCGCCGCGGGCATCGGTCATCGGCTTGACGGTGGTCCACTTCCGCTCCACCGGGTGGTAGAGCTCGGCGGAGGCCAGCGCCCTGGCCGAGTCGGCCGACCGGACCGCGTAACCCCCGCTGACCAGCACCTGGTTGTCGCCCGTCAGCACCGCGGCATGTCCCCACCTGCCCTCGTTCATGTCCGTGGTGGCACTCCACGTACCGGTCTTGGCGTGGAAGACCGCGGCGGACCTCAGCGCGGGGGAGAGGCCCGGCCCGCTCGTGCCTCCGGTGACCAGGACATCGCCGTCGGCCAGCAGGGTCGCCGTGTGCAGCCGGCGCGGCGCCCCCGGCACCTGGCCGGCCGCGCTCCACGTACCGGTGGCCGGCGCGTCGGCGCCCGGGGTGTACAGCCAGGCCTTGGCGAGACCGGCGGACCTGCCGTCGGCCCCGGCCACCACCAGCACCTGTTTCTTCTCGTTCCGCAGTTGCAGGGCCGTGTCGTACCGGCCGTACCAGCAGGCCGCTTCGGGCAGTTCGCCCTGGGGCGTCCACCGCCCGATGGCGGCCGCGAGGGTGGTCGTGGTCATGGCGTCCTCCGTAGTCGCCCGGTTCACGGCGTGAACAGTTCGGTGCCGGCGGTGGTCACACCGCGATCCGGACCGGGGGCCGCGGGGCCCGCCGCCACCAGACCGCCGGCCGCCAGCACCCGGCCGTCCGCCAGGACGACCGCCGCGAAGTCGGCCCGGCCCTCGGCCGTCGCACCCGTGCCGGTCCACCGGTCGGCGCCCGGGTCGTACCGCAGCGCGCCCCGATGGCCCGCGGCGAACGAGGGCCCTCCGGTGCCGCCGACGACCAGGACCTCGCCGGTGCGCAGCAGGAACGCCCGGTGCCTGCCGCGCCCGGCCGGCATGTCCGCCGTCGGCGTCCACGCGTCCCGGACCGGGTCGTACACCTCGGCGGAGGCCAGGCTCAGCCCGCTCACCGCGCCGCCCCTGGGCAGCAGGGTGGGATCCCCGCCCGTGACCAGGATCCGGCCGTCGGCGAGGACCGTCGCCTGGTGTCCGGCGCGCGGGGTGTGCAGGCTCGCCACGGGTGTCCACGCGTCGGCGTCCGGGTCGTACCGCTCGCACCAGGCCAGCGGGACCGCCGCGCCCCCGGTCTCCAGGGCCCCGCCGACGACGAGCACCGTGCCGCCGGGCAGGGGCACGATCCGGTGCCCGGACCGGGCCGCCGTCATCGGGGCCACTGCCCGCCACCGGTCCTTGTCCGGGGCGTACACCTCGGCGGACGCCAGCGCGTGACCGTCACGCGTGCCACCGGTGACCAGCAGGCCGCCCGCAGGGAGCCTCAGCGCCGCGTGACCGCAACGCCCCTCCAGCAGAACGGTGTCCGTGGACCGCCAGGTGCCGGCCACCGGATCGTAGAGCTCGGCCGAGGCGAGCGCGGCGCCGTCGGCGCCCACCCCGCCCGCCACCAGCACGCGGCCGTCGCCCAGCCGGGTGGCCGAGTGTCCCCGGCGCGCGGTGGCCGGCGGATTCGCGGGCGACCAGACGGTGTTCACCGGATCGAACAGCCCCGCCGCGGCCACCGGCGCGCCGGAGCCGTCGGCGCCCCCGGTGAGCAGCACCGTGCCCCCGGCCAGGAGCACCGCCTGTGCTCCCGAGACCGCGGTGGGCGCGGGCGTCGCCGCGGCCGTCCACGTACCCGGCGACAGCACACCGCCCTGCGCGTCGGAGACCGGGATGACGTGCAGCTTCCCGGCCAGGGAGGCATCGGCCCCGACCCACAGGGCGAGGGCGTCGGCCGCCGTCGCGGGACTGCGGAAGCCCGTGGCTCCGGCCGAGGTGGTGTCCGCGCCGTCCGGCGGGAGGGCCTGGACGTTGTTCCGGGTGTACGCCACCACGTACCGCTGTCCACCGGCCCGCACCGTGTCCTGCTCGGGGACGGGACGGCGGCGCCGCGCGTCCGTGTGCGACAGCGGGGAGCGGCTGGTGCTGCTGCCCTTCGAGAGGCGGCCGAACACGGCCGGGCTGACACTGACGAGCCGCTTGACCGCAGGTGCGGCAGGTGCGGCGGGTGCGGCGGGCGCCCCGGCGGCGCGGCGCAGACCGGGCGGCGAGGCCTGCCGCGCCTTCTCGTCGACCACGATCTGCTCGTACCGGGCGCTGCGCCGGACGATCCTCGGCGCGGCGAGCACGCCCTCGACCGCCGCCAGTTCGACCCCGGCGTCCTGATCCTCATACGCCGGCCGGGACAGCTTCGCCGCGTCGTCCATGTCCTGGAACTGGGCCATCGCGAACTTCTCGCCCGTGGCCGACACCCGTACGAAACCGCTCTCCCGCGCGGGCTCCACACCGAACCGCACACCGTCGCTGGGGCGCTGGGTGCCCACCCGGTCGATCCGGACGTCCAGCGGGATCGCCCGCTGCCGGACGAACAGGGTCCCCATCGGGTGCAGGACCAGCTCCTCGGCGCCGGCCGGGTCCCGGAGGGTGACCAGGGCCCGGCCCGCCCCGCCACCGGGCAGCCGGGTCGTCCAGCCCTCGGTCTTGCGGAACTCGTTCTCCAGCAGGGCCAGCACCTCGACGGGCGGCAGGGTCGTCTCGTGCGCCTGGCCCCACTCGATGTCGAAGTCGGCGGAGATCTCGAAGAACAGCAGGGAGATCGAGCCGCGGCCGTGGGCCCGCCAGGGGGCCACGCCCTCCAGCCTGAAGTCCAGGTCGATGCCGAACAGCCCGACGCCGAACGCCTTGAGCGAGACATGGGCGGAGATCACGATGACGAACGCGAAAGGGGAGAAGCGGAACAGGGCGTCGAAGCTCAGCGAGCCCTCGATGCCGAAGTCCTCGAAGCCGAGCCGCAGTTCGGCGCGGGCGCCGAACTGGACCGTGTTGCTGGTCACGGCGAAATAGCCGGAGACCCGCAGGAGGCGGCCGGGCTGGTTCAGGATGTCCACCGAGATCCGCTCCGGCACCGGGAACGGCAGGGGCGGCGGCCGGAAGGAGGGATGGAACCCGCCCACGGTCAGCACGAAATCGGGGTGGTCCCCCCAGGTGACGAGCAGCCCCATCCCGCCGTCGATGGTGATCGTCAGGATCCGCGAATCGAAGAGCTCGGCATAGAACCACAGCCGGGACCTGTCCACCTGCAGCGCCCCGACGAACTGGACCTGAATGACCAGCAGGGCCAGCTGCTCGGTGGGCAGTACGCAGCTCAGCACACCGAGCACGGCCACATTGCCGGGCGGGATCTCCACGACGACCCCGAGGGAGATCTTGATCAGGGCCGGCGTGCCCCAGCCGATCTTCGCCATGGGCCCGACGAGGAAGGTGCCGTCCTCCGGAGGGAAGAAGGTCCGCAGATCACTCAGGATCCGGGGCGCGTTCGCGACGACGTCCTTCGGGAACATCACCGACTCCATGGACCCCGAGCGCACGCCCAGGCACAGCGCGTCCAGGTCCATCCCGCGGTTCAGCCCGATCAGGCCGCCGACGGCGAGCAGGGTGAACCCGTAACCGAGCTGGATCCCGCCGCCGCCGAACTCGGTGGTGATGACGATCAGCAGCGAGAAGCCGCGGGCGTCGCCGGGCATCCGGGTACTGATCAGCCCGATCGCCTGGAGGGCGAGGAAGCCCGCGAACTCCAGGCTGAGCGCCCCCGCGTACTCGCCGCGCTCGCCGTCCACGGACAGGTAGCCGCCGCCGGAGATCAGCCCGGCGTCCAGCTGGAGCCCCACACCGGTGGGCGGTTTGAAGCCGAACCCGATGTCGACCGGTCCGAGACCCCCGCCGTCCTTCACCCTCAGCTCGGCCAGCAGACCGACCCGTTCCACCGAGGCCTGGAGCGGGCCCAGCGCCGCCTTGAAGCTTCCGGACACCTCCACCGGGACGGCCCCGTCACCCGCGAGGGCGGCCCGCACGTACAGCGCGGTGACCTCGACCGGGCCGAGCGAGAAGTGCGCGGGCAGCGAGAGCTCCAGCCCGCCGCTGCCCTCGAACCGCAGACCGGCCGAGGGGGACCAGAGCGCCCTCAGGTCGAGCCGGGACTCGATCCGCCCGCCGCCGGTGAGGGTCCCGATGAACCCGTCCCCGGCGGACAGGTCGATGAGCACGTGCCCGTCGGCCAGTTCCATCAGGAAGGCCGGCTCCACACTCACGGCGCCGCCCGCGGCCGCGTCCGCGCGCACCCCGATCCCGAGCGCGAACCGTCCGATCTCCACCCGGGAGCCGCCCGCCTGGCCGAGCAGCAGCATGGGCTCGCCGTCGGCCCGTACGACTTCCAGCCGTGCGGACGCCTCCAGGTGCAGCGGCGAGGCGCCGGGCCGCAGTTCGAGGTCGAACGGCGGCGAGATCCGGCCTTCCAGCCCGCCGTCGAACCGTGAGGCGGCGCCCAGGACCAGCTTTCCCGACGTGCCGAGCAGGACGGTCCGGCCGACCTCCGTGTCCGCGCCCACCCGTACCCGTGCGACCAGGTGCGGCGGGGAGGCGGTCCGGTCCACGCCGAGCCGGAGCACGTGGGCGTCGAGGGCCTCGGGCCCGTCCGGTGGCGCGTGGTGGACGAAGGGGAGCCCGTGGTCGGTGAGGTACGCACCGAGGCGCCGCAGCAGCTTCGCGCCGTCGAACCCGGGCCGGCCGAAGTCGAAGACCTCCGCGAGATAGTCGGCCGGCGAGGTGAGCAGCGACAGCAGCCGGTCCAGCCGAAGGGTGCGCAGCGGCACGGCCACCACGCCGGGGTCGGCCGGGTCGACACCTCCGCCGGTGGTGTCGAAGATCCCGGCGACGCCCAGCAGCGCGGCCGCGCCCCGGCTCCTGCCCTCGACGTAGGACATCAAAGTGAAGGAGATCAGCCGCTGCGGCAGTTGCGCCGCCTCGGCCCGCAACCGGGCCCGCTGGGCGTCGCTCAGGCCGCCGGAGCCGGTGACCGCGCCGTCGAGGGCGGGGCCGATGTCGGCGACGGCGTCGAGCAGCCGGCCGAGGACACCCAGCAGCCGGACGCCCGCCTCGACGATCCGGGCCGGCTTCGTGCTCTCGATGGCGGCGGTCAGTTCGGCGACGGCGGAGGCCAGCCCGCCCGCCTGGACGGCCGCCGTGCCCAGCGCCCCGGCGGCGGGGCCGAGACCGCCGGGCACCCAGAACCCGAGCTCCAGCAGGAACCGGTCGCGGTTCTCCGGGGCCAGCTGGACCTCCAGCGGCTGGAGGGCCCGGGCGATCTCCCGGGCGAGCAGTTCGAGGGTTCCGGCGGCCATGTCAGGTCCCCTGTCCGTGGTCGTCGTACGCCGTGAGATCCGCCAGCGGTACGCCCGGCAGGGCGAGCAGCAGCGCACGGAAGGCCGTCGCGTCGGCGCGCAGTGCGGGGCTCCCGGCCAGGGCGAGTTCGTCGAGCAGCCGTCCGATCCCCGCGGCCAGGGATTTTCCGCCGAGCATCCGCGGGACCGGGATCTCACGGTGCGCATCGGCCAGCAGCCAGCCCAGCAGCGCGGGCCCGTGCATGCGGTGCCAGGCCGCGGTGACCCGCCGTTCGGTGCCCACCAGGTGGCTCACCTCCGCCGCGTGCCGGGTGGCCAGCGCGGCGAGGGTCCGGCCCGCCGGGCTGGTCTCGGCCTGGCGGCGCAGTTCGGCGGCCCGTGCGTGGAGGGGGGCCGACCAGGCCGGATAGGCGGCGGTGGGCAGCACGACCGGGCCGGTGCGGGCGACGGCCGGCTCCCTCGCCCGCTCGACCGCCTTCGCCGGATTCACCCGGCCGGCGCCCCAGCCGGCGAGGTCCTCGGGCGGGACGGGCTGGTGGGGTGAGACCGGCGGATCGCAGGATGCGATGAGACGCTTCTTGATCTCGGCATGGGTCAGGTGCGGAGCGGCCTCCAGCATCAGCGCGACGACCCCCGCGACGTAGGGGGCAGCGAAACTCGTGCCGTTCTCCGGCGCGTAGCTGAAGGTGTCCCACTTCCTGGCCTGGGCCACCCACACGCCGATCCCGGGGGCGCACACCTCGGGCTTCGGTGTGCGGCCGGGATCGCACAGCGGTCCTCGGCTGGAGGACCGGGCCAGTTCTCGGTCCTCCTCGTCGTGGCCCCCGACGGTGATGGCGAGCAGGGCGCAGCCGGGCGAGGACAGGGTGCGGGTGCGGTCCTGCTCGGCGAAGCGGAACCGGCTGAGGCGGTGCTCTCCCGCGCTGTCGACCCAGATGTCGAAATCGGCGGCGGTCCCGGAGGTTTCCTGGAGGGTGATCGTCCACACGCCCATGGTGATCATGTCGGCCGCGGGGACGGGATCGATGCTGAAGGTGATGCGGTTCTTGCCGTAGGGCGGGACGCCGAGCACCGAGGAGACCTCCACCGGGTGGTGCGCGACGTCGGCCTTCACCTCGGCCGGTGGTGCGACGGGGGAGGGCAGTGACTCGCTGTTCGCGATGAACGGCGCCGTCAGGTCGAAGGTGAGCCGCGCCGGGCCCGAGTACCAGATCTCGAATCCGTCCGACCGCCTGTCGCGGTAGGCGACGAAGATGCCGCGCGTCGCCCGGCCGTTCGCCGCAACGGTGCCGCTGGTGTGCCAGCCGCGGGTGGGCAGGCCACCGGGCGGGGGAAGCAGGGTGCCGCTCGGCGGCTCGGGGTCGGCCGCCCCCTCGTTGCCCGCGGCGACGGCGACCGCGCGGACCGATCCGTTGCCGATGACGCCGGAGAGGTACAACTCCATGTGGTCGGTGCCGTCATGGGGGCCGGTGTACCGGCCATAGCTGATGCTGATCACGAGCGGCTCGTTCCGCCGCGCCGCCAGGCCGATCATGTGCGTGACCGCCACGATCTTGCTGTCGTCGCCGTTGGAGCAGCGGGCCATGACCAGACCGGCGCCGGGGGCCATCCCGCCCGTGAAGTACGGCTGTTTCATCCCGCACTTCGCGTGGGAGCGGGGCGCGCCGACCGCGACGGAGGCGGTCGCGGTGCCGTGACCGTCCGCGTCGCGGAAGGCGAAGTCCACCCCGTCCGGGTCCTGCAGGGCCGCGTCGATCTCCGCCTGATCGTAGATCAGGGGCGCGCGGTCGACGAGGAACTGGGCCGGGCCCTGCTGGTAGGGGAAGGGGTAGCAGACGACGTCGGGGATGTTCCGGCTGTCGACCACGTCGCTGTTGTACTGGCCGCCGAAGGTGACCACGAGCGGGTGGTCGGGGAACGGTCCGCCCTCCACCTGGACATCGCCGGGCTGGATCTCCGGGGTCCACGGGGTCCAGACGGCTCGGAAGTCGTCCAGGGTGACGGGGAAGGGCAGGACGGCGGTGATCGTCCTCGGCGTGGGGCTGAGACGGGTGGGAGGGGGAGTCCAACGTAAGTCCAGGGCCGTGGTGTTGAGGTGGGGGGAGGCCCTGATCTCCTGCCGCAGGGTGACGTCGACGAGCTGGGTGATCAGCGTGCGCCCGTCCTCCTGGAAGGCGGGGTGGTAGATGTCGATGCCGGAGTCGAGCATGCCGAGCAGCACTCCACGGCCAGTGACCTCGGAGACGGCCGGAGCGGACGCCCCCTGCGGGCCAGGGGCAGGGCCCGGGCCCGCAGGGGGCGTCTGTCCGGAATGCGTCGCGGCCCCGACGGGGGCCGCGGTGTCCAGCCGATCACTGCGCCGGTTGGCCTGGACGGACACCACCTCGTCCAGCTCCGCGATCCGCTCCAGGTCGCCGAGGGCGGCGGTTCCGAAGAGGATCCTCCCCGCACGGATCCGGGTGACGAACCCGGCCGCCTCGACCGCGGCCGCCTCGACCGCATCGTTGCCGGTGAGCAGGACCGACACCTTGGCCGTGTCCGGCACCGGAGGAGCGGACCGCGCCGAAGTCCGGCTCCGCGCCCACGCCGTGAACGCCTGCACCCGTGCGACGAGTTCCCCGTCCAGCTTGCTCCTCATCGGCCCCCCTCGATTACCCAAAAGGCTAGAAGCTCGACAAAGAACAAGTAAATGGAAAATCGTTTCGATACCGGGACAGTCCACTCGTTCGAGGGGAGTATCCGCGCGGAGGTTTGGCGCGGCTACGCGGGAGGGCTGCGGGGGCACACGCCGCCCGCGGCCCTCCCGCCGGCCCTCCCGCAGGATCAGGCGAGCGCCGCGGCCGCCGTGAGCATCCGCTCTGCGGACCGGTCGAGCCGCGGCGCCGGGGGCTCCGGCGCCGGCTCGGCCGTACGCGTGTCCGTCAGGAGCGCGATCAGAGAGGTACGGGCGCGGGCGACGCGGGAGCGGACCGTACCGATCGGGCAGCCGACGGCCGTTGCCGCCTCGGCGTAGGACAGGCCCAGCAACTGGGTCAGGACCAGGGCCTCCCGCCGCTCGGACGGGATCACGGCGAGCAGTTCCGCCAGGGCGATGCCGTCCTCGAAGCCCGGCACGTCGTACGGCTGGGCCTGCTCGGCGGCCGTCTGCCAGTCGCAGCGGTCCGAGAGTCTCGGCCGGGCGGCCGCGTGGCGCAGGCTGTCCACGACCGTGCGGCGGGCTATGGACAGCAGCCAGGTGCGCGCGGAGGAACGGCCCTCGAACCGGTGCAGGCTCGCCAGCGCGCGGAGGAAGACGTCCTGCGTGAGGTCGTCGGCCGCCTGGGTGTCGGCGCTGAGGTAGGCCACGTAACGCCAGACGTCGCGGTGGAGGGCGCGCACGAACCGGTCGGTCTTCGCGGGATCCCCGTCGCGGGCGTCCAGCGCCAGCCGGGTCACCGCCGCGTCGGAGTCGGGGGTGCGCCGGGCCGGCCGGTCGCCGGCGGTACAGGAAGTGGTCGTCAGGGCAGCAGTCATCGCCACAAGGTCCTTACGGGCAAGGGGAGTCCGGCGCCGCGAGCGGCGGGGCCGGTGAGGGGTACGGCCTGCCGGAAGGCATGGCCGAGGCCCGAGGCGCGGAGTGCGGGTGCGAGAGCGGTCGCGGACGCGGCTCGGGGAACCAGCTGTCAGAGGACAGCGGTTCCCGCCGGCGGACCCCGTGAGGTGATGGCATGGACGAGGAAGAGCCGGCGCGGCGCGCGGTGCCGGCGCCGGCTGCGGACCCGGACGGGCGGCCGGTGTACGGGTGCCGCCGTACGCAGCAGCAGGCGCAGCGGAGTCCACAGGCGCCCGGCGACGGCGCGCACCACACGGAAGACGGCCCGCTCGCCGTGGGCGAGCCACAGCCCGCACAGCACGGCGGCCAGCAGGTGCGCGGCCAGCATGCCCGCCGGGGACATGGCGACCGCCTCGTGCACGCCGCCCGGCAGCGGCCCGCCGGTCGCAGCACCATGCGCGCCGGTCACGCCGGTCACGCCGGTCACGGTGGACGCGGCGTCCACCGTCCCGTGCATCGCGTGGTGCAGGTGGGCAGGCGCCCCCGGCATCCCGGCGCCGGGCGGCTGCGACATTCGCATCATCGTCGACATCGACGACATCTGCCCGGATCCGGTCGTCGCGGCCGCCCCGGCGAGGGACTGGGACAGGGTGAAACCGGCGTGGAGCACCGCCTGGACGGCGACGGCCGCCGTCGTCACGGCGAGCAGCCCGCGTTCCCGGCCCGCGAGGGCCCAGGCCGTCGCCGCCGTGCCCGGAAAGGCGACGGACAAGGCCCACCAGGGCACGGCCACACCCGACATGAGCAGGTGTCCGGTGGCCGCGAGCAGCACACAGAGGGCTGCGAACATCGCAGCCCGTAGGGCGCGTAGAAAGCGGACCGGGTTCATGGAGGGCTCATCCTTGCACCGGCCTCCCGAGCCGCACATCAGGGTGCGCACTTCCGGACAAGTTCCCGCGTCCCGGCCTGTCATGGCCGGGCCGCCCGCCTCGTGTGGTGCAGGGCACAGCGGAGGGAGGGAACCTGCCCGCCGCTCCATCCGACTGCCTACCCGCTCGGTCGAAGAGTTCAACGTCCTGGGAAGGGAGACTTCGTGACGGCGGAGGGGACGGCGACCGCATCGCCGGCGGAGAAGGACGGCGCGGCGGGGCGGCAGTTGACCGCGCTGCTGACCTGCGCCATGGCGTTCTCGATGCTGCAGCTGTTCCTCCTCGGGGCGCTGGGCCCACGCCTGGTGACCGAACTCGGCGTATCCCCGGCCGTGCTGGGACTGACGACCACGATCGGCTTCGGGACCGCCGCCGTCCTGTCCCCGGCGGGCGGCCGGATCGTGGACCGGATCGGTCCGCGGCGCTCACTGGTGATCCTGCTGCTGGTCTCCGCGGCGGCCCTCGCCCTGATCGGCGCCGCGCCCGGAGCCGGTCTGCTGCTCGGCGCCGTCGCACTGGGCGGCGTACCCCAGGCGCTGGCCAACCCGGCCACCAACAAGGCCGTGCTGCGCGCCGTCCCGCCGGCCCGGCGGGGCGCGGTGACCGGCCTCAAGCAGTCCGGAGTCCAGCTCGGAGCCTTCGCGGCCGGACTGCCGCTCGCCCTGCTCGCGGGCGGCATCGGCTGGCGGGGCGCGGTCTGGACCGGCGCCGGCGCCGCCCTGCTCGCCGGGCTGTGGGCCCTGCGCGTCCTGCCCGCCGACCCCGCCGCGCCGCCCGCGGGGCCCCGTACGGCTCTCGTGCCGCGGGGGATGGTGGCCTGGCTGGCGGTCTTCTCGCTGTTCCTCGGCTCCGGAATCGCCTCGGTCAACACCTACCTCGCCCTCTTCGGAGCGCAGCGGCTGGACCTGGGCCCGACGGCGGCGGCCGCGCTGGTCGCCGTACTGGGCGTGGCGGGGATCGCGGGCCGGGTCGGATGGTCGAAGGCGGCCCGGCCCGGGCGGGCCGAATGGCTCCCGGGGTGGCTGGCCTGCGGGGCGCTGGGCGCGGCGGTCCTGCTGGCGGCCGCCCTGGTGGTGGGCCCGCTGGTGTGGGCCGGGGCGATCGCCGTCGGCGTCTTCGCCGTCTCCGGCAATGCCGTCTCGATGGTGCTGGTCATGCAGCGGGCCGCCCCCGGCCGCGCCGGACAGGACTCGGCGCTGGTCGCGGCCGGGTTCTTCGGCGGATTCGCGGTGGGCCCGCCCCTGTTCGGCCTGCTCGCGCAGAGCGGACGGTACGGGCCGGGCTGGCTGCTGGTGGGCGCGGAGTTCGCGGCCGCGGCGGCCGTCGCGTTCCTGTGGGCCGTACGGGACCGGCGGGAGGCCGCGGCATGAGCGCGGGCGTCTTCGGGCCGGGCCCGGCCCTCGCGGCCGTCATGGCACGCGTGGCGGTGACCGCCGAGGCGGTCGGCCCCCGCTTCCCGCTGTACGCCGACCCGGCCGACGGGCGGTGGACGACCACCGGCCGCGGCTCGTGGACCGGCGGGTTCTGGGCCGGGCTGCTCTGGCTGCGGGCACGGTACACCGGCGCCGCGGCCGACCGGCGCGCCGCCGCCGCGTGCACGGCCCGGCTCGAACCGTGGGCAGCGGCCGACACCGCCACCCGCGGCCTGATCCTCTGGTACGGGACCGCTTGCGCCGGGGACGACGCCCAGGCCGCCGAGCTCCGAGGCCGCGGCGCCCGGGCCGTGCTGTCGGCCTACGACCGCGAACTCGGGCTCGTGCCCTGGGGGGACGCGCTCGGCGGGCCCCGCAGGCTCGCCCGCGTGGACGGGGTGCCGGGGACCGTGCCCCTGCTGGCCGGGGCCGGACCGCAGGGCGCCGCCGCCGCGGCGGCCCACCTCCACCGCCACCTCGACCTCTGTCTCGGCGCGAGCCGGGGCCGGGACCTCTTGCTGCGGCCCGCCCTGCGCTTCGACGCGGTCGCGGGCTGGCAGCCCTGCGCGGACCCACCGCCGGGCTGGAGCCGGGGCCGCGCCTGGCTGCTCCTGGCGGTGGCCGACGCCTTGCTGCGCCCGGACCTCGCGATGCCCGGCCCGGCCGCCAGGCTCGCCGAGGCGGCCGAACTCCTGTCGGGCGAGGACGAGTTCCCGGCCGGAGGGCCCGCACGGCTCGTCCCGGCGGCCGACGCCGCCCGCCCGGACGGGCCGCTCGACACCTCGGCCGCCGCGATCACCGCGGTCGCCCTGCTGAAACTCGCCCGTGTGCCCGGCCCCCGGGCGGGCGCGTACGCGCACCGGGCCGAGGTGATCCTCCGCCGCCTCGCGGAGAGCCACCTCACCGGACCGGACTCCGGACGCCCGCCCGGGATGCTGCTGGACGGCTGCTACGACGCCGGGAAGGAGCTGGCCGTCCGGCACGAGCTCGTCTGGGGCGACTTCTTCCTCGCGCTCGGCCTCGCCGCCCTGCACGGGGTCGTCGACATCACCCGCGTCTAGGGCGTGCTGTAAAAGTCCCGCCTGGCTCGCGGCGCCTGGCACCGCGCCTCGCCGCGTTGTCGGAACGCCCGCTTACGTCCAGTAGGCGGGCGATCCTCCGCCTTGCGATGCACGGCACCAGACGCCGCGAGCCGCGCCCTTCGGGCGCCCGACGCTACTTTTGAGACACGCCCTAGGTGTATTGGCCGCCGTCCCGAGCGTAGCCGCGCAGGACCCGGCGGGCCACGGAGGTGATGTGCAGCTCGTCCGGCCCGTCGAGGATGCGGGCGGCCCGGCCGGTGCGCAGGAGCCCGGGCAGTGGTGTGTCCGGACCGAGCCCGGCGGCGCCGTGGACCTGGATGGCGGAGTCCGCGACCTGCTGGAGCATGCGCGCGGCGGCGACCTTGGCGAGCCCCACCTCCGTACGCGCGTCCCGCCCGGCGGCGATCAGTGCCACCGCCTCGTGCACCAGGGGGCGGGTGGTGCGCAGGGCGAGCAGGGCGTCGAAGACATGACTCTGGATCAGCTGCTGGTCGGCGAGGGGCCCACGGGACCCGCTGCGGGTGGCGGCCCGCTCACACATGAGGTCGAAGGCGCGCCGGGCCTGGCCGAGCCAGCGCAGGCAGCGCAGCGTACGGCCGAGCTGAAGCCGCTCACCGGCGATGGCGAGCGCGTCCCCGGGCTCGCCGAGGAGGTGGTCGGCCGGGACCCGGACCCGGTCGAGCTCGATCTCGTACTGGCCGCCCACACCGAGTACGGGCAGTTCGCGTACGACGCGGAAGCCGGCCGACGCGGTGGGCACGAGCAGCAACGACAGGCCCTCGCGGTCACCGGCGCTCCCGCCGGTGCGGGCCATGACCGTCACCAGGCCGGCGTCCGCGGCCCCGGAGGTGAACCACTTGCGGCCGGTGACGAGCCAGCTCCCGTCCGGCCCGCGCTCGGCCTGGGTGCCGGTCCGGAAGGGGTCGGTGCCGGGGACGTCAGGCTCGGTCATCGCGTAACAGGCCCGCATCTCCCCGGTGACCAGCGGCTTCAGGTATGCCTCGCGGACCGCGCTCCCCCCGTGCCGCGCCAGCATCGTCACGTCGAGCAGCGGGGCGGATCCCAGCGCGGCCGGACCGTGGTCACTGGCCCCCTCCGCCTCGGCCAGGGCGGCGTACGCCCGGAACCCCAGCCCGCCGCCGCCCAGCTCCGCCGGGAGCGGCAGCGCCCACAGGCCCTCCTCCTGCGCCTGGCGGCGCAGTTCGGCCAGCGCTTCGGCCGCCGCGGGCCCGCCGCCGTCCAGTTCCGCCTCCCGTGGGATCACCCGGGTCCCGATGAAGCGGTCGATCCGCTCCCTCAACTCATCCGTTCCCGCCACCTGTTGCGCGTCCGAGGTGTGGTCCGTGCCTGGATCCGTCACTTCTTTCCTCCTCATTCCCGGGAACTCGCGGGAACGGCCGACCGACTCCCTGTCCGTGGAACTGGTCGGGTGCGGACGCTCCCGGGTTCCCCAGATTCGGCAAGACCCGGGCGCCGGCCACCGCCGCGCCAGGAGAGGAGAGGCATGGCGTCACCAGCAACCACGCAGACGGTCCGGCCGCTCGACACACTGCGCTTCGACACCTCGGGGCCCCCGCAGATCACGAGCGTCATCGCCGACCACCTGCGGCTGCTCGGCGCACGGACGGACCGCCCCGCACAGGGGGATGCGTCCGCCGGCACCGCCACCCCAGGTGGCACCACGCTCATGGGCGGCGGTTTCGACCCGGCGCACGCGACGGCCACCTGGGCGGATCCCCTGAGCGGGCTCGCCGACGAGGCCACGGTGCAGGCCGCGACCGGCATCATGGCCGTACACGGCAGGCGCGACGGCAGCCCGCGCGGCCTCGCCGTCGACTACGCGGCCACCGCCACCGGAGTCCTGGCGGTACAGGGGCTGCTCGCGGCCCTCGTGGGCCAGGCCCGCGGCGGCGCCGCCCGCGCGCTCACCACCAGCGCGGACCGGGCGGGCCTGCTCGCGGTCTCCCAGTACCTGGCCGCCGCCGGAGCCGACGAGGGCGAGGCCGCCGAACTCGCCGCCGGAGGACCTCCGTTCACCTCCGCCGACGGCGTCCTCTTCGAACTGGAGACCCTCGATCCGGGCGCCTGGGCGGCCTTCTGGAAGGCCCTGGAGGCGCCCGCGGAGGCCCTGAGGGCCGGCTGGCGGCCCTTCCAGTTCCGCTACGCCACCGCCTGCGCCCCGTTCCCGGCGGCCCTCCACCTCACGGCCCGGTCCCACACCTGGGAGCGGATCCGCCGGGCCGCGGCCGCATACGGAACCGAGGTGTGCGCCCTGCACCCGCTCGCGGAACGGGCAGCGGAACGGGCCGCGGAACACGACGGCGCCGCCCCCTGGTCCCTGTCACGGTCGGCCACCGGACGTCTCACCGCCAGGTCGGCCCGGCTGCCCGGCGCGGCACCCTCCGGCGGCCCCCTGGCCGGGCTGACCGTGCTGGAGGCGGGCCGCCGCATCCAGGCCCCGCTCGCGGCGCATCTGCTCGGGCGCCTCGGCGCCGACGTGATCCGGATCGAACCGCCGGGCGGCGACCCGCTGCGCGGCATGCCCCCGGCCTGTTCCGGGATCTCGGCGCGCTGGCTCGCCCTCAACCGGGGCAAGCGGGCCGTGGAGATCGACATCAAGCAGGAGGCCGACCGCCGGCGGCTGCGGGAGCTGGCGGCCGGAGCCGACGTCTTCCTGCACAACTGGGCGCCGGGCAAGGCCGCCGAACTCGGCCTGGACTCCGGGGACCTCGCACGGGTCAATCCCGCGCTCGTCTACGCGTACACCAGCGGCTGGGCCGACCGGATCGAGCACGCCCCCATGGGCACCGACTTCATGGTCCAGGCCCGTACGGGCGTCGGCGAGGCCGTCCGCCCCGAGGGCGAGGCCCCGGCGCCCTCGCTGATGACCCTGCTCGACGTACTGGGCGGACTGCTCGGCGCCGAAGCCGTCCTCGCCGGGCTGCTGCTGCGCGAGCGCACCGGCCACGGCGTACGGGTGGACTCCTCCCTGCTCGGCGCGGCCGACACGCTGACCGCCCCCGCCCTGCGCCGGGCGGCCCGCGGGGAGAACCCCCGCCGGCCGGCCGGATTCCGGCTCCCGCGGCCGACGGCGGACGGCTGGATCGCGCCGGCCGACGCCGACGCCGGTGCCGTGGCCGCCCACGACCTGGGCGGCCTGTCCACGGCCGAGGCCCTGGCCCGGCTGCACGAGCACGGGCTGACCGCGACCGCGGTCACCACCGAGCTGTCCGACCTGCACCACGATCCGCGCTTCGCCGGCTCGATCAGCCGCGACGCGCACGGCGCCCCCGCAGTCCCCGACCCCTGGAGCTTCGCATGACCGCCGACAGGCTCGTACTGCACGACCTGCTGCCCGCCGAACTCCGCCGTTCCTGGGTGGTCGACGGGACCTGCCCCGACCTCGACCTCTACAGCCTCTTCCGGGCACGCCAGATCGCCGACCTGCACCGCACGGCCGTCCTCGACGCCAAGGGCAAGCTCTGCTACACCGCGCTCGACCGCAAGGTGCGATGTCTGGCCACCGGTCTGCGGGAACTCGGGATCGGCCCGGGCGACGTGGTCGGCGTACAACTCCCCAACAACCGCTTCGCCGTCATCGCCGATCTCGCGCTCGCCGCGCTCGGCGCGATCGCGCTCCCGTTCCCGGTGGGCCGGGGCGTCCTCGAAGCCGAGTGCCTGCTGCGCCGTGCCGAGGCAGTCGCCGTCATCGCGGCCACCGAGCACCGGGAATTGCGGCACGCGGCGGATCTGAGCACGCTCGCCGGGGCGCTCCCGGCCCTGCGCCACGTCATTGCCGCAGGCCCCGGAGCCGCGCCTGAAGGAACGATTCAGCTGTCGGGGCTGCTGCGTTCCGACCCCAGCGGATTCGTCCCCGCCCGGCCCGATCCCGACAGCGCGGCACGCATCCTCGTGTCCTCCGGCTCCGAGGCCGAGCCGAAGATGATCGCGTACTCGCACAACGCGCTGGCCGGCGGACGCGGGAACTTCCTCGCCTCCCTCATCCCGGACCGCACCCCGCCGAGCTGCCTGTTCCTCGTACCGCTGGCGTCCGCCTTCGGGTCCAACGGCACCGCCGTCACCCTCGCCCGGCACGGCGGCACCCTCGTCCTGCTCGACCACTTCACCCCGGAAGCGGCCATCGAGGCGGTACGCGAACACCGGCCGACGCACATCCTCGGCGTGCCCACCATGGTCCGCATGATGCTCGAACGTCTCGACGGGACGGACGAGAAGCTGCCCGCGCCCACCGCACTGGTCCTCGGCGGGGCGCCGCTCGACGAGACCACCGCGGCCGCCGCGGCCGAGGCCTTCGGCTGTCCCGTGGTGAACCTCTACGGCTCCGCCGACGGCGTCAACTGTCACACCGGACTGGGCAACACGGTGCCGCCCACCGACGGATCCGGGGTCGTCGCCGGCCATCCCGACCCCCGGGTCGCCGAGATCCGCATCGCCGACCCCGACACGCACGAACCGCTGCCCGACGGCGCCGTCGGCGAGATCATCTCGCGCGGCCCGATGACCCCGCTGTGCTACGTGGGCGCGCCCGACCTGGACGCCCGCTACCGTACGCCCGACGGCTGGGTCCGCACCGGTGACCTCGGGTACCTCGACTCCGACAGCGTCCTGCACATCGTGGGCCGCCTCAAGGACATCGTCATCCGCGGCGGCGCCAACATCAGCCCGGCGGAGGTGGAACGCGAACTCACCGCGCACCCGCAGATCCGGGACGTGGCCTGTGTCGGAGTGCCGGACCCGCTGATGGGGGAGCGGCTGGCGGCCTGCGTGGTGCCGCGCGGCGGACAGCCCCTCACCCTCGCCTCCCTCGGCGAACACCTCACGCGGCGCGGGCTGGAACGGAGCAAACACCCCGAGCGGCTGCTCCTGATCGCCGAACTGCCCCTGACGGCGGCCGGAAAACCGGACCGCGCGGCCCTGCGCGAGCGCCTCGCGGCGACCTCCACGACGGCTCCGCCGCTCGCGCAGGCGGGCTGAGGCACGGGGCCCGGCGGCACACACCGCCCGCCGGGCCCTCGCCGGCCGGACGAAGTCCGCCCGCAGGGGAGCCTTGTGCTACGGGCAGACCGCGTCACCGTCGTACCGCGGCCGGGTCCGGCACGTCGCTTCTACCGCCCTACGCTGCTCCAATCCGCCGGGGCCGGTGCCACCGAGCGGCCTGCGGCGTGCTCATGGAGACGGCGCGTCAGTTCCTGGAGGTCGTACCCGGGGAAGTTCACCTGGAGCAGCCGCCGCTCGAACCGGCGAGCGCCTTCGGTGGGTGCGGCGCCGGGCACGTCCAGTGGTACGGCTCGGTGAGGAGTCCTCGCTCGCCGGGCGGTACGGCCTCGCACCCCGGGGCCCGTTCGGAGTGCGGGCCCGACGGCTGAGGTGCGGCGGAGCGCCCCGCGGGGTGGCGAGTCGGTACCCCCGGCACTGGCCGGCCGGTTCCCGCGGGGCTGCTCGGGGCTGCTCGGGGCAGTCGGTCAGGAGGCGCCCATGGCCTTCTTCAGTTCAGCCGCGGCGTTGCGGTAGACCGGCAGGAGGTCGAGGTCCTCGCCGGGGTAGTTGACGATCTTGACCTGCTTGGCGCCGGAGTCGGGCAGTACCGTGCCGGTGGACATGTGCGCGTTGTCCAGCACCAGCTCCGGCTTCTTCGCCGCGAGTTCGGCCAGCTGCGCCGGGGTCACGGCCTCGGGTCCGTACATGCCCACCGGGGTGGCGCCCGCGAGCTTCGCCGACCACGCGGTGAAGACCTGGGTGACGACCGAGGGGCTCTTGCCGCCGGGCCACCCGGCCTGGACCTCCTTGTTCAGCTTCGCGTACTCGGTCTCGAAGCCGGTCTTCCACTTCGTCGCGGCGTCCGCCGTGCCGAAGAGGGCTCCCAGCTTGTCGACCTCGGCCTTGACCTTGTCGGGATCGTTGTCGAGGTTGACCTCGACCAGCTTCGCCTTGGAGCCCGCAGCCTCCTTGATCTTCGCGGCGTACGGCTCGAACGGCGCGTAGAGCACGAAGTCGGCCTTGGCCACGGCGGCGAGGTCCGACGGCTTGGGGTCGTAGTCCGGGGCGTGGTGGACGGACTGCGGCACGATGACCTTGACGTCCTCGGCGCCCGCAGCCTTCGCGAAGGCGCCCTCCCAGGTGGTCGTGACGACCACGACCGGCTTCTTGGCCTGCGGCTGCGTGCCGTCCTGGGACTTCGCGTCCTGGGGTGAGGGAGTGTTCCCGCAGGCGGCGGTCAGGGCGAGCGCCGCGCTCAGTGCGAGGAGGGAAGAGATACGGACGCGGGTGCGCGCCATGAGCTGATTCTCCGTTCGGGTATGAAATGCACCGCGAGGACCAGTGCCCCCGCGGTCAGGACGAGGACCGGGCCGGGCGGCCAGTCCAGCCACAGGGCCAGCAGGAACCCCGTCAGATTCACCGCCACGCCGATGCCGACCGCCCAGAGGGTGATCGACTTCAGCGAGCTGCCCAGGCGGCGGGCGGCGAGTGCGGGCAGCAGGGTCAGGGCGTCGACGAGCAGGGCGCCGGTCAGTTTGATCGCCCCGGCGACCGCGATGGCGACCAGTACCAGCAGGGCGGCCGTCAGCGCCCGTACCGGTACGCCGGAACACTGGGCGAGCTCGCGGTCGTAGAGGAGGAGGCCGATCTCGCGGCGCCGCCACCAGAACAGGCCCGGTACGGCGACGGCCAGTACGCCGAGGACGACGAGATCCGGTGTCCCGACCGACAGGATCGACCCCCAGAGCAGGGCGAAGGCGCCGGAGGCGTTGACCCCCGACACGGCCAGCAGAAGCAGCGCCGCCGCGATGGCCAGGCTCATGAGCAGGCCCATCGCCCCCGACAGACCGTCCGGGGTCCGGGCGAGCGGAGCCACGCCCGCGCCGGCCAGCGCACAGGCCACCAGCGCGCACAGCATGGGGTCGAGTCCGGTGAGGAGTCCGACGGCGATGCCCAGCAGGGCCACGTGCATCATCGCGAACCGCACCGGCATGATGTCGAGCCCGACGATGACCACGCCGACGACCGGCAGGCCGATCGCGGCCAGCAGCAGGGCCACGCCCGCCCGTTGTACGGGCAGCAGCTGCAGGAGTTCGCCGAGGTCGGCGGTGGCCAGGTTCACCGGACCTCCCGCAGGTGGCCCGCGGCCATCTCCAGCACGCGGTCGCAGCGGTCCGCGAGGGCCCGGTCGTGCGTCACCACGATGAGGGTCACCGGCAGGGAGGTGAGGACGTCCGCGGCCTCCGACTGCCCGTCGAAGTCGAGCGCGGCGGTCGGCTCGTCCGCCAGGAGCAACTCGGCTCCCGCAGCGATGCATCCGATCGCCCGGGCGAGGTACATGCGCTGCAACTGGCCGCCGGAGAGGGTGTGCAGGGGCCGCCCGACGAGCGGACCCACACCGAGCCGCGCCGCGGCCTCGGCCGCCTCCGCCGGAGCGTTGCTGGCGGCCAGCAGTTCGGCGCCGAGCAGCGGGAAGCGGCCGGCGGCCGGCTTCTGCGGGATCCAGGCGCAGGCCCGGCGCCGCCAGGCCCACTCGGCGGGCGAGCGGCCCTCCCGGCCGCCGACCAGGATCGAGCCCGTCGTCTGACGGTGCAGACCGAGGACGGCGCGCAGCAGCGTCGTCTTGCCCGAGCCGTTGGTACCGGTCAGGGCCACGCGCTCACCGGCGGCGATCTCCAGATCGACGTCCGAGACGGCCTCCACCCGGCCGTGCCGGCACACGACCTCCCGCATGCGCACATCCAGCCCGCCCATCACACGCCTCCTCCGCCGCCGCGCGGGAAGGCGAGGATCCGCCTCCCACGCGGCAGTAGTCGGATGGGGGGCGCCCGGGGTTCCCGGTGGTCCGGGGCCGATTCCGTGGAGGGCCGCAACGCCGAGCCGGACGGAGGCGGATCCAGAGCCGACTCCGGCCGTGTTCAGATCGGGTGGCCCTCGGCGTCCGTGTGGTCCTTCTGGCTGGAGAACTTGTTCAGGAACACGTCGAAACGGCCGTCGGGGCGGCGGGTCATGGTCGCGCCGTCCTGCCAGATGCCGTTCTCGGGCCACCACTGGCTGCCGTACGCGTCGCCCTGGTTCTGGTGGATGTTGTGGACGCCCAGCCCGGTGTCGAACGGTTCGCCGAACACCAGGATCGGCCGTCCCACGGCGAGGATCGGCTCGAAGGCGTTGGCGGCTTCGACGTTGGAGCCCGAGGTCCAGGGCGGGGACGACTTCAGCAGCCGGTCGAGGAGGTCGCGCAGCGGGCCGGGCAGCCACCCGGGCCACTCCTGGAGCCTGCGCAGGGCCGGATGGCGGAGGTAGTCGAGGGCTCCGGACCTGGGCACGCGGTCGAGGTCGTGGAACCCGGGCGCCAGTGCGGCCACCGGGCCGAGCGCCGCCGCGTCCACGGTGAAGACCTTCC
Source organism: Streptomyces sp. NPDC001502 (assembly GCF_042894785.1). Classification (NCBI taxonomy): domain Bacteria; kingdom Bacillati; phylum Actinomycetota; class Actinomycetes; order Kitasatosporales; family Streptomycetaceae; genus Streptomyces; species Streptomyces sp. NPDC001502. Next base: position 255,808 of record NZ_JBIAVW010000006.1, read on the forward strand.
ACTGCACACCGGTCTCCGAGTCGTGGCTGTCCACGTCGACGGCGCACTTGTACCGCCCGTCCGGGGCGTCGACCCGGAGGTTGACGTGGAACCAGGCGCCCTCCGTGTCGGGGGTGTCGCGGAAGGACTTGTGCAGGGTCCCGGCCAGCACGCCGTAGCGGTCGAATGGCATGTTCCCCAGTGAAGCACCGGGCCAGCCGGTCGGGTGGTTCTGGCGCGCGGGCGTGAGGGGGATAAGGGCGGACCGGACCGGGTGGCCCTACGGTCGGTCCCGTGCGGCCCCTCCGGACCGCGCGAGGCGCCTACGCAAGAGGTCGAACCTTCATGAGTCTGAGCATCCGCAACCAGCTCGCGGGCACCGTCACCGCCGTCACCGTCGGCGAGGCCATGGCGACGGTCAAGGTCCGCCTGGAGGGAGGCCAGGAGATCACCGCGGCCATCACCGCCGACGCCGTCAAGGACCTCGGCATCGCCCCGGGCTCCGCGGTGAAGGCGCTCGTCAAGGCCACCGAGGTGGCTCTGGCCACCGGCCCGGTCGAGAACATCTCCATCCGGAACCAGATCACGGGCACGGTGTCCGAGGTCGCCGTCGGTCCGGCCATGGCCGCCGTGAAGGTCAACGTGAACGGGGGCGGGCTGACCGCGGCCGTCACCGCCGACGGTGTCCAGGCGCTGGGCCTGGTCCCCGGCTCCTCCGTCGTGGCGCTGATCAAGTCGACCGAGATCTCCCTCGCAGGCGCCTGAACCGTCCGTGCCGTCGGCATCGTTCGTACCGTCCGTTCGGTTCCGGCCTCGTACGGTCCCGGCCGGGCTCAGATGCCCGGCGCCGCCAGGGCCCCGAACCACACGTGCGTGACCGCACTGACATAGCGCGCCCCGCACCGGTCCGAGGGCACCACGAGCTGGGCCCCGGACTCGTCCAGGTCCTCCCCGTCCAGCCGGGTGGCCAGCAGCACCGGACTGCCGCCGAAGTCGGCGTCCAGTTCGGCCCAGGCGAGGACGCTGTGGTGGCCGTCCCCGCCGCTGACCGCCAGCAGGAAGCGCGACCGGTCCTTGCGGCGCCGGGCGTCGAAGGCAGGCCCCGCGCTCGCGACCACGTCACGCAGCAGCACGCCCTCGAAGACGTGGTGCTGCGGGCCGTTCGTCGCGCAGTCGAACACCACCTTGGCCCGGCGCTGCTCCCACGCGCGCAGGTCGGCGACGCTGAGCAGGGCCGGGCGGTCGAGGTCGCCGTGCAGCATGAGTTTGGCCATACGAGCCCGATTCCCAGATCCCCTCGCCCGGGAAACGTATCTGCCACTCTCATCTCACTATGTGAGTTGCATCTGAGTGCGTTCTACGCCCTTGCGGCTTGCATCTTCTGCCAGACGACGTCCCTGGTCACCGGCATCTCCGTGAACCGCACCCCGGTCGCGTCCCGCAGGGCGTTGGCGAAGGCCGGGCCCACCGGGTTGAAGGGGCTCTCACTCATCGACTTGGCGCCGAGCGGGCCGATCGCGTCCGAGGTCTCCATGAAGTGGACCTCCGTGCGCGGGACGTCCGCGTACTGAGGGAGCCGGTAACGGCGGAACGCCGCCGTGGTCACCTCCCCGCGCTCGTCCACCCGTACCGTCTCGAAGAGGGTCGCGCCCAGGGCCTGGGCCACACCGCCCTCCACCTGGCCGCGGCACTGCATCGGGTTCATGACCTTGCCCGCGTCGGCCGCGTGCACACTGCGCAGGATCTTCATCTCACCGGTGTGCGGGTCGACGGCGAGGCGGAACCACTGGGCGTTGAAGGCCACCGAACGGGGGGAGCCGGTCCAGTGGCCGTCCGCGGCCATCTCCTCCAGCTTGCCCTTGTCGTACGCGGCCTCGTACAGCTCCTTGAGGGTGACGGTCCGGCCCGCGCAGTCGAAGGCCTCGGGTCCCAGCCTGCACAGGTGCCGGGCCACGCCCGTGTGGCGGGCCGCGAAGGTCTGCAGGCGCTCCGCGAGCGAGTTCGCCGCCAGCATCACCGCCTTGCCCGCCACCACCGTGCCGGCCGAGCCGAACGCGCCGGTGTCGTGGCGGACGACGTCGGTGTCCGACTGGCGGACCGCGATCCGGTCCACCGTCGTGTTCAGCGCGCCGGCCGTGATCTGCTTGTGGACGGTGGTCGTGCCGTTGCCGAACTCCGCGGTGCCGACCGCGATGTCGTACGTACCGTCGCGCAGCAGACTGATCCGGGCGTCGGCGAAGTGGCCGCCCGGCGGGCCGGTCGCGATCATGGCGACCGCCGCTCCCGTGCCGGTGAGCCAGCCCTCCGGGACGTCCTCGTGACTGCGGTCCTCGGCGATGGCCTTGCGCACCACGTCCATGCACTGCTTCATCCCGTACGAGGCGATGAAGAGGTCCTCCTCGTGACCGATCGGGGTGACCATGTGGTCGCCGGCGCCTATGACGTTCTTCTCGCGCAGTTCGAGCGGGTCCATGCCGAGCCGGATGGCGAGCTCGTCCATCACCGATTCGAGGGCGAAGAGGACCTGGCCCAGGCCGTAACCGCGGAAGGCGCCGGCCGGGACACCGTTGGTGTAGACGGAGTACGCCTCCACCTCCTTGTTCGGCGCCTTGTAGACGGCGAAGGACTCGCCCACGCTGTGGAACATGACCGCCGGGCCGTGGTTTCCGTAGGCGCCGGTGTTGGAGACCACGCGGATGCGCAGGGCGGTGAGAGTGCCGTCGGCCTTGGCCCCGATCTTGATGGTGATCTTGAAGGGGTGTCGGGTGGTGGCCCCGTAGAACTGCTCGGCCCGGGTGAATTCGAGTTTCACCGGTCGGCGCAGCTTCAGGGCGGCGAGGACCACGATGTCCTCGGTCAGCATCTCCTGCTTGCCGCCGAACCCGCCGCCCACGCGGCCCGCGACGACGCGGACCTCGTCCTCGTTCAGGTCGTAGAGGGCGCACAGCGCCCGCCGGGTCAGGAACGGCGCCTGGGTGGAGGAGCGGACGGTGATGCGCTCACCGTCGCCCTCCTCCTTCGGTTCGAAGTACGCGACGCTGCCGTGGGTCTCCAGGCTGGCGTGCTGCACGCGCTGGGTCTGGAACGTTTCCTCGCAGACGACGTCCGCCTCCGCGTACCCCTTCTCCATGTCGCCGAGCGTGTTGTGGACCTCGCCGCACACGTTGTTCTCGGCGCGGAAGATCCCCGATTCGGGCCCCTTGGGGTGGAGGACGGGGGCACCCGGCAGCATGGCCTCCTCCGGGTCGATGACGTACGGGAGTTCCTCGTACGTGACGACCACCCGGCGGCAGCCCTCCTCGGCGGCCTGCTCGCTGTCGGCGACGACGGCCGCCACGCGCTGGCCGACGAAGCGCACCACGTCGTCCAGGACGCGGGTGTCCATGGGATCCTCGGTCGGGTGCTCGTGGCGGGCGGACGAGTACAGCCGGTCGGGGGCGTCGTGGTGGGTGAGGACCGCGTGGACGCCCGGGACCTGGAGGGCGTCCCTGGTGTCGATGTCGACGATGCGGGCGTGCGGGTGCGGGGAGCGCAGCAGCTTCATGTGCAGCAGCCCCGGCACCTCGACGTCGAAGGTGTAGCGGGCGGCGCCGGTGACGACGAGGGGGCCGGCGGGGGCGCCCAGGGACCTGCCCACGGCCTGCCCGGGCTCCGGGGCCTCGGTGTGCCTGACCCCGCGCACGGCGTCCTCGATGGCCCGGTAGCCCGTACAGCGGCAGATGTTGCCCTTGAAGGCGCGCGGGAGGTCCTGGAGCTTGCCGTCGTCGTGGGCGGTGCCCTCCTCGGCCTGGAGGGCGGCGGTGGTCATCAGGAAACCGGCGGTGCAGAAGCCGCACTGGAAGCCCTGGGCGTCCAGGAACTGCTGCTGCGCCGGGTGGAGCTCGCCGCCGGAGCAGGCCAGACCCTCCACGGTGGTGACGGAACGGCCCTCGGCGCGGACGGCCGGGTAGAGACAGCTGTGCACCGGCTGCCCGTCGACGTGGACCGTGCAGGCCCCGCAGTCGCCTTGGTCGCAGCCCTTCTTCACACCGAACCAGCCGCGTTCGCGCAGGTAGGTGCGCAGGCACTGGCCGGGCCGCGGCTCGGTGTCGAAACGCCGCTTGTTGATCTCGATCTCGTACGTCATCGGTGGTCCTCGGTGGTGAGCTCGCGGCGGATCTCCTCGGCCAGGCGCAGGGCCATGTGGCGCCGCCATGCGGGCAGCCCGTGGATGTCGTCGTACCACTCGTCGGGCCGGACGGTGCCGTCGATCGCCGCGCGCAGTTCGGCGGCCGTGGGCGGCAGCGCGAACCAGAAGCGGAAGGGGCGGGTGGTGGCGGCGGAGACCGTCACGGCGAGGGAGCCGTCGGCGGGGTCGCAGGCGCCGATGACCAGCGCGCCGGAGCGCCCGAGTCCGTAGAGGGACGCCTGGCGGAAGGCCGTACGGGAGGCCAGCGCGTTCGGGGGCAGGCGCACGGAGCGCAGCAGCTCGCCCTCCCGCAGGTTCTTCACGCCGGCGCCGAGGATGAACTCGGTGACGGCCATCCGGCGGGTGGCGCCGTCCTGACCCTGGAGGAAGACGGTGCCGTCGAGACCGGCGGTCAGGGAGACCATCGGGCCGGCGGGCAGGCCGTTGCAGAGGTTCCCGCCGACGGTCGCCATGTTCCAGATCTTGAAGCTGGCGAGGAAGGCCCGGCAGCACTGCTCGAAGAGCGGGGCGGCCGTGGTCGGCAGGGTCCGGGCGAACCGCGAGAGCTCGGTGATCGTGCAGGTCGCGGCGATGTCGAGGGAGCCGTCGGGCTGCCAGGACAGGGGCGGCCAGCCCATGCGGGAGAGGTCGACGAGGCGGCGGATGTGCGGCTGGGGCTCGGAGAAGAGGTACGTGCCGCCGCCGAGCCAGGCGTCGCCGGGACGCCAGGGTTCACGGCGGCGGGCGTCGCGCACGTCGAGCACCGTGTTGAGATCCAATTCGCGCCACCAGCCTTTCCGGCCTGACAGGGGGTTTCACCCAGGGGTCTCACCCACGGGGTGTCACGCAGGGGTTTCACCCGGGGGGTTTCAGCCAGTGAAGCAACGGAGGCGGGGGTGAAACGACTGGTCCCGGCCACGGAATCGGACGGGCCCGAAACCCTCCCTCCTGGATAATCAACCAAGAGGCATACCGAGTGCTTCTCCTGGCATTTACGATGGCTGAGCCTCTGTTCACCTCGCGAATGTGGGCGTCCGCCTGCCGCAAGGAGCCCCCGCCATGCACGTCCTCGACCTGCTCCAGCTCGACAGCCTCGGTCTCAGCCTGCTCTGGGGCGAGGAAGCCCTTCTCGGCCAGGAGGTCGCCGGCGTCACCGCCACCGACCTGGAGGAGCCCGGCCGCTTCCTGGGGCCGGGGGAGCTCGTGCTGAGCGGGCTGGTGTGGTGGGCCGAGGGGGACGTGACCAAGGCGGACCGCTTCGTCGGGGCGCTCGCCGACGCCGGAGCCACGGCGCTGCTGGCCGGGGAGGAGACCCACGGCAGGGTCCCCGACGAAGTCGTCGCCGCCTGCCGCAGCCACCGGGTGCCGCTCGTGGCCGTCCCCGCACGCACCAGCTTCCGGGCGGTGACCGAGGCCGTGTACCTGCGCCAGTGGGGCGACCTGAGCCGCCGCCCGACCCGGCTCTTCGCGCTGCCCGAGAACGTGCGCGGCGAGCTGAGCCGGCTCGTGGAGGCGGGGGCCGGCCCGGACGAACTCCTGGACCGGGCGTGCGCGCACCTCGGCCGGGTGTCCTGCTACCTGCTCACCGCCAGCGGCCGCACGGTGGCGCGTACGCCGTCGGCCCCCGAGCTGCCCGCCCGGCAGGCGTCGGCCGCCTCCGCGCGCGGCGGGGTCTGGCTGCGCATCGAGACCGAGAGCTCCCCGTACGACGCCTGGCAGCTGCACGTGCCCGAACCGGACGCGGCGCCCCCGCGGGTGCTCCACGAGATCGCCGAGGTGCTCGCCCAGAGCCGGAGCGGGCAGACCCGCCGGCTCGCCGCGGAGCGGCTGGCCGGGCAGGAGCTGATCGGTGTGCTGGAAGGGACGGTCGAGGGCCCCGCCCCGGCCGACACCGGAGCCCTGGAGGAGGCGCTCGCGGGCGCCGGGCTGCCCGTGGGAGGGGCGTACCGGGTCCTGGCGGCGACCTCGGGCGACGCCCTGGCGGAGGGCCTGCGCCATCTGGAGAACGCCACGTACGCCGTGGGGCGTTCGGTGGCGGTGCTGTACGAGGACCCGGCCGCCGCGACCGACGCGGCCGGCGCGCTGCGCGCGGTGTGGCCGATGCTCCGGCAGTGCGGGGGACCGCAGACGGAGCTCCGGCTGGGCCTCGGCACGCGGGCCGAGGGCCTGGAGGGGCTGCGGGCCTCCCTCAGCCAGGCCCGGTTCGCGCTGACCTCGGCGGACGAGGCGGTCCCGGTGCGCGGGGTCGAGCAGTTGGACACCCTCGGCGAGCTGATGGCGGGGATCCCGCCGGAGGTGCGGTCGGTGTACGGGGCGCGGATCCTGGGAGCGCTCGGGGACGGGATGCTGCGGGAGACCCTGGAGGTCTTCCTGGCCCACAACTGCTCCTGGGCCCGCACGGCGGAAGCGCTCCACCTGCACGTGAACACGGTGCACTACCGGATCGAGCGGGTGGAGGTCCTGACGGGCCGTGACCTCTCGCGCCTCGACCACAAGTTGGACCTGTACGCGGCGCTGCGCTGCGGCGCGCCGGGCCTACGGTAACGCGATGTGGACCTCGGTGGACTTCACCCGGGCCGTGACGGTCGAGCCGACCATGATGCCGAGCTGCTCGACCGACTCCCTGGTCACCACGGACACCACGTGGTGCGGCCCCGACTGGATCTCCACCCGGGCCGCCACGGCGTCGAGCCGTACGGCGGTGACGATTCCGGCGAAGGAGTTCCGTACGGAGGTCAGCGCGGTGCCCGGCGGCAACGGGTGCATTCCGGCGGCGCGTTCCTTGGCGAAGGCGGCGAGGACCACGCCGTCGACGGCGTGGGAACCGTCCGGGGCGCGGTCGGCCGGCAGCCGGCCCGTCCCGGTCCACCGGCGGACGGTTTCGGGGCTCACGCGCAGCAGTTGGGCGGCGAGGCCCACGGAGTACGACGGCACGCCCGCAGCATAGGCGGTGCCGCTCCGGCCGCGAACGGCGAGGCACCCGGGACCGATCGTCCCGGGTGCCTGTCCGTCAGCGCGCGCCGTCACCGCCCGCGGTCACCGCCCGCCGTGGCCGGCCGTGGCCGCGAGCCCGGTCGCGGCCACGGAGTGGGTCCGGCTACGGAGCCGGGCGGCACTGGCCCGAGCGGGGCCCCTGGACGAGGGTGCCCGTCTGCACCAGCTCCGGTGCGTTGCCCTCGCAACGCAGCGGTCCGGTGACCCGGTTGGCACGGAACGCCGGGACGTCCGCGCCGGGCAGCGGTCCGCTCCCGCTGTTGCGGTCGATCCGTACCGGTCCGGTGACCGTGTTGGCGGAGGCCTGGAGGCCACCGGTGTTGCCCTCGAAGGTCAGCGGACCCTGGAAGGTGTTGCCGCCGCAGGCGGTCGACGCGTCGTCCGAGCCGGCCAGGACGTAGCCGGCGCTGTCCGTCACGGAGACGGGGCCGGTGAGGCGCGAGCCGCAGAGGGCGAGGGCCAGGGCGCCTTCGGCGGACACGGGCCCGGTGACGCGGGCGTCCGTGATCGCCAGGGATCCGCCCGGAGCCACCTTGACCGGGCCCGTCTGGCTGCCTCCCGAGGCGATGCAGAGCGCCTGGCCGGCGGCCACCGTCAGGGCGCCGACGCGTGCCGTCGTGATGCACGGCAGGCTGAAACCGACCGTGACGGCGGACGGCCCGGCCGTCGCGCCCGGCGTGTGGCTCGCGTCCCCGCCGTACGTCGCGGTGATCGCGTGGGCGCCGGGCCGGAACGCGGTGGTGCGCAGCCGGGCCTGCCCGCCGTCGAGCGGTACGGTCGCCAGCGGAGCCGTCCCGTCGAAGAAGGTGACCGTCCCGCCCGCCGTGCCCGCGGCCGGATTCGCCGCGGTGGCGGTCGCGGTGAGGGTCACGGGATGCCCGAACAGTGGTGCGGCGGTGTCCGCGGCCACCGAGAGCGAGGTCCCGTACCGGAACGAGACGACCGCCTTGCCGTTGCCGCGGTTCACCCCCGGCAGGAGGGCGACGTCGGTGGCCGCGGGAGCCGCGAAGCCGCTGCCGCCCCCGCCGCCGGCCCCGTACAGGTTGTCCGGGTTCCCGCCGCCGGAACCGCCGCCTCCGCCGAAGTAGCCGCCGCCACCGCCTCCGCCGCCGTTGCCGCCGCGTGCGCCGTTGCCGCCGGGGCCGCCGCTGCCCGGGTTGGGCTGCCCGGTGTTGGGGTCGACGTCGCCTCCGGGTATGCCGGGGCCGCCGAGGGGGGAGGTGCGGCTGCCGGTCCCGTGCTCGGTCCGGGTCGCGCCACCGCCCCCGATACCGGATCCTTCCGGACCGCCGCCGTGGCCGCCGGCCTCACCGGCCGGGCCGCCGCCGTGGCCGCCGCGCAGCAGGGGCCCGCCGTTGCCCGCGCCCCCGCCGCCGCCGGCGACGAGGATCCGGTCGGCCGGTCCGAAGGCACCGGTGCGCACATCGGTGGCGCCGCCGCCGGAGCCGCCCCCGCCGTGCGCACCGCCGCCGCCGGCCCCGTGGCCGGTGCCGCCTGGCCGGGCGTACTCGCCGCGCCGCGAACTGCCGGAGCTGCCCGCCCCGCCCACCGTGATCTGAAGGTTCTGGCCCGCGCTCACGGCGAGGGCCGCGCGGGTCTCGCCGCCGAGTCCGCCGGGCGCCCCCTCGTTCGGGGGGTTGGGGGTGACGAAGCCGGCCGCGCTGCCGCCCTCGGCTCCGAACACGTCGATGGTGACCGCGTTCACGCCCTCGGGTACGGCGAAGGTGTCCGTACCGACCGCCGTGTAGGTGCAGGTGGGAGGCGAGGCGGTGAAGGTGCCGCCCGTGCCGCAGGGCGACGGCGCCCCGGCCGGGTCCGCGGTCGCGGGCACGGCCGCCAGTAGGGCCGCCAGCAGGCCGGTCACGCCGGCCGCCACTGCTGTCCTGGATCTGAAAATGCTCAATGAGAGTCCAAACGAGAGTACGTGGGAGGGGACGGGCAGCTGTCGGTGACTCAGACGCCGTCGTCGGCGCACAGTGCCCAGGCGTCGGAGTAGGTGCCCGGCGAGCTGACTCCGCCGGTGTGGGTGACGGCCGTCCAGTAGGCGGCGGTGGTGGTTCCGTCACCGACCGGGGTGCCGCCGGAGTTGCTCGGGTAGCTGCCGTTGAGGTGGTCGCCGACCGACCCGGGTCCGGTGAAGTTGGTGGTCGTGACGCTGCCACCGCTGATCGCGGCGCCTCCGCCGATCAGCTTTCCGTCGTTGCCGCCGCAGCCGACCGTGACCGTCTGGCCGCTGGTGGCCGCGGTCGGGCCGCTCACCTCGCTGTGGCGGACCTTGACGGTGGCACCGCTGATGTCGATGTTGTTGCCGCTGCAGATCGCGTAGGCGTACGTGGTGTTGTTGCTGTTGCCGCCGCCTCCGTTCCAGCCGACCGCGGTCCAGGAGTCGGGGTTGTTCTCGCCGTCGGCCGCGGCCTTCTGGCCGAAGCCGTGGGCGGAGTCGTTGAAGGTGGGGAAGCTCGCGATGGGCTTGAGGCTGCCGACGCTCGCCGGGGTGATGCGGGCGCCGCCGCCGATCAGGCGGGTGTTGGCCGGGCAGCTCGCGGTGACCAGGCCCACCGTCCCGCTGGTGGTGGGTCCGGCGATCTTGTTCATGACCACCTGGGTGTGGTTGATCAGGCTGCTGGTGAAGCACATGGCGTACGGCGTGCTGGAGAAGGAGGCGTTCACCGCGCCGCCGCTGCCGCCGATGCCGAGCCAGTAGGCCACGTCGGTCCCGACGACGCCGGTGGAGCCGGTGTACTCGGTGCTGCCGTCGGGGCTCGGCGAGGTGCCGTTGATCTTGTTGCCGTTCGACGAGGTGCCGGTGCCGATGGCCTGGGCGATCCCGCCACCGGAGATCAGGCCGCTGCTACAGGCGGCGTTGGTGGATATCTCGGAGAAGGCGGAGCCGGGCCCCATGGTGGCGCCCGGGGTCTTCACGGTCACACCGACCGTGTTGGCGTACGCGATTCCCGGTACGGCCAGGGCCAGCAGGGCGCTCACGACCAGCGCCTTTCCCGCGGCCGGGCGCCGCAGAAGCATCTTTCGCATCAGAATTTCCCCTTCGGAGGTGGATCTCGGCTGGAGGCGGCCATGGCCGCACGGCCTCCGACGCATCCGTTGTGGTTCTCGGGACTTCGGTCTGACCGAGGTGCTCGGCACGGCGTCCGACCAGGTCGGTGGACAGTCGTGACGGGATGGGGTGTGCGGATTGCGCCTGCGGAATGTATCAGTCAGATAAGGCGGCAGATATGGCGAATCTCAGGAATTCACCTAGCAGATGCTGTATTCGTCGGTAGCTGATTACCGCTTTCGCGTCGATGGCTTTTGTCCGGTGATGAGGATTTTCCAATCCCTCATCCCGTTCGTGGCGAATCCCTGATGAGGCTCCTGAGGTCGAAGGGGCCGCTGAACCGACCGTCCGAGGAAGGGAAGGAGGTGAGTGCGATGACCGGTTCGCTGCGCACACGGCGCCTGATCGTCGGAGCCGCGTCCGCCGGGCTGCTGGCCGGCGGGTCGCTGCTGGGCCTCTCCGGCACCGCGAACGCCGCCCCGGCGACGTCCGCCACGGTGAGCTCGACGCTCACCAGTGACCGAGACCGAGACCGCGATCGTGACCACCGCCATGACCGCCACGACCGCCACAACCGGTGGGACCGCCATGACCGGTGCACCTGGGTGAAGGGCCACTGGGAATCCAAGTGGCACCACGGCACCTGGCACCAGGGCCACCGCGACCACCACGGCAACTGGCACGACGGCTGGTGGGACAAGGGCCACTCGAAGCACTGGGTGCCCGGCCACTGGAACTGCCACAGCAAGTGGTAGCCCGTAGCGCCACGGCACCGTAGCGCCACAGCACCGTAGCGCCGTAGCGCCGACCTGGCACAAAGGGGTTCCGGGGTCACCGCCCCGGAACCCCGTCCGTTCCCGGCCCCTGGTCCGGCCCGGATCCACCGGGGCCGCTCGCACAGCGAGGAACCGTCATGGACACCGCAATCGCACCCCCGGCGCGGCCGAGGACCGTGCACCACCCACTCCCCTCAGGACCGCAGGCCGCCGGGGAAGCCCGCCGCAGCGCCGCGCGCACCCTGGCCCTGCACCCCGTGCGCTGCCCACAGGAGACCGCCTGCGACATTCTGCTGATCGCGTCCGAGCTCGCCACCAACGCGGTCCGGCACGCCATGCCCCCGTACGCGCTCACGATCAGCCTGGACCGGGGCCGGGCGGGCATCTGCGTCAGCGACGGCTCGCTTTCCCTGCCGCAGCGGGGCGACGGCCACGGGACCGACGCCACCCGGGGGCGAGGGCTGCAGATCGTCCGGGCGCTCGGCGCGGACCTCTTCGTCAGCCGCTCACCGCGCGGCAAGCAGGTCATCGCAGTGATCACCTGGCGGGACGGCTGACCGGACGGTTCCCTCGAACGAGGGAACCGCGCGCCGTCCCGGAGCGTGAACGCCCTCCCATCCGCGGGCACCTCCGCTACGAAGAACCATCAGACCCATCCCCTGGACCTGTGGCCGACACCGCCCTGCGCGGCGGTCCGGCCGCTGCTCTCCGGACAAGGACCACCATGCGATGGACACCCCGCCCCCGGCCGGACGCCACCGGCCGACCCTGCGTCTGGTCCCCACGGCCGGAGCCCGCACCGTGAATCAGCCGAGCCCCTTCGGTCCCGACCCCACCGATGGCCCCACCGACCGCACCGGCCTCCCCGAGGTCATGCGGCAGGTCGCCCACGGCGACAAAGAGGCGTTCTCCGTCCTGTACGACGCCCTCGCCCCCCTGATCTTCGGGATCGCGCTCAAAGTCGTACGCGACCGGGCCCAGTCCGAGGAGGTCGCCCAGGAGGTCATGATCGACCTGTGGCGGCAGGCCGCCCGCTACCGGCCCGACTCCGGCAGCGTCACCACCTGGGCGGCGACCATCGCCCACCGGCGGGCCGTGGACCGGGTCCGCTCCGCCCAGGCGTCCGCCGACCGCGAACGCGCGCAGGCCGCCCGCGAACACCGGACGGCCTTCGACGAGGTCGCCGAACAGGTCGAGACCCGCCTGGACAGCGAACAGGTCCGCCGCTGCCTGGGCGGCCTCACCGAACTCCAGCGCCAGGTGGTGACCATGGCCTACTACCAGGGCCTGACCTACCGCGAGGTCGCCGAAGTCCTCCACGCGCCGCTTCCCACCGTCAAGACGCGCATGCGCGACGGACTGATCCGGCTCCGCGACTGCATGGGGGTGACCACATGAACCGGCACCGGTCCGACAGCCACGCCCTCACCGCCGCCTACGCCCTGAACGCCCTGGACCCCGGCGAACGCGAGCCGTTCACCGACCACCTCTCCCGGTGCGAGGACTGCCGCCTGGAAGTGGCCGAGTTCCAGGCCACCGCAGCCCGGCTGGCCGCCGCCGTGGCCCGGCAACCCCCCGCCGCCATGAAGCAGCGGACCCTGGCGGCCGTCGACGGGGTGCGCCAACTCCCGCCCCGAAGCTCCACCACCCTCTCCCCGGTCCCGCTGCGCGGCACGCTGCGCCGCAAGGCCGGCCGGTTCGCCGTGGCCGCGAGCGTGGCCGCCGCGGCCCTGTTCGCGGGCCTGGCCGCCTGGCAGAGCCAGGAGAGCCGCCACTACGAACAGCAGGCCCGGCAGATCGAGCAGCGCCTCGACGACGTCAGCACGGTCCTGGCCGCTCCCGACGCCCGCGCGGCCCACGGCCGCACCAGCAACGGAGCCTCCGCCACCGTCGTCTCCTCGGCCCTGCGCAACAAGGCCGTCTTCACGGCCGGCGGACTGCCGGCGCCCGTCCCCGGCACCACCTACCAGCTGTGGCTGGACCACGACGGCACCATGCGCCCGGCCGGCTTCATCCAGCAGGACGGCACCGTCCTCGTCGACGGCGACGCCGCCGACGCCGCCGCGATCGGCCTCACCGTCGAACCCGCCGGAGGATCCACGCAACCCACCACGGCCCCCCTGCTCCTGATGGACCTTCCCGCCTGACCGCGCGCCGCCCAGGGCGGCGACGCACGGACGCGGTGCTGGACCGCATCCGTCCGCTGCTGGGTGAGGGCGATGTCGCCGTGGTTGCGCTCGGCCACCCGGCGCGCTTGCTCTCCGCGAGGAACGTCAGTAGGGCAAGGCCCGCCGCGTCACATCCGACGTGAGGGTCCTGGCGCCGTACCGTCAGGGGCTCAGGGGGGTCATGTCGTAGGTGACCCACATGGTGCGCGTGGCGACCCGGTCGTACTTGGACCGGGCCCGGTGGTTGTCGTCGGCGGTGATCCAGCGGACCACGCTCCAGCCGCGCTCGGCCGCGAGCTCGCGCAGTGCGCCGAGCAGCAGGTCGGCGGCGCCCGAACCGCGGTGCTGCGGGGCCACGAACAGGTCGTCGAGGAAGCAGCCGACCGTCGCGGAGAGCGGGCGCGCGAACGGGCGGTAGTGGGCGAGGCCCAGCAGCCGCCCCTCGGTGTCCTCGGCCACCAGGGCGCTGACCTCGTGGCCGGGGTCGGTCACCCAAGACCAGACCGTGGCGGCCGCCTCCTCGGTCTGCTCCACCCCGTAGAAGTCGGCGTAGCCGCGGTAGAGGGCGCGCCACTGGGCGAAATCGCCGGCCCGCACGGAACGCACGCTGATGTCGGACATAGGACCGGACTCCCGGGATCGAAGGAAAGCGGAGCGGAGCGGGGCGTGTGAGCCGCCGCTCCGGCGCAGAGCTTCGATCATGCTGGAGCCGGGCGGGCCCGGCAGGTGCCGGGGTGTCGAAAAAGCGGCCCGTCTCAGCGCCACGATGTACGGGTGCGGCCGACGGGCCGGCCGGCCGGCGAAGCCCTGCGCGCCGAACACCGCTGTCGGCGCGCAGGGGCTTCCGGCACCGGGTCCCTCCGTGGCCGCGAGAGCCGCCAAGCGGTCCGGAGGGTGGTGGCCACGGCCAGTCAACCAGGAGCGGCCCGGGACGGCACCTGGTGCAGGGCACGGAACCGGGCCGACCCACCCCGTGTCGTTACGGTGGATCATCCAAGAGGTGAACCGGTCATGGGCGTGGGCATATGACGCGGAGATCGCGCCATTTGCCTGGTGAATGCCGATCGATCTCCCTTCGGTGTCCCGCCCGCGATGACGAGCGCCCCCCCGCACGGCGCTCGTCCCGGGCCGCCGCGCGACGCCCGGCGTGCCCGCACGGCGTGTCCGCATGATGATGTGGAGAGGACGGCGTGCGGAAGGGGGCGTCTCGTGCCATCGGCCCGGCCGGGGGGCGAGGAGACCCACGGCCCGATCTGGGCCGAGCCGGGGTCGCTGCTGGAGCGCGTGCCCGTGGCCGTCCTCGGCATCGACGAACACGACCGCGTCTGCTTCTGGGGGCCCGGCGCCCGTGACCTCTTCGGGTACGAACCCGGCGCCGTCCTCACCCGGCCCGGTGCCGTCCTCTTCGCCGACGCCACCCGCGGCACGTCCGCATCGTGCGCCCGGCTGACGGAACAAGGCCGTACGCAGGGCTACTGGCGGGGCCGGCTGACGGCACGGCACCGGGACGGCACGGCCTTCGACTGCGGCTTCCGGTCCTTCTCCGTGACCGGGTCCGGCCCCTCGGTGGTGATGGTCCTGTCGAGCCGCAGCGACGAACTCGACCGGGTCAAGACCAACCTCGCCTTCCTCGACGCCCTGTTCGAGACCTGCCCCATCGGCCTGGTCATGATCGACCAGGACCTGCGGTACATCCACCTCAACCAGGCGCTCGCCGACATGGACGGCGTGCCGATCGAGGGTCATCTCGGGCGGCGCATGGACGAAATCATGATCATGTCCGACGGTGGCGAGTACGAGCGGATGCTCCGTGCCGTCGCCCGGGGCGGGGCGCCCGTCGTGGGGACGCTGGTCGGGGTGCGCCCCCGGGGGCATCCCGACCGCGACCAGGTGCGGTCCGTGAGCTTCTTCCCGCTGAGCCGGGCGGTGGGCACGCGCCCGGGGGTCGGCGGTCTGATGGTGGACGTGACGGACCGGGAGCGGGCCATCCTGGAGGCCACCGCCAGCCGCCGCCGGCTGGCGCTCCTGGACGGGGCCTCCACCCGGATCGGGACCACCCTGGACGTGAACCTCACCGCCCAGGAACTGGTCGACGCGTCGATGCCGGACTTCTGCGACGGCGCCGTGGTCGAGGTCGTCGAGTGGATGGACGAGTCGGAGGACTTCGACCCGGCGCGACCGCTGATCACCCGCCGGATCGCCTCCGGGACGACCCTGCCCGCGCCGGCCGTCGAACTCGTGAGCGGGGTGGAGAAGGTGCGCTACCCGCCCGGCTCCGTCATCCACGACATGCTGAGCACCGGTCGTGCCATCTCGGCCGTCGTGGACGAGCAGTTCCTGGCCCGCACCGTCGTCATCGAGTCCCGCGCCCGGCTCATGGCCGAGAGCGGGGTGGCCTGCATCCTCGTCGCCCCGCTCATCGCCAGGGGCACCGTCCAGGGGATCGCCATCTTCGGCCGGTCCGCCGCCCGGCCGCCCTTCAGTCCGGAGGACGTCAGCCTGGCCGGCGAGCTCGCCTCGCGCGCCGCGATCTGCCTGGACAACGCCCGCCTCTTCAGCCGGGTCCAGGACATCGCCCTCACCCTGCAGCGAGCCCTGCTGCCCAGCGCGCTCGCGGCCACCCCGTACGTGGACGTGGCCCACCGGTACGTGCCCGGCAGCCGGATCACCGAGGTCGGCGGCGACTGGTACGACGTGATCGACCTGCCCGACGGCCGGGTCGTCCTCGTCGTGGGCGACGTGATGGGGCACGGGGTGTCGGCGGCCGCCGCGATGGGGCGCCTGCGCATCACCGCCAACGCGCTGGCCGGCCACGTCAGCGAGCCCGCCGACCTGCTCACCGAACTCGACGCGTGCGCCCAGGAGGCCGGCATCGAGCTGGCGACCTGCCTGTACATCGTCTACGACCCGCGCGACGGGCGGGCCCGTATCGCCAGCGCGGGCCACCCCCCGCCCCTGGTGCTCCGGCCGGACGGCACGGTGCAGACCGTGGACGAGGTGCTGGGGGTCCCGCTCGGCGTGGGCGGCTGCGCGTTCCGGACGACCGAGATCGAACTGCCCGAGCACTCGACCCTCGCCCTGTACACCGACGGCCTCATCGAGGCGCGGGGTCGGGACATCGAGATCGGCCTGGACGCGTTGCGCGCCGAACTGGGAGGAGACGGGCGGCCGTTGGAGGAGATGGCGGACAGCATCCTCGGAAGCCTGCTGCCCGACCCGCCGACCGACGACACCGTGCTCGTCCTCGCCCGCGTCCACCGCTCCCACCGTTCCCGCCGCCCGCCGTCCTGAGGGCGGTTCAGCTGCGGTGGGACACCCCGGCCGTGTCCAGCGCTGCACCCGCCAGCGCGGCCAGCGCGACCGCCACCGAGCGGGCGTCCTCGGGCGGCAGGCGGCGACCGGGAGGGGGATCGAGGAGGAAACGGCCGTAGTAGTGGCCGCCCCCGACGACCCGCAGCTCGGTCTCGCCGTCCGGCCAGTCGGCGTACCCGGTGACCTCGTCGCCGCGGCGCAGCCACAGGCCGCCGTCGTGCTCCAGCCTCGGTCGGCGCCCGATCAGGGTCCCGTACTCGAAGCGGCAGCCGCGCAGACCCAGCAGACCGATGAGCTCCCGGCGGACGAACTCGACCACCGCGTCCGGTGAGCCGCCCCGCTCGGTCAGCCGAGCGGTGCCCTGGAGGCTGGACAGGTGTGCGGCGCCGGTGACCACGACCGCCTCCAGCCTGCGGGCACGGACGGCCAGTTGCGAGACGATCAGCCCGACGGCCAGCAGGAGGACGGCCGTCTGGAGCTCGTCCCGGTCGGCGATGGTGAACCGCTCGTAGGGCCGGGCGAGGAGGAAGAGGCCGAACCAGATGGCCGCGGAGAGCGCGGCCAGGGCCGCGGCGGCCCGGGTGCCGGAGGCGGCGATCACGACCACGGCGACGACCAGGACAAGGGCCTCGTTCGCCGGGGAGAGCCAGGTGCGCAAGGGGACGAGCGCGAGTGCCACGAGGAGGGGCACCACCAGGGCCCCGAACAGCGCCGCACGGTCGTGGAGTCGGTACCCGGGCATGTGATGCCTCCCACCGGATGTGACCGGAACCAGATGGCCGATCGGCTGTCGCCACGTGCAGCCTGCCCACGGCGGGGGGAGGAGGCACCCGCCGTGGTGAGGTCTTGACGTACCGCATACGGATTCCGCACCCGGGCCGCCGTCGCCCCTTCGCGTGCGCACCCTCGCGTGCGCGCCGGCCGACGTGCACGCGAGGGGGCGGGGTGCGGGGTGCGGGGTCCGCGGTCTACCGGCCGCTGTCCGCGAGCATCGACGGCGGCGCCTCGCGCTGGTGCGGGACCGGCGGGTGCGGTGCCGCCGGCGCCTGCACCTCGTCCCGGTGGAGCGCGACCGTACGCGTCGGAGCGGGGATCGAGATGCCCTCCGCCCGGAACCGCTCGTGCAGGCGCTTGATGAACTCGTGCTTGATCCGGTACTGGTCGCTGAACTCGCCGACGCCGAGGATCACCGTGAAGTTGATCCGGGAGTCCGCGAACGTGTGGAAGCGGACGGCCCCTTCGTGCGCGGGGTCCGCGCCGTCCACGTGCGCCATCACCTGGCCGACCACGTCGAGGGTCACCCGCTCGACGTGCTCCAGATCGCTCTCGTAGCCCACACCCACCTGGACCAGGATCGAGAACTGGGCCTCCGGCTGGGTGAAGTTGGTCATGTTGGTCCGGGCGAGACGGCCGTTGGGGATGATGACCAGGTTGTTCGACAGGTTGCGGACCACGGTGTTGCGCCAGTTGATGTCGACGACGTAGCCCTCCTCACCGCTGGTGAGCCGGATGTAGTCACCGGGCTGCACGGTCTTCGAGGCGAGGATGTGCACGCCGGCGAAGAGGTTGGCGAGGGTGTCCTGGAGGGCCAGGGCCACCGCCAGACCACCCACTCCGAGGGCGGTGACCAGCGGCGCGATGGACACGCCGAGGGTTTCCAGGGCGACGAGAACGCCCATCACGAGGACCACGATCCGCGTGATGTTCACGAAGATGGACGCCGACGCGGCCACGCCGGTGCGCGATGCCGCGACGGACTGGACGAGGCCCGCGACGACCCGCGCCGCGCTGAGCGTGGCGATGAGGATGAGCAGCGCGGTCAGCGACTGGTTCACGAACCCCGAGACGCGTGCGGTGAGCGGCAGGGTCGTGGCGGCCACGGCCGCGCCCGCGATCAGGGCGGCTCCGGGCGCGATGGTGCGCAGCGCGTCGACGATGATGTCGTCCCCCCGCCACCGGGTCCGCTCGGCGTGCCGGCCCAGCCAGCGCAGGAGGGCGCGCAACAGCAGCCCGGCCGCGGCGCCCGCCGCCAGTGCGATCCCGGCGACGAGCCAGTCGTGCAGGACGAGATCCCGGGTCAACGGACCCCCTCCGGTGCGCCGCGCCGGCCCGCGGGAGTGGCGACGGGCGCCGCCGGCCGTCGTATGGGGTGTGGGTGTGTCGTCACCTTGTCACCTGTCAGTTTGTCGTGCGTGAAGCCGCGTTCGGGCGTGTGTACGCATCCGGAACGGGCTGCCATCCTGCCCCATGGCAGCAGGCCGCACCGCAGGCGGGGCTGCCGCTAGGGCCTGTCTTTCGGATCATGCCGGGCCCGCGACGCCTGGCACCGCACCTCGCTGCGTTCTCGTCGGTCGTCGATGCTCCGCATGGACTCCCTCCTCGGCCTTGCGATGCACGGCACCAGACGCCGCGGGCTGACCCGGCCTGATCCAAAAGACAGGCCCTAGGCCGCCTTGTCGGCCAGGCCGGGCTCGCGTACCCGGCACGCACGCTCGCACGCACCGGGCACCGCTCCCTGATCCGGCCCGACCGGCAGGACACCCCCTAGCGCCGCGCGGCGGCGTGTTCGAGGACCGTACGGACCTCCGCGGCGATCGCGCTCTCGGTGCGTTCGAACTCGGGGCCGGTCAGCTGCCGGGGGTCGGCCGGCAGACCGGTGAGCACCGGGGTGTGGAGATGGCCGCCGGGCAGGTGCGGGGCGAGTTCGGCGCGCAGCCGGTTGGAGCGGTACGCCACCTCGTTGGACAGATAGCCGCCACCGCCGCCCGCCACGGCCCGCGAGCCCGGGGTCGGGCCGTCGGTCCGGTCGACGGGAGCCGTGCCGCCCGCCGGAATCTCGGTCACGTCGCTGTTGAGGAGCACGGGGTACGGGGTCTGCACGGCGCCGGTGACCGCGTCGGCGGGCAGCGTGGTGCGGATGAACTCCGGGCCCGGGCCGAGGCCGGGGGCGGTCACCGGGTGCTCACGGGTGCCGCCGGACAGGGCGCGCACGTTGTCGGGGTACGGGTCGGCGGACCGTGCCCGTCCCGCCCAGTCCTCCAGGGTGAAGATGCCGGGGTAGCCCTGGCTGACGGTGGTGATGACGTCGGCCGAGGCCGGTCCGCCGGCCATGCGCGGGGCGAACGCCCGCTCCACCATGCCGGCGTCGAAGTCGGCGTACCGTACGGGGAGGACCACGGCGCGGATCTCGGCGGGGCTGCCGTCGGCGAGGGTCACGCGCCGTCCGTTGAGCTGGAGGGCGGCCGATCCCGACGGGTTGGCGCGGCGTATCTCGGCGTCGAGCCCGAAGGGGTCGAACCCGCTGATGAAGACGCGCCGTACGCCCGGCGCGGTCCGGAAGGCATTGTTCGTCAGGCCCCGGGAGGCGTCCTCGAAGCGGGCGCGGAGCGCGGCCCGGTCGGCGGTGAACTCCGGCTGCCAGCGGGCGAGTGCGGCGGTCATGCCGAGCCGCGCCCAGTACAGCGGGCGGTCGTCCCCGGGGGCGAGGTCGCCGCCGGGCCGCTGTCCCTGGGCCCGCCGTACGGAGGCCTGCCAGAGGGCCTCGCCCCAGTCGGTGACCAGTCGGCCGGCCTCGGCGGGACCGCGGGTCGCGCACAGCGCGGCGGGGAACCGCCGGACGAAGTCCCCGAACCCGCCGCGCTCGACGAGGGCCGTGGTGCGGGCGTCCGAGAGCCGCGCCTGTTCGGCGTCCAGCGGTACGGACGCGTCGGCGCGGCAGGAGGACGAGCCGTCGGCCGCGTGCGCGGGCGAGGCGACGGCCAGGGGAAGGACGGTGGCGAGAAGGGCGGCGGCCGATGCCGCACGCCGTAAGAGCATCATGCGATGTGACATTACATAGCGGCCCCCACCCCCACCAGACGCACCGGCCGCGGCGGCCGTGACTGGCTCAACTCCACCTCTGCCACGGCTGGTTCACCGCGTGGCGGCGGTCCGCGCACCCCCGCCCCGCCCCGCCCCGCTACGCCGCCCGGTCCGGGGCCAGACCGCGTGCGGTGACGGTCCGCTCGAAGGCGTGTCCCGCGCGCAGCACCGCGGCTTCGCCGAAGGGCCTCCCCATGAGCTGCATGCCGATGGGCAGGCCTGCGGAGTCCAGGCCGACGGGCAGGCTCAGCGCCGGAACGCCCGTGAGGTTGGCCGGGGCCGACAGCCGTACGTACGCGTCGGCGACGCTCTCCACGCTGCCGTCACCCCAGGTCACGCTGGTCCGGCCGGACTCGACGGCGGTGAGCGGCACGGTCGGCGCGGCGATCAGGTCGACCGCCTCCATCATGTTCCGCCAGGCCTGCCCCATGAGGGTGCGGGCGCGCTGGGCCCGCAGGTAGTCGCCCGCGGTCGTGAGCTCGCCCGCCTCCAGGAGGACCCGGATGTCGGCCTCGTACAGGTCGGGAACCGCCCGCAGGGTCCGCTCGTGGTAGGCGGAGGCCTCGGGCACCATCAGGCCCCAGTGGGCCGCCCGGATGTAGCGCGTCATCGGGATCTCGACGTCGACGAGCCGGGCACCGAGCTCCTCCAGGCGCCCGATCGCCCGCCGGACGGCGGCCTCGACCTCCGGGTCCACCCGGTCGAAGTAGTAGTTGCCCGGCACCCCGACCCGCAGCCCCGTCAGATCCGCCGGATCCGCCGGATCCGTGCCGGGGTCCGGCCTGTGGTCCGCGGCCGGAGCCGCGACGGACGCCGGGTCGCGGGGGTCGTGCCCGACCAGGGCGGCCAGGACCAGCCCCGCGTCCTCCACGGTACGGGTGAGGGGGCCCACGTGGTCGAGCGACCAGGCCAGCGAGGTCACGCCGTGGCGCGGCACCAGCCCGTACGTCGGTTTCAGGCCGACGACCCCGTTCAGGGCGGCGGGCACCCGGATCGATCCGCCGGTGTCGGTCCCCAGGGCGAAGGCGGCCGCCCCCGCGGCGACGGCGACGGCGGACCCGCCGCTGGACCCGCCGGCCACCCGGTCCGGGTTCCAGGCGTTGGCCGTCTGAGGGGTGGTCAGGCCGTAGGCGAACTCGTGCGTGTGGGTCTTGCCCACCAAGGCCGCTCCGGCCGAGGCGAGCCGTGCCGCGACCGTGCTGTCGGCCTCCGCCCGGTGCCCCGTCCGTACCCGGGAGCTCGCCGTGGTCGCAATCCCGGCCACGTCGATGAGGTCCTTCAGGCCGACGGGCATGCCGTGCAGGGGTCCCCGGTGCGTGCCGCGGGCGATCTCGGTCTCCGCCCGGCGGGCCGCGTCGCGCGCACGGTCGGCCGTCACGGCGGTGAAGGCCTTCAGGCGCGGTTCGACCCGCGCGATGCGCGCCAGAGCCGAGTCCACGAGTTCGACCGGTGAGACCCGCCGGGTGCGTACGGCCTCGGCCGCTTCGGCCACGGTCAGCTCATACGGTTCCATCGTGCTGCTCCCCTCCCGCGCGGTACGCCGCGGAGGGCGGTGTCTCGCCGAAGTCCAGTTCCCGCAGGAGCGATACGACGGCGTGGATGTGGTCGGCGGTGGCCGCCACTCCCGCGTGGCGGTCCTGCGCCAGCGGAAGCCCTGACCGTGCGGCCCAGCGGGCGGCTTCGGGGGGAGTGAGGTCCGAGGCGGACATGTGCGGCCTTCCTTCCGGGAAACGGCGGAACGATCACCGCCGCGTTAAAGCTAACAACTTGCGTTAGCTCACGGTAGGACCTACCGTCACTTAAAGCGAATGAATCGCTTTTGTTGTTGGCCGGTCCTCTCCAGACGAAGGAACATGCGCATGCGCACCGCACAGTTCACCGAGCCGGCCCCGTCCGGAGCCCCTGCCCACTGGTCCGTCGGGGAGATCGCGGTCCACCGCGTCGACGAGGTGCCGCTGCCGCCCGCGACCGGACCGTGGCTGCTGCCGGCCGCCACCCCGGACGTGGTGGCCGAACACGACTGGCTGCGGCCCGACTTCGCCGGCCCGGACGGTGTCCTGCACCTCGACAGCCACAGCTTCGCGCTGGAGGTGGACGGTCTGCGCGTCCTCGTCGACACCGGGATCGGCAACGGCAAGACGAGGGCCAACCCGGCGTGGAACGACCTCCGTACCGACTACCTGGCGCGCCTCGCGGACATCGGATTCACCCCCGGGAACGTCGACCTGGTGATCCTCACCCATCTGCACACCGACCACGTCGGATGGAACACCCGCGAGGTGGACGGCGCATGGGTGCCGACCTTCCCGGGCGCCCGCTACCTGACGTCGAGGGCGGAGTACGAGTTCTGGGCCGCCTACGACATGGACGAGGCCCGGCGCGGCATGTTCCGCGACTCCGTCGTGCCGGTCGAGGAGGCGGGACTGCTCGACCTGGTCGACGTACCGGCCGAGGGGATCGACGTGGCCGAGGGGCTGCGCCTGCTGCCCGCACCGGGGCACACCCCCGGACAGATCGCCGTGGAGGTGCGCAGCGCGGGCGCGGCGGCCCTCGTCACCGGGGACGCCGTCCACCACCCCGTGCAGCTGGCCCGTCCGGAGATCGGCAGCTGCGTCGACATCGACCCGGTGCAGGCCGAGGCCACCCGCCGCGCGCTGCTCGCCCGGCTCGCCGGCACCGGTGCCCTGGTCCTCGGTACGCACTTCCCCGCGCCGACCGCCGGTCGCGTGGTGGTCGAGGGGGACGGTTACCGGCTCGAACCCGTGGCCGCCGCACCGGCGCGCCGCTGACCGGCGACGGTGCGTCCGACGACGGCGTGCCCGACGACGGCGTGCCCGGCGACGGTGCGTCCGGCGGGCCGGTCAGCGGGGTGTGCCGAAGCCTTCTACGGCCTCTCGCGCGAGCCGGTGCGCGTACGCGCCGGTGAGGCCGTCGGGGCGGAACAGGATGCGGTACATCATCGGCGCCACGACCCGGTCGAGCACGGTCTCGACGTCCGGGGCCTCCTCGCCGCGCTCCGCGGCGCGGGCGAGCACGATGGCGATCTGCTCCGCCGCGTAGGCCGAACACCGCCCCGCGTTGTCGCCGTCGGGGTCCCCCAGCAGCGCGTCACGGATGTACGCCCGTCCCGTGGGCGAGGCCATCTCCTCCTGGAACTGCTCGGCCCAGCCCCGCAGGTCCTCCAGCAGGTCTCCGTGGTCCTCCGGCGCAGCGTCCGGGCGCAGGCGCTCGACGGCGACGTCCGAGAGCAGCTCCTGCAGGTCGCCCCAGCGGCGGTAGATCGTCGACGGAGTGACGCCGGCCCGCGCCGCGACCATCGGGATGGTCAGCTCCGGACGCCCCGGCTCGGCCTGGAGCTCACGCACGGCGGTGTGGACCGCCTCCTGGACCCGCGCGCTGCGGCCTCCGGGGCGGACCATCGCTTTTCGGCTCATGCGGCCAGCTTAAAGCAAATTTCTTGCATCATGCTCGGCTGTGGCCGCCGCAGCCGCCGCCCCGGACTCGGCGGCGGTGCCGGCCGCGGAGTCCGGGGGGAGGCGGGCGGCCGCGCCGGACGCTACTTGCCGATGAAGGCGAGGAGGGCGCTCGTGACCTCTTCGGCGTGGGTCCACAGGAGACCGTGCGGGGCGCCGTCGACGGCGACGTAGTCGGCGTGCGGGAGGGCCTTGTGGAAGGGCTCCGCGGTGGCCCCGATCGGGAGGATGCGGTCCGCGGTGCCGTGGAGGATCAGGGCGGGAACGTCGATCTTGGGGATGTCGGCCCGGAAGTCGGTGGTCCACGTGAGGACGGCGGCGCGGGAGGCGTACGCGGACGCGCCGGCGGCGGTGACCCAGTTCGCCCGGACGGTTTCCTCGCTGATGCGCGTGCCGAGGTTCTCGTCGAGGTTGTAGAAGGCCTGGTAGAAGTCGGTGAAGTAGGCGTAACGGTCCTTCGTGACGGCGGCGAGGATGCCCTCGAAGACGCTGCCGTCGACACCGGTCGGGTTGTCGTCGGTCTTCAGGAGGTACGGCTCCAGGCCGGCGAGGAAGGCGGCCTTGGCCACGCGTCCGGAACCACGGGTGCCGAGGTAACGGCCGACCTCGCCGGAGCCCATGGAGAAGCCGACGAGGATCGTGTCGGTGAGGTCGAGGGTCTCCATCAGCGTGTGGAGGTCGGCGGCGAAGGTGTCGTAGTCGTAACCGGTGGTGGGCTGACTCGACTGCCCGAAGCCGCGCCGGTCGTACGTGATGACGCGGTGGCCGGCGTCGAGCAGGGCGGGGAGCTGCTTCTCCCAGGAATGCCCGTCCAGCGGGTAGCCGTGGATGAGGACGACGGGCTGACCGCTGCCGTGGTCCTCGTAGTAGAGGTCGATGTCGGTGGTGTTCTCCTGGCCGACGGTGATGAAGGGCATGGTGTGGTCTCCTGTGGCGATCTCGGTTCGGTCCGCGGCAGCAGTCTCCCGCCCCGGGGTCCCCGAACGGTGTCGGAACACGGCCTTCCGGCGGTACTTGTGCAGGTCGTCCACAGCCCCGGTCACGTGAACAGGGGACCGGAAACAGGCGACTTCACCCGAATCGCTGCGCTTCCTAGGCTGGACGGGCAAGCAAGCGGAGCATGCGCCGCGTACCGGCACCGGTGCGGCGCCGAGGGAGTTGTCTTGGCCAGTCACGATCCGATCGAACGCCCTGCGGAGCCGTCGTTCAGCGCGTTCCGCGCGTCGGGAGCGCAGCAGCGGATGTACTTCCTCCAGCAGATGGAGGAGGGCAGGCCGACCTACCACATGCCCGTCTTCTACGGTCTCGAAGGACCGGTGGACGAGGCCGCGCTCCGCACCTGCGCCCAGGGCCTGGTCGACCGGCACGAGGCGCTGCGCACCCGGTTCGTCCTGCGGGACGGCGAGCTGTGGCAGCACATCGACACCGAGGCCGCGCTCGCCTGGTCCTGCGCCGCGGCGCGCGGCGCGCAGGACGTCGAGGAGTGGATGGCCGCCGAGCACCACCGGCCCTTCGACCTGGAGGCCGGACCGCTCTTCCGGGCGGCGCTGCTGCACACCCCCGAGGGCGCTGTCCTCGCGCTCGCCATGCACCACATCGTCGCCGACGGCTGGTCCGTCGGCATCCTCGCCCGCGAGCTCCTCGCCGCGTACGTCCGGTGCGGCGACGGCCCCGGCGGGCCGCGGCCGGCCGCGGCCGAGGGGGCCCCCGAGTACCAGTACGCCGACTTCTCCGACTGGCAGGAGGAATGGCTCGACGGAGCCGCCGCCCAGCGCCAGCTCGCGTACTGGGAGAAGCAGTTGGGCGGCGAACTGCCCGACGCCCCCCTGCCCCGGGACGGCCGGCCCGGTGCCGGAGCGGCCCGCGGCGCGGCCGGGCTGCACTCCTTCGAGGTGCCCGCCCCGGTGGTCGCCCGGATGGAGCGCCTGTGCCGTGACACCCGCAGCACCCCCTACACGCTGATGCTGGCGGCCTTCCAGATCGTGCTGGGCCGCTACACGGGCACCGACGACGTGCTGGTCGGAAGCCCGGTGGCGGGCCGCAACCGCAAGGAGTTCCAGGACACCGTCGGCCTGTTCGTCAACACGCTGGTGATCCGCGCGGACCTGTCCGACGACCCCGCCTTCCGGGTCCACCTGGAGCGCGTACGGGACACCGTGCTCGACGCCCAGGACCACCAGGACCTGCCCTTCGAACGCGTCGTCGACCGCATCGCCCCCGGACGCACCGGCGAGGACGCGTCCCTCTTCCGGGTCATGTTCGGCCTGCACGACGAGGACGGCATGACCGACGGCCTGCCCGGCCCGCGGGCCAGGATGCTCGAAGGACCGGCCGGAACCGCCAAGTTCGACCTGACCTTCGACGTCGTACGCACCGGCGGTGCGCTGAGCTGCCGGCTGGAGTACCGGGCCGACCTGTTCGGGGCCACCACCATCGAGCAGTTCGGCCGGCACTTCGCCCGTCTCCTGGACGCCGCCACCGAGACGCCCGAACTGCCGCTCAGCAGGCTGCCGATGCTGACGGCCGGCGAACGCGGCGGCATCGGCTCGCCGCTGCCGCCCCGCGCCGCCCTGCCGCCCCGCGCCGCCCTCCCGCACGCTCCGGGCGAGCCCGCTTGCGTCCACGAGATCTTCGCCGGGCACGCCGCCCGCACCCCCGAGGCCGTCGCCCTCGTCCACGAGGGCACCTCCCTCACCTACCGCGAGCTCGACACCCGGGCCAACCGGCTCGCGCACCGGCTGCGCGCCCTCGGCGTGGGACCCGACACCCTCGTCGGACTGTGCCTGCCCCGCTCCGCCGACCTCGTCGTCGGGCTGCTCGGCATCCTCAAGGCCGGCGGCGCCTACCTGCCGCTCGACCCCGACAACCCGCCCGAGCGGCTGCGCCACATCGTCCAGGACGCCCGCCTGGAGCACGTCGTCGGCACCACCGGCACCCGGGCCCTGTGGGACGCCCCCGGCCTGCGCACCGTCGACCTGCAGGCCGACGCCCCGCTCCTGGCCGCCGAACCGGACACCGCCCCGGACACCGGCGTCACCCCGGACCACCTGGCCTACGTCATCTACACCTCCGGCTCCACCGGCCTCCCCAAGGGCACCCTCGTGCCCCACGCCAACGTCACCCGGCTGTTCTCCGCCACCGACCACTGGTTCGGCTTCGGCCCCGGGGACGTGTGGACCCTCTTCCACTCCATCGCCTTCGACTTCTCCGTATGGGAGCTCTGGGGCGCCCTCGCCCACGGCGGCCGCCTCGTCGTGGTGCCGTACGGGACCAGCCGCTCGCCCGAGGAATTCCACCGCCTGCTGCGCGCCGAGCGGGTCACCGTCCTCAACCAGACCCCCTCCGCCTTCTACCAGCTGGCCCGCGCCGACGAGGAGCACCACCGCACGGCCGGTCCGGCCGGGTCCGGGCTGAGCCTGCGCCACGTCGTCTTCGGCGGGGAGGCCCTCGACGTCGCCGCCCTCGCCGGATGGTTCGCCCGGCACGGCGACACCGCGCCCCGCCTGGTCAACATGTACGGCATCACCGAGACGACCGTGCACGTCACCTACCGCCCGCTGACCGCCCGCGACGCCGAGGAGGGCCGCGGCAGCGTCATCGGCGTGCCCATTCCCGACCTGCGGCTGCACCTGCTCGACGCGCGCGGCCGCACCGTCCCGCGCGGCGCCGTCGGCGAGCTGTACGTCGCCGGGGCGGGCCTGGCCCGCGGCTACCTGCGCCGGCCCGAGCTCACCGCCGAGCGCTTCCCCGCCGGCCTCGCCGCTCTCGCCGACCGCGGCGCCGACGGGCCCGCCGGGCTCGCGGCCGGCGAGCGGCTTTACCGCACCGGCGACCTGGCGCGCGCCCTGCCCGACGGGGACCTGGAGTACCTCGGCCGCATCGACCACCAGGTCAAACTGCGCGGCTTCCGGATAGAACTCGGCGAGGTCGAGGCGGCCCTGGCCGCCCACCCCCTCGTCGACGCCGCGGTCGCACTCGTCGCACCGGATCCCGCGGGGAGCGACGTCCTCGTCGGCTACCTGGCCGTGACCGGGGCCGAGGACGGCGCGGGCCCCACCGTGGAGGAGCTGCGCACCCACCTCGCGCGGCGGCTGCCCGGCTACATGATCCCCGGCGCCTTCGTCACCCTGCCCGCCTTCCCGCTGACCGCCAACGGCAAGACCGACCGGCGCCGCCTGCCCGCCCCCGGCTCGGCGCCCCGGACCCCCACGGCCGCCTACGAGGCGCCCCTCGGGCCGGTCGAGACCGCGCTCACCGAGGTCTTCGCCCAGGTCCTCGGGCACGAACGGGTCGGCGCCCTGGACAACTGGTTCGCCCTCGGCGGGGACTCCATCCGCTCCCTGCAGGTGCTCGCCCGGGTCCGGGAACGCGGCCTCGACCTCACCGTCGCCGACCTCATGCGCCGTCAGACGGCCCGCGCGCTGGCCCCCGTCGTGACCCGGCGGGAGGCGGCGGCCGGCGCCGAGGCCCCGTACGAGCCGTTCGCCCTGCTCACCCCCGAGGACCGCGCCGCCCTGCCCGAAGGGCTGGAGGACGCCTACCCGATGACCCGGCTCCAGGCCGGCATGCTCTACCACAGCGACCTGCCGTCGGCCGGCGGCCGCGTCTACCACAACGTGGCCTCCTACCTGGTCGAGGCGCCCTTCTCCGAGGACGCCTGGCGGACCACCGTCGAGGTGCTCGCGGCCCGGCACGAGATGCTGCGCACCTCCTTCGACCCGCACGGCTTCGGCGAGCCCCTCCAGCTCGTCCACCGCGGCGCCCGCCCGGAGATCACCTTCGAGGACCTGTACGGGCTCGGCCCCGAGGCACAGCGGACCGCCGTCGCCGCCCGCTACGCCGCCGAGCGCGAAAGGCCGTTCGCCTGGGACCGGCCCCCGCTGATCCGCTTCCACGTCCAGCGGCTCTCCGACACCCGGTTCCAACTGTTCGTCGCCGAACACCACGCCGTCCTCGACGGCTGGAGCGAACGCTCGCTCCTCACCGAACTGGCCTCCTGCTACACCGAGGCGCTCGCCGCCCGGACCCCCGCGGAGGGCCCCTCCCCGGACGCGGGCCCCCGTTCCCGGTTCGCCTCCTTCGTCGCCCTGGAACGGGCCGCGCTGGCCGACGCGGGCCAGCGCGCCTTCTGGACCGGCAAGGCCGCCGACGCCCCCGCGACGCTGCTGCCCCGCCCGGCGGCGACCGGCGGACCCGCCAGGATGTCCTGGTACCTCGCGCCGCTCCCCGAAGGGCTGCACGACCGGCTGACGGCTCTGGCCGCCGAGTGCGGCGTACCGCTGCGCACCGTACTGCTCGCCGCCCACCTGAGGGCCATGGCCCTGCTGGGCGGCGGGGACGCGGTCACCACCGGAGTGGTCCACAACGGCCGGGCCGAGGAGACCGACGGCGACAAGGTCGTCGGCGTCTTCCTGAACACCCTGCCGCTGAGCGTCGCCGTCACCGGCCTCAGCTGGCGCGGCCTCGTCGCGCACGTCGCCGCCGTGGAGGCGGACCTGCACGCGTACCGCCGCTTCCCGCTCGCCGAGATCCAGCGCCTGTCCGGCGGCGGCCCGCTCTTCGAGACCTTCTTCAACTACACCCACTTCCACGTGGAGCGGGAAGGGACGGCCGACGGCGCGTTCACCGTGCTGGAGGAGACCGGGGAGGCGGGCACCGACTTCGCCTTCGGAGCGGAGTTCTCCCGCAGCCCCGACGGCTCCCTGCTGGAACTCGGCCTGCGCTTCGACGCCGCCCAGTTCTCCGAGGAGCAGATGGAGAGCGCGCACGCCTCGTACACGGCCGCCCTGCGCGATCTGGCCGAGGCCCCGGACCGTGACTGCACGGCCGCCGACCTGCTGCCGGCGGCCGAACACCGCCGCTACGCCGCGTGGAACCGCACCGATGTCGACTATCCGCAGCCGCACGTCCTGACCCGGCTGATCGATGCGCAGCGCGACCGGACCCCCGACGCCCCCGCCGTGCGCTTCGAGGGCGCCGAGCTGACCTACCGCGCCCTCGACACCGAGGCCGAGCGGCTGTGCGCGGCCCTGCGGGAACGGGGCGCGGGCCCCGGCACCTTCGTCGGGCTGCTGCTGGAACGATCCCTGACCCTGCCCGTCGTCCTGCTCGCCGTCCTGAAGTCGGGCGCCGCCTACGTCCCGCTGGACCCGGAACACCCGGCGCCGCGGGTGCGCTCGCTGCTCGCCGAGTCCGGCATCGGCCTGGTGGTCACCGAGGGCGCGTGGGCGCAGCGGCTGGAGGGCTGTGGGGTCAGCCTCGTCCGGCCGGAGGACGCCGCGACCGCCGCCGCGGGTCCTGCCCGGGCGCCCGAGCCGTCCGACCCGGCGTACATGATCTTCACCTCGGGCTCCACCGGCAAGCCCAAGGGAGTCGTGGTCTCCCACCGGGCCATCGCCAACCGCCTGCTGTGGATGCAGGACGAGTACGGACTGACCCCGGGGGAGCGGGTGCTGCACAAGACGCCGTACACCTTCGACGTCTCCGTGTGGGAGCTGTTCTGGCCCCTGCTGACCGGCGCCACCCTGGTCCTCGCCCGCCCCGGCGGCCAGCGCGATCCCGACTACCTCGCCGGCCTGATCCACGACGAGGGCATCAGCACGGTGCACTTCGTCCCGTCGATGCTCAGCGTGTTCCTCGACGACCCCTCGGCAGCGGCCCGTTCGGGCGGCCTGACCCGGGTGGTGTGCAGCGGTGAGGCCCTGTCGTACGAGGTCCAGCGCAGGTTCTTCGAGCGGCTGCCCGGCGTCGCGCTGCACAACCTCTACGGGCCCACCGAGGCGGCCGTCGACGTCACGTACTGGCAGTGCCGCCCGGACGGCGGCGACACCGTGCCCATCGGCCGGCCCATCGCCAACATGCGCACCCACGTCCTGGACCGCCGCCTCGCCGAGGTCCCCCTCGGCGTCACCGGGGAACTCTTCCTCGAAGGCGTCGGCCTCGCCGACGGCTACCACGGACGGCCCGAACTGACGGCCGAGCGGTTCATCGAGCACACCGGCCCCGACGGCGTCACCCGCCGGCTCTACCGGACCGGCGACCTGGCCCGGCACCGCCCCGACGGAGCCCTGGAGTACGCGGGCCGCACCGACCACCAGCTCAAGATCCGCGGCTTCCGTGTCGAGCCGGGGGAGATCGAAGCGGTCCTCGCCGAACACCCCGGCGTGCGCGACTGCGCGGTCCTGCCCCGCGGCGAACGCCTCGTCGGCTACTTCGTCCCCGACACGACGCGCACGACGGGCACGACGGGCACGACCGGCACGACCGGCACCCCCGCGCCCGCCCCCGACCCGGGCGAACTGGCCGCCCACGCCCGGGAGCGGCTCCCCGAGTACATGGTCCCCTCCGCCTGGGTGTGCCTGGACGCCCTCCCGCTGACCGCCAACGGCAAACTGGACCGCGCCGCCCTGCCCGACCCGGACCCCGCCGACCTGCGCGGCGGCGCCGAGCCGACCCCGCCCCGCGACGCCCTCGAATCCCGCCTCGCCGGGATCTGGGAGCGGCTGCTGGCCGCCGGCCCGGTCGGCGTCCACGACGACTTCTTCGAGTCGGGCGGGCACTCCATCGACGCCCTGCGCCTGATCGGCCGGATCAACCAGGCCTTCGGCGAACGCCTCGGCGTCTCGGCCGTCCTGGAGCACCCGACCGTCGCCCGGCAGGCCGCGCTGCTGCGCGGCCGCCACACCGAGGAGGCCCCGGACCCGGTGGTGCGCCTGCGGCCCGAGGGCACGCTCGACCCGCTCTTCCTCGTCCACCCGATCGGCGGGAACGTCTTCTGCTACCGCACCCTGGCCGGCGAACTGGACTCCGACCGACCGGTGTTCGGACTGACGGCGCCCGGGCTGACCGACCCCGACCCGGTCTCCGACGCCACCGTCGAGGAGCTGGCCGCCGCCCACCTGCAGGCCCTGCGCCGGATCCGCCCCACCGGCCCCTACCACCTGGCCGGCTGGTCCTTCGGCGGACTCCTCGCCTACGAGATGGCGGTCCAACTGAGGGCCGCGGGACAGGAGGTGGCGACCCTCGCACTGCTGGACACCGGCTACCCGGAGCCCGGTCACGTCCCGGACGACGAGAGCGAGCTGCTGGAGTGGTTCCACGAGGACCTGGCCCGCTCCGCCGGCTTCGACCCGTCCGACGAGGGCACCTCCGCCCTGCGCAGCGCCCTGCGGAGCGTCACCGACACCACGGCCCGGCTCGCCGTCCTCGCCGAGCAGGTGGAACGCGAGGGCTTCGCCCCCGGACTGGACCCGCAGGACCTCGTCCGGCACTACGCGGTGTTCCGTACCGGGATCCGCGCCGCCGCCGCGTACGAGCCCCCGGCCGCCCCCTGCCCGGTCCTCTTCCTCCAGAGCGAGACCGGGGCCCGGGAACAGGCCGCCGACCGGTGGGCCGGGCGGGCCGAGGCCGGCCTCACCCGCCACGACGCCGCCACCGACCACTACGGGCTGATGCGGCCGCCGCACAGCACCCGGGCCGCCGCGCTCCTGCGCACCGCCCTCGCCGCGGCCGACCACCGCTGAACGGGGCCCCGGCCCGCCCGGGGCACCCGTACCCCCCTTCCCGCGCCGCGCGTCGCCGAGGCATGCGCCGACGCGCCCTGCGCCCTGCACCGGGCGCCCCGCGCCCCGCACACCGCACCAGAACAGGAACGGAACACACCACGTGACGAGTGACACCCCGGGGCCCGCCCCCGAGCTGAGCGGCCGTATCCGCGGCGGACCCGCCGAACTCCTCCACGACGAAGTGCTCGCCCCGCAGTTCGCATTCGAGTCCCGCCACCTGCTGCGCCACTACGTCGCCATCGAGAAGACCCTGGCCGCCGAGTACGTCCGCATGGACCTGATCACCGCCGAGGAGGCCCACCGGATCGCCGCCCTGCTCGACTCCGTCGGGCCCGGCACCCTCAGCGCGCAGCCCGGCGCCAACATGTCGGACATCGCCTTCGCCCTCGAACGGCACGTCGAGGCGGGCCTGCCCGCCCCGGTCGTGCGCTGGCACGCCGACCGCAGCCGCAACGACCTCCAGGCCTGCGCCCAGGTGATGTACGGCCGCGACCAGCTCACCCGCTTCGCCGGCGCGCTCCTCGAACTCGCCGCCGTCGTCCACCGGCTGGCGCAGGAGACCTGCGACCTGCCCATGCCGGGGTACACCCACTTCCAGGCCGCCCAGGTCATCACCCCCGGCTTCCACCTCGCCGCGCTCTGCGAGCACCTGCTGCACACCCACGCCCGGCTGCTGAGCGCCTACGACGGCATCGACGCCTGCCCGCTGGGCGCCGGCGCCATGGCCGGACAGGAACTGCCCTGGGACCGCGACCGGATGGCACGGCTGCTCGGCTTCTCCCGGCCGCAGCCCCACGCCCTGACCGCCGTGGCCTCCCGCCGCTGGAGCGCCGAACTGACCGCGGAGCTCAGCCTGCTGGGCACCGCCCTGAGCCGCTTCACCACCGACCTGCTCACCTGGGGCGGCAGCGAGTACGGCTTCATCGAACTGCCCGACGAGCTGTCCGGCATCTCCTCCGCCATGCCGCAGAAGAAGAACTACCCCGTCCTGGAACGCATCCGCGGGCGCACCGCCCACCTGACCGCCTTCCACTTCGACGTGCTCCTGGGCCAGCGCAACACCCCCTTCTGCAACCTCGTCGAGGTGTCCAAGGAGGCGGGCACCCACCTGCTGAACGCCTTCGACTCGGCCCACGGCACCGTCCGCCTCCTCACCGAGGTGCTGCGCCGGCTGACCTTCCGCGCCGACCGCATGCGCCAGGCGTGCGAGCGCGAGTTCCTCGGCGGCTTCAGCCTCGCCAACGCCCTGTGCCTCACCGAAGGGGTGCCCTGGCGCACCGCCCAGGTCGTCGCCGGGAAGTACGTCGTGCTCGCCGCGACGGCGGGCGCCGCTCCCGCTCCGGGCGAGCCCGCCCTGCTGGCCGAGGCGGCCGCAGGACACGGCATCACCCTCACCGACCCCGCCCGGCTCCTCGCCGAGGCCTTCGACGTCGACCGGGGCCTGGAGCGCATGGTGTCCGCCGGTTCGGC
This sequence comes from Streptomyces sp. NPDC001502, assembly GCF_042894785.1. Lineage (NCBI taxonomy): Bacteria > Bacillati > Actinomycetota > Actinomycetes > Kitasatosporales > Streptomycetaceae > Streptomyces > Streptomyces sp. NPDC001502. Next base: position 289,628 of record NZ_JBIAVW010000006.1, read on the forward strand.
CCGCCCCGAGGCCGTGCGCGCGGTACTGCGCACCCAGCAGGAGACGTACGAACGGCTCGGCGCCGACTGGGAGCTGCGCGCCGCCGCACTCCGCGCGGGCGCCGAGGAGAGCGACCGCGCCCTGTACGGCGCGACCGGCGACGAGATCCAGGGGGAGGACGGCGATGGCACCCGCACCCGTGTACAGCACGCGCACTGACACCGCCGGAGGGACCTCCGCCTCCGTCCTCGGATCCGGCTCCGGCAGCGCCTTCGGCACCTTCGGCGAACTGCTCCAGGGCGCCCTGCCCCACCCGCAGGGGGACTTCCTGGTCACCTTCCCCCTCGCCCGCTGGGCCACCGCCGTCTTCCATCCCAGGCCCGGCCTGCGCGACGTCCAGGTGCGGCCGGCCCACAAGGCCAAGTCCCGCCGGGTCGCCGAGGCCGTCCTGGCCGCCCTCGGCACGGCGGACGGCGGCCTCCTGGAGGTGGCCGGGGACCTGCCCGAGGGCAAGGGCCTCGCCAGCTCCTCCGCCGACCTCGTCGCCACCGTACGGGCCGTCGGGGCCGCTCACGGGCGGGAGTTCACCCCGGCGGAGACGGAGGACTTCCTGCGCGGCATCGAACCGGCCGACGGGGTCATGTACGACGAGATCGTCGCCTTCCACCACCGCGAGGTGCGCCTCGGCCGCCGCCTCGGCGTGCTGCCCCCGCTCACCGTCGTCGCCCACGACGAGGGCGGCCAGGTGGACACCGTCGCCCACAACCGGGGCGCCCGGGCCATCGACGCCGCCGACCGGGAGGAGTACGCGCTCCTGCTGGACCGGCTCACCGGCGCCGTGGCCCGCGGCGACCTCCAGGAGGTCGGCGCCGTCGCCACCCGCAGCGCCGAGATGAACGCCCACCGCCGCCGGCGCGCCGGATTCGCGGAACTGCACGCCCTGTGCCGCGAGGTCGACGGGCTGGGCCTGGTGCTCGCCCACAGCGGCACCATGCTCGGCGTCCTCCTAGAGGCGAACGACCCGGCCCTCGCCGGCAAGACCGCGCACATCCGGGCCGGCTGCGCCGCCCTCGGCGGAGAGGTGTCCGTACACCGCTCCCTCGGCGACGGCGACAGCTGGAGCCCGAAGGCCGCGCCCGTCCACCCCACCGAGCTGGAGATCTGAGCATGCTGTTCGACACCGTGACGGACGCGATCGGCGCCACCCCGCTGGTCCGGCTGCGCCTGGGCGAGGCCCGCGGCGTGGAGGTCTACGCCAAGCTGGAACTGCAGAACCTCTTCGCGATGAAGGACCGCGTCGCCCGCAACATCCTGCTGGAGGCCCGGCGACTGGGCACCCTGAAGCCGGGCGACCCCGTCATCGAGAGCTCCTCGGGGACCATGGCCCTCGGCGTCGCCCTCGTCGGCCGCTCCCTGGGCCACGAGGTCCACATCGTCACCGACCCGCGCATCGACCCCGTCACCCTCGCCAAACTCCGCGCCCTGGGCTGCCGGGTCCACGTGGTCGAGGCCATGACCAGCCACGGCTGGCAGAGCGCCCGCCTGGAGCGCCTCGCGGAACTCCTCGACGAACTGCCGGGCGCCTTCTGGCCGCAGCAGTACACCAACCCCGACAACCCGGGCGCCTACCGCACCCTCGCCGGTGAACTCCTGCAGGACCTGGGTCAGTTCGACACCCTCGTCGGAGCCGTCGGCAGCGGCGGCTCCCTCTGCGGCACCGCCCGGGCGCTGCGCGAGAGCCTCCCCGCCCTGCACGTCGTCGGCGTCGACTGCGTGGGCAGCGCCCTCTTCGGCCAGCCCGACGTACCGCAGCGGCTGCAGAGCGGGCTGGGCAACAGCCTGCTGCCCAAGAACCTGGACCGCACCCTCGTCGACGAGGTGCACTGGCTCAACGACCACGAGGCCTTCGCCGCGACCTGGGACCTCGCCCGCGAGCAGCAGATCTTCGGCGGCAACACCTCGGGCTCCGTCTACCGGGTCCTGACCGGCCTCGCCGAGCGCGCCGAGCCCGGGACCAGGATCGTCGGCATCCTGCCCGACCGCGGCGACCGCTACGCCGACACCGTCTACAACGACGAGCACTGGGACGAGAACCGGCTGCGCGAGGTGCCCACCGCCACCGCACCGGCCGCCCTCGGCCCCGACGGCACCGCCCGCACCTGGTCCACCCTCGCCTACAGCCCGCCCGCCGGGATCCAACGGCACCTGCTGTTCGTGGAGTCCAACACCACCGGCACCGGCATGCTGGCCCTGGACCGGGCGCGCGAACTGGGCACCGTACCCGTCCTGCTGACCGGCGACCCCGACCGCTACCGGGGACTCGCGGACACCGGCGCCGAGGTGGTGCACTGCGACACCAACTCCGACGCCGCCCTGCGCGCCGCCGTGCAGGAGCGCTTCCGCCGCGAGGAGATCGCCGGCGTCACCACCACCAGCGACTTCTACGTACCGGCCGCCGCCCGGATCGCCCGCTGGCTCGGCCTGCCCGGCAACCCGCCCGAGGCGGTGGGCCTCTGCCGCGACAAGTCCGCCCTCCGCGAGAGGCTGCACGCCGCGGGCGTCCGCCAGCCCCGGTACGCCCTGGTCCGCGAGCCGGCCGGGGCAGCTGCCGCCGTCGCCCGCACCGGACTGCCCTGCGTGGTCAAGCCGGCCGACGACTCGGGCTCCACCAACGTCCTGCTCTGCGCCGACGAGGCGGAGGTCCGTGCCCAGATCGAGCGGATCCTCGCCATCGACACCAACGTACGGGGCATGCCCACCGCCCGCACCGTCCTCGTCGAGGAGTACCTGGACGCGCCGGAGTACAGCGTCGAGATGTTCAGCGGCGACGGTCGGGCCGTGTGCGTCGGCATCACCGCCAAGTCCGTGACCGCCACCCCCCACTTCGTCGAGCACCGCCACCTCTTCCCCGCCCCGCTGCCCGCCGCCACCGCCCAGCGGATCACCGAGACGGTGACGGCGGCCCTGGATGCGGCCGGGATCCGCCTGGGAGCCACCCACACCGAGGTCAAACTGACCGCCGACGGGCCCGCCCTCATCGAGATCAACCCGCGCCCGGCCGGTGGCATGATCCCCGAACTGATCCGGCTCGCCACCGGGGTGGACCTCCTCGGGGAGCAGCTCCGCGCCGCCCTCGGCCTGCCCCCGCACCTCAAGGCCGAGGACGCCGGCCACGCCGGGATCCAGTTCCTCCTCGCCGACGCCGACGGCACCCTCACGGCCGCCCACGGCACCCAGGAGGCCGCCGCCGTCGAAGGAGTCGAGTCGGTGCTGGTCACCGCCGTCCCCGGCGCGCCCGTACGCAGGCCGCGCAGCGCCTCCGACCGCCTCGGGCACGTGATCGCCCGCCACCCGGACCCCGAGGGCGTGCACGCCGCCCTCGACGCGGCGCGGGCCCTGCTCCGCCTCGACATCGAGCCCCCGCACCAGTCCTGACCGTTCGTCACTCCCATCCCGAAGGCGCGCCGTACGACCCGTACGGCCGCACCCGATCCGAAAGGTGAACCGCCATGAGCAACCCCTTCGAGAACGACAACGCCGCCTACGTCGTGGTCCGCAACGACGAGCTCCAGCACTCCCTGTGGCCCGCCGCCAACCCCGTCCCGGCCGGCTGGACCGTCGTGCACGGCCCCGACGGGCGCCAGGCCTGCCTGGACCACGTCGAGCGGGTCTGGACCGACATGCGCCCCGCCTCCCTGGTGGCCGCCCTCGCCGGGAACGCGCCCCGTGGCTGAGCCCGTCCACCGTGCCGGGCAGCCGGCCGGCACCGAGACCGACACCGACACCGGCGCCGACCCCGTACGGACCCTGTGCACGCTCTTCGCCGAGGTCCTCGGCCGCGCCGGGGTCGACGCGGGCCACAGCTTCACCGGGCTGGGCGGGGACAGCATCCAGGCGATCCAGGTCGTCAGCCGCGCCCGCGCGGCCGGCCTCGTCGTCAGCACGCGCGACGTGCTCCGCGCCGAGAGCGTGAGCGCGCTCGCCGCCACCGCCCGCGCCCACGGCCGGGCGGGGGAGAGCGCCGGCCCGGCCGCGCCCCCGCGCCGCCTGGGCCCGCTGGTACCCACCCCCATCATGGGCTGGCTCGCCGAACTCGGCGGTCCCGTCGACACGTACAACCAGTCGCTCGTCCTGCGCACCCCGCCGGGCTTCGGGGCGGCCGACGCCGAACGCACCGTCCAGGCCCTCCTCGACACCCACGAGATGCTCCGCCTGCGGCTGCCCGACGGGATCGGGGCCTTTGGCGCCGAGCCGCTCGTACCGCCCGCGGGTTCTGCCACGGCGGCGGAGCTGCTGGAGCACGTGGACGCCCGCGGGAAGGGCGACGGGGAACTGCCCGCCCTCACCCGGGAGCGGATGCGCGCGGCCCGGCGGCTGCTCTCGCCCCGCGAGGGACACATGCTGCGCGCCGTACTCCTCGACCGGGGAGCCGGACAGCAGGGACGTCTCGCGCTCGTCGTCCACCACCTCGTGGTCGACGGCGTCTCGTGGCGGATCCTCCAGGACGACTTGCGGGCCTGCGCCGCGGCCCTCGCCGAGGGCCGCGAGCCCGTCCTGGAACCGGCGCACACCCCCTTCGCGCACTGGGCCGACCTGCTGCGCGCGGAGGCCACCTCCGGCCGCCGGACCGCCGAGGCCGACCGCTGGGCCGCCGCCCTGCGCGAGGCCCCGCAGGCCCTCGCCGGGGTCCGCGCACCCGGCGGCCTCGACCCCGAGAGCCCGGACAACACCCTCACCCTGACCCTCGGGCCGGACGTGACGGGCCCGCTGCTCACCACCGCGCCCGGCCTCGTCAACGGCACCGTCAACGACGTCCTGCTGACCGCCCTGGCCCTGGCCGTGCTCGGCAGGCGGAGCGCCGACGGCGCCGACGGGCCGGACGCGGAGGGAGCCGTCCTCGTCGACGTCGAGGGACACGGCCGGGAGGACGTCGCCGACGGCACGGACCTCTCCCGCACCGTCGGCTGGTTCACCACCGTGTTCCCCGTCCGCCTCGCCCTCGGCCGCCCCGACCTCGACGAGGCCCGCGCCGGCGGACCCGCGGTCGGCGCCGCCCTGCGTCTGGTCAAGGAGGAACTGCGCGCCGTACCGGACAAGGGCATCGGCTTCGGGCTGCTGCGCCATCTCAACTCCCGTACCGGGCCGGACCTCGCCGCGCGCGGCATACCCCAGATCGGCTTCAACTACCTCGGCCGCTTCCCGATGGGCGGCGACGCCCCCTGGGACGCCGCGCCCGGGCACGCCTTCGCCCTCGACGACGCCGACGACGGCCTTCCGATGGCCCACGCCGTGGAGGTCAACGCGGCCGCCCACGAGGGCCCGGACGGCCTCACCCTCAGCGCCACCTGGACCTGGGCGGGCAACGCCTTCCCGGGGAGTTGGGTCCACGACCTCGCGCAGGAGTGGTTCACCATGCTGCGCGCCGTCGTCACCCACGCCGCCCGCCCGGACGCCGGCGGGCTGACCCCCTCCGACGTGTCCCTCGCCCAGGTCAGCCAGGCCGACCTCGACACCTTCGAATCCCAGCTCGGAGCCCTGCTGTGATCCCTCTGTCCCACGCCCAGCAGCGGCTGTGGTTCCACGCCCGGGACGGCGCCGACGGCGCGCTCTACCACATCCCCGTCGGGCTGCGGCTGAGCGGCGCCCTCGACCGGGCCGCCCTGCGCGCCGCCCTCGCGGACGTCAGCGCCCGCCACGAGGCCCTGCGCACCGTCTTCCCCGACGCGGCGGGCCGCCCCCACCAGCGGGTCCTGTACCCCGCGGACGCCGTCCCGGAGCTCACCGTCACCGTCTGCCCGCCCGGCGAACGCGCCCGGCGGGCCGGGGAGGCGTCGTCCCGGCCCTTCGACCTCGGCACCGAACCGCCTCTGCGCGCCGACCTGTTCACCGACGAAGCCGAGGAGCACTACCTGCTCCTGGTCCTGCACCACATCGCGGGCGACGGCCACTCCGTGAACGTCCTCGTCCGCGACCTGGCCGCCGCCTACACCGCCCGGTGCTCCGGACGGCCGCCCGAGTGGCCCGAACTGCCCGTCCAGTACCCGGACTACGCCCTGTGGCAGCGCGAACTCCTCGGTCCGGCCCAGGACCCCGGCTCCCTGCACGCCCGGCTGCTCACCCACTGGGCGTCCGTCCTGGACGGCCTGCCCGAGGAACTGGCCCTGCCCGCCGACCGGCCGCGCCCGGCCGTGGCCGGCCACCGGGGCGCACTGGTGGAGGCACGGACCGACGCCGCCGTCCACGCGGGGCTGGCCGCACTGGCCCGGGACGGCCGCGCCACGCCGTTCATGGCCGTGCAGGCCGCCTTCGCGGCCCTGCTCACCCGTCTCGGCGCCGGCACCGACCTGCCGCTCGGCTGCCCCGTCGACGGCCGCGACGACGAAGCCCTCACCGACCTCGTGGGCCTCTTCGTCAACACCCTGATCGTGCGCGCCGACACCTCGGGCGACCCCACCTTCACGGAGGTACTGGGCCGCGTCCGGTCCGCCGCCCTGGAGACGTACGCCCACCAGGAACTGCCCTTCGAATCGCTCGTCGAGCGCCTCAACCCGGCCCGCTCGCCCGCCCGTCACCCGCTCTTCCAGGTCGCCGTCTCCGCCCAGCGCGGCGAGCCGCTCACCCCCGCCTTCGCGGGCCTGCGGGCCGAGGTGGAGGCGGTACGCACCGACACCGCCAAGTTCGACCTCACCCTGGAGGTCGAGGAGCTCCACGACCCGGCCACCGGAGAACCCCGGGGCCTGGCCCTCGGCCTGGAGTACGCGAGCGACCTGTTCGACGGCACGACGGCCCGGCGCCTGCTGGACCGGCTCGTCCACCTCATCGGCGCCGTCGTCCGCGAACCCGGGACCCCCCTCTCCGCGCTCGACGTCCTGCTGCCCGGGGAACGCGCCGACCTCCTGGAGCACTGGCAGGGCGCCCCCGCCGCGGCCGACGCCCGCACCGTCCACCAGGCCTTCGAGGAGCGGGCCGCCGCCCACCCCGGCCGCGCCGCCGTGCTCTGCGCCGGCCGGGAGACCACGTACGCCGAACTCGACGCCCGGGCCGACCGGATCGCCGGGCGGCTGCGCACCCTCGGCGTCCGCCCGGGCGAGGCCGTCGCCGTACTGATGGACCGCTCGGCCGGCCTCGTCGCCGCCTGCCTCGGCATCCTCAAGGCGGGCGCCGCCTACCTGCCGCTGGACGCGCGGGCCCCGCGCGCCCGTACCGAGGCCGTGATCACCGCGGCCGGGGCCGCCGTCCTCGTCACCGACGTCCCGGACGGCGAGCCCGTACCGGCGGGTCCGCGCCATGTACTGCGCCCGGACGGGGCCCCCGCCGACGAGGCCGCGGCAGCGGCGACGGCCACCGCGACGGCCCCGCCGCCGCCCGGTCATCCCGACGCGCTCGCCTACCTGATGTACACCTCAGGCTCCACCGGCACGCCCAAGGGCGTGGCCGTCTCCCACCGCGAGGTCGTCGCCCTCGCCACCGACCGGCGCTGGCGAGGCGGCGCGCACGAGCGGGTCCTGTTCCGCTCCCCGCACGCCTTCGACGCCTCCACCTACGAACTGTGGGTGCCGCTCCTGAACGGCGGCCTGGTCGTCGTCGCACCGCCCGGCGAGCTCGACGTCGACGCGCTGGCCCGGCTGATGGCCGAGGAGAAGGTCACCGGAACCTTCCTGACCGCCACCCTCTTCAACGTCCTCGCCGACCGCTGCCTGCCCGCACTCGGCACGCTGCACGAGGTGATGACCGGTGGCGAGGCCGCCTCCCCGTCCATGGTCCGCCGGGTCCGTGAGGCCTGCCCCGGCACCACCGTCACCAACGCCTACGGCCCCACCGAGACCACCACCTTCGCCGCGACCTTCGCCGTCGGCCCGGGCCAGGAGGCCCCCGACGGCCAGGTCCCCATCGGCCGCCCGCTCGACGGTACGCAGCTCCACGTCCTCGACGAACGGCTCGGCCTCGCCGCGCCCGGCGTCATCGGCGAGCTCTACATCGCGGGCGCCGGACTCGCCCAGGGCTACCTCGGCCGGGCGGCGCTGACCGCCGAACGCTTCGTCGCCTGCCCGTACGGCCCCCCGGGCGCCCGCATGTACCGCACCGGAGACCTGGCCCGCTGGAACACCGACGGCCAGGTCGAGTACCTCGGCCGCGCCGACCGGCAGGTCAAGATCCGCGGACTGCGCATCGAACCCGGCGAGATCGAGCACGCCCTGGCCGCCCACCCGGCGGTGGGCCAGGCCGCCGTCACCGTCGTGGACACGGCCGCCGGACCCGCGCTCGCGGGCTACGCGGTCCCCGCCGAGGGAACCCCCGCACCCGACCCGGGGGAACTGCGCGAGCACCTGCGCGCCCGGCTGCCCGACTACATGGTGCCCGCCACCCTCACCCTGCTCGACGCCTTCCCCGTGACGGCCAACGGCAAGACCGACCTGACCGCCCTGCCCGCGCCGGGCCCGGCGACGGCCGGCACCGCAGGAGCCCACCAGGAGCCGCGCACCGACGACGAGCGCGCCCTGTGCGCGATCTGGGAGCAGGTCCTGGGCCTCCCCCGGATCGGGGTCCACGACAGCTTCTTCGACCTCGGCGGTCACTCCCTGCTCGCCACCCAGCTGCTCGCCGAGGTCACGGCGCGGTTCGGAGCCGCCGTCGGCATCCGCCAGTTCTTCACCGGCCCCACCGTCGCCGAACTGGCCGCGGCCCTGCCCGCCGCCGCGGCCGCCGGAGCCGGCGCCGAGGACCCGCCGATCGTCCGCCGGGCCCGCCGCACCCAGACCGCCTGACCACAGAAGGAACACCACCGTGAACCACCCGCCGTCCACCCCCGCTCCCGCTCCCGCCGCCCCCGCCGCACGCTCCCTGGTCGAGGACGTCCTGCCGCTCTCCCCGCTCCAGGACGGCATCCTCTTCCACGCCCTCTTCGACGAGGAGGAACGCGACGTCTACGTCGCCCAGCTGCTCCTCGACCTCGACGGCCCCCTCGACGCGGACCGGCTGCGCGCCGCCGCCGACACCGTCCTGGAACGGCACGCCAACCTCCGCGCCGGCTTCCTGCGCCGCGCCACCGGCGAACCCGCCCAGGTCGTCCAGCGCGGCGTACGGGCCCCCTGGCAGGAGGTGGACCTGTCCGGGCTCGACCCGGCCGAGCGGGCCGCCGCCGTCGACACCCTCCTCGCCGAGGACCGGGCCACCCGCTTCGACCTCGCCCGGCCGCCGCTGCTGCGCTTCGCCCTCATCCGCACCGGCCCGCTGTCCCACCGGCTGCTGCTCACCTACCACCACATCCTGATGGACGGCTGGTCCTGGCCGGTCCTGGTGCGCGAACTCCTCGCCCTGCACCACGCCGACGACGCGCCCCTGGGCCCGGTCACCCCGTACTCCGCCTTCCTGGGCCGGCTCCACAGCCGCGACACGGCCGCCGCCCAGGACGCCTGGACCCGCGCCCTGGACGGCCTGCCGGGCGGAACCCGCACCGCGCCCGTGTCCCCGCCGCCCGGCTCGGTCCTGCCCGACCGGGTGGAGACGCACCTCCCCGAGTCCCTGACCGAGCGGCTCGGCGCCCTCGCGCGCGACCACCGGATCACCGCCGGAACCCTGCTCCAGGGCGCGTGGGCGCTCCTGCTCGGGCGCCAGATCCGCTCCGAGGACGTGGTCTTCGGCGCCATCGTCAGCGGACGCGACCCCGAACTCCCCGGCGTCGCCGACATCGTGGGCCTGTGCATCAACACCGTGCCGGTCCGTGTGCGGATCGACCCCGCGGAGTCCCTCGTCGCGCTGTTCGAACGCCTCCAGGACGAGCAGGCACGGCTGATCGACCACCACCACCTGGGACTGGTCGAGATCCAGCGGCTCGCCGGAGCGGGGGAGCTCTTCGACTCCTGCGTCGCCTTCCAGAACTACCCGGTCGACGCGGCCGGCCTCGCCGCCCTCGGCGCGGGAGGGCTCCGCGTCACCGGAGTGGACCCGTACGACGCCGCCCACTACCCCCTCTCGCTGACCGCCATCCCCGGCGACCGGCTGCGCCTGCAGATCGACTACCGGCCGGACGTCTTCGAACGGGCCACCGCCCAGGCCCTGCTGGAACGGCTCGCCCGGCTCCTGGAGGCCGTCGCCGAGGATCCGTCCTGCCCGGTGGGCACCGTGGACCTGCTCTCCCCGGCCGAACGCCACCGCGTCCTGGTCGAATGGAACGACACCGCGCGCGACGAGCAGTACGCGGAGGCCGTCGAGCGCGTACGGCAGCAGGCCGAGCGACGCCCGGAGGCCGTCGCCGCCACCGACGACAGCGGCCGCGAGCTGAGCTACGCGGCCCTCGTCGCCCGCGCCGACGCCCTCGCCCTGGCCCTGCTCGCCGACGGCGTGCGCCCCGGCGACCTGGTCGCGGTGCTGAGCGAGCCCACCGCCCGGGTCCCCGTCGCGATGCTCGGCATCCTCGGCTCCGGAGCGGCCTACGTCCCCCTCGACCCCGAGGGACCCGTCACCCGTACCGCCGACCTTCTGGCGAGCGGCGGGATCGCCCGGCTGCTGGCCGCCCCCGAACAGCGTGCCCGCGCCGAGGAGATCGCCGCCGCCGTCCCCGGCGGCCTGCCCGTCCTCGTGATCGACGACGCGTCGGCCGCCGCCCCGGGCGAGCGGCCGGCGCCGGCCGGCGGACCCGACGCCCTCGCCTACGTCTGCTTCACCTCGGGCTCCACCGGCAAGCCCAAGGGCGCCATGGTCCACCGCCGGGGCATGAACAACCACCTCCTGGCCAAGGCCGAGGACCTCGGCCTCGGCGACGGCGACCGCGTGGTGATGAACGCCCCGCTCACCTTCGACATCTCCGTGTGGCAGATGCTCGCCCCGCTGATCACCGGCGGACAGGTCCACCTGGTCACCCGGGACACCGCCCGCGACCCGGCCGCCCTCTTCGACGACGCCGCCCGCCGGGGGATCACCGTCCTGGAGACCGTGCCCTCCTTCGTCCGCGCCGCCGTCGACCTGTGGGACACCGGCGTGCTGCCGCCGGCCCTGCCCGAACTGCGCTGGTTCATCGTCAACGGCGAGGTGCTGCCGCCCGAACTGTGCACCCGCTGGTACGCGCGCCACCCGCAGGCCGCGATCGTCAACGCCTACGGCCTCACCGAGTGCTCCGACGACAACACCCACGCCTTCATCGGCCCCGACGTGCACGCCCAGCTGGAACACGGCCGGCTGCCCGTCGGCCGCCCGCTGCGCAACAACACCCTCTACCTGCTGGACGCCGCGCTCGCCCCCGTACCGCCCGGCGTGCCCGGCGAACTCTTCATCGGCGGCACCGGCGTGGGCCCCGGATACCTGCGCGACCCGCGCCGCTCCAGCGAGCGCTACGTACCCGACCCGTTCTCCGCCGTGCCCGGCAGCCGGATGTACCGCACCGGCGACCTCGCCCGGATGCGGGCCGACGGCCAGCTCGACTTCCTCGGCCGCCAGGACCACCAGGTCAAGGTCCGCGGCAACCGCATCGAACTCGGCGAGGTGGAGACCGCGCTGCGCGCCGTGCCGGGCGTCGGCGAGGCCGTCGTCGCCGTCGACCGGGATCACGCGGGCCAGCAGCGGCTCGTCTGCTACTTCACCGGCACGACCACCGCCGGGGAGGTCCGCGCCGAACTGGGCCGGAACCTGCCCAACTACATGGTCCCGTCGCTGTTCCTGCACCTGCCGCAGTTCCCGCTCACCGTCAACGGCAAGCTCGACCGCAATGCGCTCCCCGACCCGGCCACCGTGCACCGCCCGGCGGGCCGGCTGCCCGCCACCCCCGCGGAGAAGACGGTCTGCGAGATCTTCGCCTCCGTCCTCGGCCTCCAGGAGGCGGGCATGGACGACGACTTCTTCGCCCACGGCGGCCACTCCCTCCTCGCCACCCGGCTGGCCGGCCGCATCGGCACCGAACTCGGCGTACGGCTGAACATCCGCGACCTCTTCGAGACGCCCACCCCGGCGGGCATCGCCGCCCGCCTCGCCGAGGCCGCCACCGCACCCGCCCGCCCCGCCCTGCGCCCCCGCTCCCGCGACCAGGGCTGACCGGGCGTGACCGCGCGTTCAGGCGCCCGAACGCGCCTGAACGCGCCGCCGCCCCCGCGAAGAGCCCCCGCGACGAGCCCGTCCGCACCCCCAGGAGACACCACCACCATGAGCCCCACCGAGACCACCCCCGTGCCCCTGCGCATCGCGCACCGGGCCGGGATCGCACCCGAGGCCACCGCGGTCCGCGCACCCGAAGGAGAGCTGACCTACCGGCAGTTCGACCGGCGGGCGCGCGCGGTGGCCGAGGAACTGCGCGCCGCGGGCGCCGGGCCGGAGGACACGGTGCTCCTGGGGGTGCGCCGGGGCGTCCACTGGGCGGTGGGGCTGCTCGGCATCTGGTACGCGGGCGCGGCCCCCCTCCTGGTGGACCTCGACGCCCCCGACGAGCGGCTGCGCACCCTGCTGGCGGCCGCCGGCACCCGGCACGCGGTCGCCCCCGACACCTACGCGGCCGCGATGCTGCAACGCCGCACCGGGAGCGAGCTGTTCTGGGCCTCCACCACGACCGCGGCCCCCACGTCGGCGGCCCGGCCCGCCGACATCGCCCCCGGCTCCCTCGCCTACGTGCTCTTCACCTCCGGCTCCACCGGGCAGCCCAAGCCCGTGGCGGTCGGCCACGCCGGACTCGCCGCGCAGGTCGCCACCCTGGCCGGACGCTACGGGCTGACCGCCGAGGACGCGGTCCTGCAGTTCGCGGCCCCCGCCTTCGACGTCAGCCTGGAGGAGGCCCTGCCCACCTGGTGCACGGGCGGCACGGCCGTCTTCGTCAGGGACAACGTCCTCTCGCCCGCCGAACTGGAGCCGTTCCTCGCCGAGGAGCGGATCAGCGTCGTCAACCTGCCCACCCCGTACTGGTCGCAGTGGGCCAAGGACCTGGAGCGCGCCCCGCGGCCGCTGCCGTCCGCACTGCGCCGCGTGGTGATCGGCAGCGACGCGGGCCGCACCGCGGACCTGACGCGCTGGACGGCCGCCGGACACCCCCCGGTGATCAGCTGCTACGGCCTCACCGAGTCCACGATCACCGCCACCTCCTACGAGCCGGGACCGGCCGAACTGGCCGGCTTCGCGGGCGACGAGCTGATCCCGCTCGGTGAACCGCTGGCGGGCGTACGGGCCTACGTCCTCGACGAGGAGCTGCGCGAGGCGCCCCCCGGCGCCGCGGGCGAGCTGTACCTGGCGGGTTCCTGCCTGGCGCGCGGCTACCACGGCCGGCCGGGGCCGACCTCCGAGCGGTTCGTCGCCGACCCCTTCGCCGACGCCCCCGGCGAGCGCATGTACCGCACGGGCGACCGCGTCACCCGCGCACCCGGAGGCCCGCTCGTCTTCCTCGGGCGCGCCGACGACCAGGTCAAGATCCGCGGCCACCGGGTCGAACTCAAGGAGGTCGAGGCGGCCGTGGCCGCCCACCCCGACGTCGTCGACGTGGTCGCCCGCGCCGTCGCGGCGGCCGACGGACCGCAGCTGGCCGCCTGGGCCGCGGTCACCCCCGGCAGCTCCCTCACCCCGGACGCCCTGCGCCGGCACCTTCTGGCCAAGGTGCCCGGGTACCTCGTACCGGCCGTGGTGACACTGATGGACAGGCTGCCGCGGACCCCGGGCGGCAAGCTCGATCCCCGGGCGCTCCCCGCGCCCGCCCCCCGATGAACCAGCAGCCCGCGGGCCCCGTCCGCGACCAGACAAGGAACGCACCCGTGTCCGTCACCACCGACGAGTCCACCGATCCCGTCCAGAGCGTCGAGCGCCGCCGGCGCAGGGACTTCCGCCTCTTCATGTCCTCGCACATCTGCAACGAGCTGGGCAGCAGCATCACGTACGTGGCTCTGCCGCTGATGGCGGTGCTCACCCTCGACGCCTCGGCGATGCAGGCCGGTCTGCTGTCCGCCGCGGAACACGCGGCCTTCCTGCTGCTGGGACTGCCCGCCGGGGCCTGGGTGGACCGGATGCGCAAGCGCCGCGTGATGATGGCCGCCGACCTGGCGCGCGCCGTCCTGCTGACGGCACTGCCGGTGGCCTACCTGCTGGACCTGCACTCGATGCCACTGCTGTACGCGGTCGCCCTGCTGCTCGGCTGCGCCCGGCTGTTCGGTGACGTGGCCGATCAGAGCTACCTGCCGACCCTCATCGGCAAGGACACCCTGATCGCGGGCAACTCGAAGCTGGAGACGGTGCGTTCGGGGGCCGAGTTCGCAGGACCCGGCATCGCCGGCTTCCTCGTGCAACTGCTGGGCGCGGCCGGGACGCTGGCCGGGCAGGCGGTCACCTCACTGGTGTCCGTGGTCCTTCTGGGGCGGATCGGGGCCCGGGAGGAGAAGCCGGAGCCCGCCCCGCGCCGGCATCTGCTGCGCGACATCCGCGAAGGGCTGGGCTATGTCCTGAGCCACCGGATCCTGCGGCTCATCGCCCTGAACACGGCTGCCGTGAACCTGTTCCTCAGCGCGGTGATGGCCATCGAGGTGCTCTTCCTGACCCGCACCGTGGGGCTGCCGCCCGCGGCCATCGGCTGGGTGCTGACGACCGCCACCATCGGCTCGGTGCTCGCCGCCACCGCCGCGGACCGGGTGACCCGGGCCGTCGGCGCGGCCCGGCTCACGTGGCTGTCCCTGCTGGTGACCATGCCCTTCGGGCTGCTGCTCCCGCTGGCCGACGACGACTGGCGGATCGGCCTGTTCGTGCTCGGGTCGCTCGTCCAGTCGGCCGGCGTCACCCTGTACAACATCTGCCAGGTCACCTACCGGCAGACGGTCTGCCCGCCGCACCTGCTCGGCCGGATGACCGCCACCATGCGCTTCCTGGTGTGGGGCGTGCTGCCCCTGAGCGGCCTGCTGGCGGGACTCCTCGGTGAACTGCTGGGCGTGCGCAACGCCCTGTGGCTCTGTGCCGCCGCCCTGTCGGCGGCCCCGCTGGTCCTGCTCTGCTCCCCGCTGCGGCGGATGCGCGAGTTCGAGGACGATGCACCGGGGGCCGGGGCCACGGCCGCGCGACCGGCTCAGTAGCCCAGCCGGAAGGCGATGTGGGTGAGCTGGGTCCGGTTCACCGCGCCGGTCTTGCTGCGCAGCCGGCGCAGGTAGGTGTCGACCGTGTGCGGGCTCAGCCCCATCCGGCAGGCGATCATCCGGTACGTGTCCCCCTGCGCGAGGTAGGCGAGGACCTCCTGCTCGCGGGGGGTCAGGGCGGGCAGCTCCGGTGCGCGGGCGGTGAGCGTGGTGTGCAGCATGTGGGGCTCCGGATTCCGGGTCGAAGATGAAGGGGAGCGGCGGGGTACGGCACCCCCGGTGACGGTGTGGTCACGCTGCGCGTGACCGCACCGTTTCGGACGTCCGGGGCCTGAAGTGGCCGGACACCCGCCGCTGTTCGTCCGGTACAGCCTTTCGCCCTGCATATCCTGGCGCCAGGGGGCAGGCACCTCACCAAAGTGCCTGGCAGTAAAGCGACCCGGGGTGAAAAGGGCAAAGTGGGGCAATGCAAACATCTGACGTGGTGCCGGATCCGAAGAGAGCCGATGTTGACATCGATGTCTACGGCTGGGTGCTCGAACACCGCACGGTGGACGTGGACGCCGTGGCCGCCGGTACGGGACTGGAGGCGGAGGAGGTCCGGCGCAGCGTGTCACGCCTGCGCGCCTCCCGCCTGCTGCATGTGAGCCCGAGCGACCCGTCGGTGGCCTTCGCGGTGGCCCCGGACACGGCCGCCGAGCAGCTCGTCGCGCCCCTGGAGGCGCAGATCCGCGACCAGCGGCAGGCGATCAGCGGGATCCGCGAGGACCTGGGCCGCTTCCTGCCGCACTACCTGGGCCGCCGTTCCACGGGGGAGTCGCTGGAGGTCCTGGAGAGCCTGGAGGACGTGCGCGGGGCACTCAACCGGGCCTCTCTCAACTGCACGACCGAGATGCTCAGCTCGCAGCCCGGGGGCGGCGGCAGGGTGCCGGAGGCGATGCAGGAGGCGCTGCGGCGGGACGAGACGATGCTCCAGCGGGGTATCTCGATCCGGACCCTCTATCACCACACGGCCCGCTTCAACGGACCGAGCCAGGCCTATGTCGCGGCCACCTCCGTACTGGGGGCGCAGTACCGCACCGCGCACGAACTGTTCGGCCGGCTCATCGCCTTCGACCGGGAACTGGCCTTCATACCCGTCGCCGACGGCAGTTGGGGCGCCGTCGTCGTACGCGAGCCGTCGACCGTCGCGTACCTGTGCAACATCTTCGACCAGACCTGGGACCTGGCCTCGCCGTTCTCGGCCGCGGCGGGCCAGGGGCTCGAAGAGGTGGCCCGCGAGATCCACGAGACGATCATCCGGCTGCTCGCGGCCGGGCTGAAGGACGAGGCCATAGCGCGACGCCTGGGCATGTCGCTGCGCACGGCCCGGCGCCACATCGCCGACATCATGCAGGAGCTGGGTGCGGGCAGTCGCTTCCAGGCGGGGGTGGCCGCCGCGGCGCGCGGCCTGCTGGAACCCGAGGCCGAGGTCGAGGCGGACGGCGAGCCGGGACAGCCGATACAGCACTCCTGACCTGGTGTCACGCGTTCTCGTGTCTGTCGCGGTCGGCGGGCGTGTCGCATGCTGCTGAGATGGGAGCTGTGGAGCCGCCGAACAAGAGGGGCACGTAATGGACATGCCGGATGAAGCCTGCGAGCAGGAGGCCCCGCACCTGCGGGAGATCGTCCTGTTCCTCTCGGTCCACCTGGACCGGGCGCCGGGTGTGCTGTGGCCCGAGTACGACAACCCGGCGTTCGGCGACCCCGACGACGCCGGGGCGGGCCCGGCGGGTGGTGGTGTGCGCCCGGCCCAGGTGGACCGGTTCACCACCGAACTGGCCTCCTTGACCGGCCTGTCCGTCCGGCTGGACCGGGTGGAGACGGCCGGGTCCGCGCCGGGCGTCGGCGTGGACGCCGTCTGGACCGGTCAGCCCGGGGACGGGGAGCACCTGCTGATCCACCAGATCGCCGGCGCCGTGACCTGGCAGCTGACCGGGACCGGCGAGAGCGGCCGGCCGGAGTCCTTCCAGTGCCGGCTGCTGCCCGGCGAGCTGCTGTACGTGCCGGCCGGGTGGTCGCGCCGGTGTGTCGGTGCGCCGGAGGCGCAGTACGCCGCCATCTCCCTTTGCGGTACGGGCGACTGACGAAGCGCGTTGGACGAAAAGAGGGGGAGGGAGGATCGCGATGCGATCCTCCCTCCCCCTCTTTTCGCGGCCCTTACGGGCCGGTGCGATCAGCCGCCCCAGGAGCTGTCGGCCGTGTCGCGCGTCCGGCCGCCCTGGGTGGTGCCGACCGTCACCACCCGGCCGCCGGGCGTCACGATCTGACGCGGCGTCTGGGTGGTGGTGCCGCCCTCGCCCCCGGTGGTGGTCGTCACGGTGGTCGCGGCCGAGGTGTCGTCGGCGGCCTGAGCGACGCCGGCAGCGGGCAGCAGCAGGGCGGACGCGGCCACGGACAGGGCGATGGCGTAACGCTTGAGCATGGGATCCCCAGGAGTACGAGCGGTCTGGTGTGGGCGCGAACCGCTTTGTGGGCCGTCCGCGCCGGTCGGTGCAGGACCAACCTTGCCGTGCCCGGGGCACTTCGGTGATCGATCAGACTGCTCATCAAGCTGCCTGGCGCGATGGTGAGGGGCCGCAAATCCCCTCAACTCCGTCCTATTCGGTCAGGGTTCCCGCTCCTGCGACGGCCAAAGAGCCCTGTTCATGCCCGGCCGGTGCCGCCGCGGGCTCCGCCGGGCCCCGGGCGTCGAGCTCCCGCCACACCGGGAAGACCAGCGGCGTGAGCGTGACCGCGAGGTACAGCGCCCCCGTGCCCAGCAGCGCCGCCACCAGCCCCGAGACGTCCAGGGCCAGCCCCGCACCGAGCATCCCGAGCGGCGTCGCCGCCAGCGCGGCGGCCGTCAGCAGACCGAACACCCGCCCCCGCACCGCCTCGGGCACCCGCTCGTAGGCGACCGACATCATCAGCGGACCCACGATCCCCGACCCGATGCCGGACAGGGCCAGTACGCCCAGCAGCACCGGCACCCCGGGTTCGGCGGCCAGCGCGGCACACCGCACCGCCCCGACCAGGACGAAGGCCCCGACGAAGACCGCGCGCCGGGGCATCCGGTGGCCCGCCCAGCCGTACAGGGCCGCCCCGAGCAGCGCGCCGGCCCCCATGGCGGTCACCATCGCCCCGAACAGGGCGCTGCTGCGCAGCACCTGGGCCCCGTACGCCGGATAGAGCACGCCGTTCAGCGCCCCGTCCAGGGCGTTGGTCAGCATCAGGACCCCCACCATCGCCCCCAGCAGCCGGTCCCTGCGCAACTGGCCCAGCCCGAACCGCAGTTCCTGGGCGTAGGAGCCGCGCGGCGCCCCGCCGCCGGCCGGGCGGGGCCGGGCAGCCGCCGGCACCAGGGCCGTCACGAGGAGGGCGCACAGCGCCATCGCCGCCATGTCCGCGTACAGGGTGCGCACGGGGCCGGCGGCCGCGATGAGCAGACCGGCCAGCGGCGCCCCCGCCATCATGCCGATCCGGCGGGCTCCCTCGACCGCTCCCGTGGCCCGCTCCGCCGTGACGCCCGCGTGTCGCATCGCGCCGGGCAGGAGCAGCTGCTTGGAGGTGTCGGACGGTCCGCGGGCGGCCCCCACCAGGAAGACCAGGACGATCAGGACGGGCAGGGGCAGGGCGCCCGCGGCGTGCAGGAGCGGGATCAGGCTGATCGACGCGGCCGTCAGCAGATCCGCCGCGACGCTCGTCGCGCGTACGGGCAGCCGGTCGACCACCGGACCCGCGAGCACGGCGGAACACAGCAGGCCCAGCACCTCGGCGGTGGCGACGAGCCCCGTCCGGGTGCCGCTGCCGGTGCTGTGCAGGACGAACCAGGGCACGGCGACCAGGGTCGCCGCCATGCCGAGCGAGGAGATCCCGGAGGCAGCCACCAGGGCGGCCAGCGGGGTGCGGCGGCGCGGTGACGCGGAGCCGCCGGTGTACGAGCTGGTCATACGGGGTTCCTTCCGGCACCGCCGCGCCGCCCGGCAGCCCGTGACGGGGTCTGCCGGGCGGCGTGGTGCCCGGGGATCGTCGGGTCAGCCGGCCATGCTCACGCGGAGGCTGAGCGGGCGCATGTCGGTCCACACCCGCTCGATGTGCGCGAGGCAGTCCTCCCTGGTGCCGCGCACGTCCTGGTCGTGCCAGCCGAGCGGGACGGGCCGGCCGGCCTCCCAGAGGGAGTACTGCTCCTCGTCGTTGGCGACAACCAGGTACTGCTGCGGGGACGAGTCGTTCACGGTGTTCTCCTCGATGGATCAGGGATGCGGAGGGGCCTGCGGGGTGGGGCGGTGCAGGAGGGCCAGGGGGCCAGGAGGGTGCAGGAGGGTCAGGAGGGCAGGGCCGCGGCCAGCAGCTCCGCCAGGGCGGCGCAGTGCGGCGGGTCCACCAGGTCGTGATGGTTGCCCGGGACCGCGGCCCGTACGACGGCGCCCGCGGTGCGCGGCTCCCAGGCC
Organism: Streptomyces sp. NPDC001502; assembly: GCF_042894785.1. NCBI lineage: Bacteria > Bacillati > Actinomycetota > Actinomycetes > Kitasatosporales > Streptomycetaceae > Streptomyces > Streptomyces sp. NPDC001502. The sequence goes on from NZ_JBIAVW010000006.1 coordinate 309,100, forward strand.
GCCGGGTCCACCAGCGGGGTCGCGAGCTCCGGATGGCGCTCGTCGACCGTGAACAGGTGCAGGCCGACCGCGAGTACGGCGTCGGTGCGGTAGGCCGCGGAGGCCACCCCGTTCGCCTCGGCGACCCGCAGCAGTCTGCGCAGGGCCTGAGTGGGGGACGTCCGGGGGAGGGTGCCCTCCTCGCGGCCCCGGCGCACCAGGACGTCGAGCAGTTCCTCCTCGTCCAGTTCGCGCACCGAGCCGGCGTCGATCCCTGCGGCGATGCCGTACCGCAGCAGGTCCGGATCGCCCGTCCCGCAGTCCGTACCGGAACGGCTGCCGGGAGCCGCGCCCGGCGCCGCCGCGTCGATCAGGCCGAGGAAGGCGACCTCCTCACCGGCGGCCTCCAGCCGGGCCGCCATCTCGTAGGCCACCGTCCCGCCGAACGACCAGCCGGCGAGCAGGTACGGGCCGTGCGGCTGCTCCTCGCGGAGCGCGGCCAGGTAGCGCTCGGCCATCTCGGGCACGCGCTCCAGCGGGGTCTCGCCGGTGTTGTAGCCCACCGACTCCAGGCCGAGGATCCGCCGGTCGCCCCCGGGACGGGCCGACAGGTCCCGCACCAGGTCCCGGTAGCAGACGACGTCGCCGCCCCGCGGGTGGACGAGGACCAGCGGCGGCCGCGACGGGTCCCCGTCGGCCAGCGGGACCAGCAGCCTGGCGGCGGCCGCCCCCGCGTCCGGCAGCGCCTCGCAGAGCAGCTCCACGGTGCGCCGGCGGAACACCAGGTTCAGCGGCAGTTCCACGCCGAACTCCCGGCGTACGGCGGCCATCAGGGCGAAGGCCTTGAGCGAGTGCCCGCCGAGTGCGAAGAAGTCGTCGCGCACCCCGATCGGGGCCGTCCCCAGGGTCTGCTCCCACAGACGCGCCATCCGCAGCTCGGTCGTGTCGCGCGGGGCGGTCCGCCCCGCGCCGTCGCCGCGCGCCGCGTCCGCCGAAGGGGCGGGCAGCGCCTTGCGGTCGAGCTTGCCGTTCGGGGTGAGCGGGAGCCGATCCAGCGCGGTGAGGACGGCCGGGACCATGTACTCGGGCAGGTCCCGGCGCAGGAAGTCGCCGAGCTCGCGCACGTCGCCCGCCTCGTCCCGCCAGGTCACGTAACCGGCCAGGACCGCGTCCACCCCCGTGCCGTGGACGGCCACGGCCGCCGCCAGCACCCGCGGGTGGCGGGCGAGCGCGGACTCGATCTCGCCGAGCTCCATGCGGTGGCCGCGCACCTTCACCTGGCCGTCGGCCCGGCCCCGGTACTCCAGCCCGCCGTCGGCGAGCCGCCGTACGAGGTCACCCGTCCGGTACAGCCGTTCGCCCGCCGCGTACGGATCGGGCACGAACCGGTCCGCGGTCAGCGCCGGCCGCCCGTGGTAGCCGCGGGCCACCCCGTCGCCGCCGATGTACAGCTCGCCGAACACGCCGACCGGCACCGGGCGCAGGCCCGCGTCCAGCACGTGCAGCCGGGTGTTGGCGAGCGCCGAGCCGATCGGCACCGGCCCGTCGCCCACCGGTCCGGACAGCCGGTGCGCGGTGGACCAGACGGTGGTCTCCGTCGGCCCGTACACGTTCCAGACGGTGCCCAGCGCCGTACGCATCCGCTCGGCCAGGGCCGGCGGCAGCGCCTCGCCGCCGCACAGCGCCCGTACGCGGGGCGCCTGCCAGCCGGACTCCATCAGCTGGTGCCAGGTGGCCGGGGTGGCCTGGACGACCGTGACCGGCGCCGAGTCCAGCTCCTTCGCGAGCAGGGTGCCGTCCCGTGCGGTCTCCCGGTCGACGACCCGTACGGTGGCCCCGCACACGAGCGGGACCAGCAGCTCCAGCACGGCGATGTCGAAGGAGGCCGTGGTGACGGCCGCGACCGTGTCACCGGCCGTCAGCTCCAGCCTGCGCACCATGTCCCGGGCGAAGTTGGCCAGCGCCCGGTGCGGGACGGTGACCCCCTTCGGGCGTCCCGTGGAGCCCGAGGTGTACAGGGCGTACGCCAGCTGTTCCGGTGCCGGCGGCACGGGTGCGAAGTCGGCCCGCGCGTCCCTGTCCCCGGCCAGGGCGTCGAGGTCCACCACGGCGACCCCGTCCGGTGCCTGCGCGGCGCCGGAGCGCCCCGACACCACCAGCACCCGGGCCCCGCTGTCCGCGAGCATGTAGCCGATCCGGTCGGCCGGATACCCGGGGTCGACGGGCACGTACAGGCCGCCGGAGCGCAGCACGCCCAGGAGCGCCGCGGGCAGCAGCGCGGAGCGCTCCGCGCACACGGCCACCGCCGTGTCCGGGCCCACGCCCAGCCGGGCGAGCTCCCGGGCCAGCCGGCCCGAGACCTCCCACAGCCCGGCGTACGTGAGGCTGTGCTCCCCGTCGTCCACGGCGACGGCCTCCGGCGTACAGGAGGCCTGCTCACCGACGAGCACCGGCAGCGGTCGCTCGGCGGCCGGCCCGGCGGACCCGGCGCCCGCGCGCAGGATCCGGCGCTCCTCGGCCGGGCCCATCAGGGGCAGCGCGCCCAGCGGGGTCGTGGGATCGGCCACCGCGGCCGTGAGCAGTTCGGCCAGCGCCGAGGTCATGCGCTCGACGCTCTCCCGGTCGAAGAGGTCGGTGGCGAACACGGCCTCGCCGCGCAGCGCGCCCTCCTCCTCGACGAAGTACAGCGACAGGTCGAACTTCGATGCCCCGCTGGCCAGCGAGAGCGGTTCGACGTCCAGCCCGGGCAGCGCGGGCGGCGCGGCGGCCTCCTCGTCGAGCACCAGCATCACCTGGAACAGCGGGTTGCGGCTCAGGTCGCGCTCCGGCCGCACCTCCTCCACCAGACGCTCGAACGGCACCTCCTGGTGGGCGTAGGCCCCCAGGGCCGTCTCCCGGGCCCGGTCCAGCAGTTCACCGAAGGCCGGGTCGCCGGACAGGTCGGTGCGCAGCACCAGACTGTTGACGAAGAAGCCGATGAGCGGCTCCAGTTCGGTGCGGTCGCGGCCCGCGATGGGGGAGCCCACCGCCACGTCCTCGCTGCCCGACCAGCGCGCCAGCAGGGCCTGGAAGCCCGCCAGCAGCACCATGAAAAGGGTGGCGTCGTGCCGGCGCCCCAGGTCGCGCAGCCCGCGCAGCAGCGGCCCGGGCAGCTCGAAGGAGAACTGCTCGCCGCGCCCGGACGGGGTGGCCGGCCGGGGCCGGTCGGTGGGCAGGTCCAGCGGGGCGAGCCCGGCCAGCCGCTCCCGCCAGTGGTCCAGGGTGCCCGCGAGCGCGTCACCGCTCAGCCGCTCGCGCTGCCAGGACGCGAACTCGCGGTAGGAGACCGCGAGTTCCGGCAGCGGCTCGGCCCCTTCGAGGGTGCGGGCCCGGTAGGCGGCGAAGAACTCCCGCCAGAACACCCCCACCGACCAGCCGTCGAAGGCGATGTGATGGGCGACGATCACCAGCAGGTGCTCCTGCGGGGCGATCCGCACCAGGCGGGCCCGCAGCGGGCCCGCCGCGGCCAGGTCGAAGGGCAGCGCGGCGTCGTGCGCCGCCAGCTCCCGCGCCCGCTCCCCGGCCGCCGCCGCACCCAGCTCCGACAGGTCGGTGAAGGCGGGGGTGAACACCGAGGCCGGACCGGGTACGACGCGGGCCCCGAAGGCCCCCTCGGCGCCGGCTTCCCCGGACTCCTCGATCCGCGAGCGCAGCACCTCGTGCCGGGCGACGACGTCCGTCAGGGCCGCCAGGGCCGCGTCGGTGTCGAGCTCCCCGGTCAGCCGTACGGCCCCGGGCATGTTGTAGTCGGGCCGGCCGGGCTGGAGCCGGTCCAGCAGCCACAGCCGCTGCTGCCCGAAGGACAGCGGGCCGGGCCCCTCGGGCAGCGCGGGGATCGCCGGTCCCGTCGCGCCCGCCGCACCCAGCGAGGCCAGCGCCCGGGCGAGGTCCTCGGCCACCGGGTGGCGGAAGAGCAGCTGCATCGGGATGTCCAGCTCCAGCAGGGCACGCAGCCGGGAGATGACCCGGGTGGCGCGCAGGGAGTGCCCGCCGCGCTCGAAGAAGTGGTCGCGGAGCCCGATCGGGCCCTCGCCGAGCACCTCCTCCCAGACCTCGGTGACCGTCCGCTCCAGCGGCGTGCGCGGGGCGACGTGCGCCCGGTGCCCGCCGCCCGAACCGGACTCCGGCGCGGGCAGCGCCCTGCGGTCGGTCTTCCCGTTCGGGGTCAGCGGCAGCGCGTCGAGCACCACCAGCGCGGACGGCACCATCGCGGCCGGCAGGGCCGCGCGTACGAAGTCCAGTACGGCGGCCGGATCGCCGCTCCCGTCCCGCCACACCACGTACGCGGCGAGCAGCCGGTCGGCGCCCTCGCCGTGCGCGGCGGCCACCGCCCGGGCCACGTCGGGGTGGCGCAGCAGCGCGGCCTCGACCTCGCCGAGTTCGATCCGGTGGCCCCGGACCTTGACCTGGTTGTCGCGCCGGCCGTGGAACTCCAGGACGCCGTCGGAGCGCAGCCGCGCCAGGTCACCGGTGCGGTACATGCGCGCGCCGGGCGGCCCGTACGGGTCCGGCGGATAGGCCTCGGCGGTGCGGGCCGGATCGCCGAGGTAGCCGCGGGCCACTCCGCGTCCGGCGATGAAGAGTTCGCCGATCGCGCCCCGGGGCAGCGGTTCGAGGTGCTCACCGAGCACGAGCACCCGGGCGCCGGGCAGCGGCCGCCCGATGGGGATGCGGCCCGCCTCGATGTCGGCGTCCGTCACCACGTGGTACGTGGTGGTGTTGGTGCACTCCGTCGGACCGTACTGGTTGACCAGCCGCAGCCGGCCGGGCAGGCCCAGGGTGTGCGCGGCGCGGGCCAGTCCGGCCGTCAGCGCCTCACCGGTGGTCATCACCAGCCGCAGCGCCGGGGCCGGCCCCTTGGCGGCGGAGGCGGAGGCGGCGGCGACCAGCGGCTCCAGCATCGACGGGACGATCGACAGCAGCGCCGTCACGTCCTCGGCGTGCAGCAGCCGGGCCAGCGCGTCCGGATCCCCGGCCTCGTCGTGCGAGGCCAGCACGATCCGCCCGCCGGTGGTCAGCGGGGCGAACAGGTCGCGTACCGACGGGTCGAAGGTCAGCGCCGTACGGGCGAGCACGGCGTCCTCGGGGCCGAGGCCGAAGGTGGCGGTCAGCGCCGCCAGATAGCCGGTGATCGCGGCGTGCGTGACGGCCACGCCCTTGGGGCGGCCGGTGGACCCGGAGGTGTACAGCAGGTAGGCGAGGTGCGCGGGGGAGGCGGGGGCGGACGGCTCCGTCGAGGGCAGCGCGTCGACCAGCTCCCGCTCGGCGTCCAGGTCCAGGACCGGCAGGTCGCCGGTCAGGTCCGCGGGCAGCCCGCCGGGCAGGCCCGCCGTCAGCACCAGGTGGGCGCCGCTGTCGGCGAGGACCGTGCGGACCCGCTCGGCCGGATGGCCCGCGTCGAGGGGCACGTAGGCGCCGCCGGCCTTCAGCACCGCGAGGACGCAGACCAGCATGCGCGGGTCGCGCCCGGCCAGTACGGCCACCCGGCTCTCGGGGCCGGTCCCGAGCCGGCGCAGGCGGTGGGCCAGCCGGTTGGCGGCCGCGTCGAGCTCCGCGTAGCCGATGGTGGTGCCCTCGCAGGTGACGGCCGGGGCGTCCGGCCGCAGCCGGGCCTGTTCCGCCACCAGGGAGTGCAGGGTCCGGGCCGCCGGCCGGTCCGCCCGCGGCCCGGACTCCTCCCCGAGCAGGGCGGCGTGCTCCTGCGGGGACAGCACGTCCAGCCGGGACAGCGGCGCGTCGGGGGTCTCGGCCGCACCGGCCAGCAGCCGCAGGTAGTGCGCGCCGAACCGCTCGACCGTGGCCCGGTCGAAGAGGTCCGTCGCGTACTGGACGGTGCCGGTCAGACCGCCGGAGTGCTCGGTCATCGCGAGGCTGAGGTCGAACTTGGCCGTCCCGTTGGACGTGTCCAGGCTCTCCACCTCCACACCGTCCAGCGGCAGCGCGTCGAGCTGCTCGGGGTGCAGCTGGAACAGCACGTCGAAGAGCGGGTTGCGGCTGAGGTCGCGCTCCGGCCGCAGCTCCTCCACCAGCCGGTCGAAGGGGACGTCCTGGTGCTCGTACGCGGCCAGCGCGGTCCGGCGCACCCTGCCCAGCAGTTCACCGAAGGCCGGGTCGCCCGACAGGTCGGTGCGCAGCACGAGGGTGTTCACGAAGAAGCCGACGAGCGGCTCCAGTTCGGTGCGGTCGCGGCCCGCGATGGGCGAGCCCACCGCGATGTCCGCCTGGCCCGTGTAGCGGGCCAGCAGCGCCTGGAAACCGGCCAGCAGCACCATGAACAGGGTCGCCCCGCGCTCGCGGGCCAGAGCGCCGAGCCGCTCGGCGAGTTCGGCCGGGACCTCGAAGACGAAGGCGTCGCCCGCGCCCGAACGCACCTGCGGCCGCGGCCGGTCGGTCGGCAGCTCCAGAGCCGGGAGGCCGCCCAGGGCCGCCCGCCAGTGGGCGATGCCCGCGTCGGCCTCGCCGTCCGCCAGCCGGCGCTGCTGCCAGTACGCGAAGTCCCCGTACTGGACGGGCAGTTCCGGAAGTTCGGGACGCTCGCCGCGGCGCAGGGCCGCGTAGGCTCCGGACAGCTCCCGCCACAGCACCGGCATCGACCAGCCGTCGCCGACGGTGTGGTGCAGGACCAGGACGAGGAGGTGCTCGTCGCCCGCGACCCGCACCACACGGGCCCGCAGCAGGGGAGCCGAGCCCAGGTCGAAGGGAGCGGCGGCGTCCGCGTGGGCCAGGCCGAGCGCCCGCGAGCGGGCCTCCTCGCGGGGGAGGTCCCCCAGGTCGGTCCGGACGGGGACGAAGACCTCCGGCGCCTCCACGGTCTGTACGGGGCCGCGCGGGCCCTCGGTGATCCGCGAGCGCAGCACCTCGTGCCGGGTCACCACCGCGCACAGCGCGGCGGCCAGCGCGTCGGCGTCCAGCGGGCCGCGCAGCCGGGCCGCGACGGGGATGTTGTAGTCGGGACGGCCGGGCTGGAGCTGGTCCAGGAACCACAGCCGCTGCTGCGCGAACGACAGCGGCGCGGGCTCTCCGGCCGGCCGGGCGCCGATCGCGGTGACGGCGGCCCGGGCCGTACCGGGGCCGTCGCCGCGCAGGGCGTCCAGCGCCGACGCGAACCCCTCCAGCGTCGGGTGCTCGAACAGCAGCCGCAGCGGCACGCCGGTGCCCAGACGGGCGCCGAGCCGCGACACGGCGCGGGTGGCCCGCAGGGAGTGGCCGCCGAGCGCGAAGAAGTCGTCGTGGCGGCCGATCCGCCCGGTGCCCAGCACCTCGCCCCATACGGTCGCGGCGAGTTCCTCGGTCCGCGTGGCCGGTGCGGCGAACTCGGCCCGGCGCACGCCCTCTTCGGGCGGGGCGGGCAGCGCACGCCGGTCCAGCTTGCCGTTCGGGGTCACCGGCAGGGCCGCGAGCGGCACGATCGCCGAGGGCAGCATGTACGCGGGCAGCCGCGCGGCGAGGGCCCGGTGCAGCTCGGCCGGTTCGGCCGCCTGCCCGTCCGAGGGCACCACGTAGGCGACGAGGCGCTGCTCGCCGGGGGCGTCCTCGCGGACCACCACCGCGGCGTGCCCGATCTGCGGGCAGCGGGCCAGCTCGGCCTCGATCTCGCCCGGCTCGATCCGGTGGCCGCGGATCTTGACCTGCTGGTCGGCGCGGCCCAGGTAGTCGACGGTGCCGTCGGGGCGCCGCCGGGCCAGGTCGCCCGTCCGGTACATCCGGGCGCCCGGGGCGCCGTACGGGTCCGGGGTGAACTGCCGCGCGGTCAGGCCGGGCCGGCCCAGGTAGCCGCGGGCCACGCCGGTGCCGCCGATGCACAGCTCGCCCACCGCGCCCTGCGGCACCGGGCGGCCGCGCTCGTCCAGGACGTACAGGCGGGTGTCGTCCAGGGCGGTGCCGATGGGGATCCGGCCGTCCACGACGGCGCCGTCGCGGGGGTCCAGCCGGTGGCCCGTGGCGAAGGTGGTCGTCTCGGTGGGCCCGTAGACGTTGACCAGCGCGGTGTCCGGCGCCTGCTCCAGGGCCCGGGCGAAGGAGTGCGGGGAGGCGGCCTCGCCGCCCGTCCACACCTCCCGCACCCGCGCCAGGAGTTCCACGCACTCCTCGACCACCAGGTTGAACAGGGCGGCCGTCAGGAACAGCGAGGTGATCCGGTGCTCCTCCACCAGAGCGGCCAGGGCCGCGGTGTCCACCCGGCCGGGCGGCGCCATGGCCACCTGTCCGCCGGACAGCAGCGGCACCCACAGTTCGTACGTCGAGGCGTCGAACGACAGCGGGGAGTGGGCCAGCACCCGCCGGTGCGCGGCGCCGAAGGCGGTGTCGCGGGCGAGCGCCGCGACGTTGGCGTGCGTGACGCCGATGCCCTTCGGCTCTCCCGTGGAACCGGAGGTGTACATCACGTACGCCAGCTGGTCCGGCGCGCAGGGCGGGTACGGGACCGGGCCGGCCGGGACCCCGTCCGCCGGGACCGTCACGTCGAGCACCGGCACGGGCGAGGTGCGGACCGCCTCGTGGCCCGACGTGGCCGGATCGGCGAGCAGCAGGCGGGCGCCGGTCCGCTCCAGCATCCAGTGCAGCCGGGCGACGGGGAACCCCTCGCCGAGCGGGACGTAGACCCCGCCGGCCTTCAGGACGGCCAGGATCGCCACCGGGAGGTGGACCGAGCGCTCCATGAGCAGGGCCACCGGGGTCTCGCGCCCCACCCCGGCCGCGGTCAGCCGGGCCGCCAGCAGGTCGGAGCGGGAGTCGAGTGCGGCGAAGGTGAGGCGGTCCGTGCCGCAGACCACGGCCTCGGCGCCGGGGGTGCGCCGGACCTGCTCGGCGAACAGCTCCACCAGGGTGGCCGGGGCGAGGTCCGGGCGGACCGCGCCGTGGCCCTCGGCCGCGAGCCGGGCCGCGGTCGGGGCGGAGGGCAGCAGCTCGGCCACGGGACGGTCGGGCTCCTCGGCGGCGGAGGCCAGCAGCTCCAGGTAGTGGCCGAGGACGAGTCCGGCCGTGGCCCGGTCGAACAGGTCGGTGTCGAAGACGAGCGAGCCGGAGCAGGTCTCGGCCCCCTCGGAGACGAAGACGCTCAGGTCGAAGAGGGAGCCGCCGAAGTCGGTCCGCACGGCCTGCGCGTCCAGGCCCGGCAGCCGCAGCCCGGCCGTCTCGTCCGGGGCCGACGCGAACATCACCTGGACGAGCGGGTTGCGGTCGCCGACCCGCTCGGGGCTCAGGTGCTCCACCAGCCGGTCGAAGGGCACCTCCTGGTGGTCGTACGCGTCCACCGTCGACCGGCGGACCCGGCCGAGCAGCTCGCGGAACCCGGCGTCGCCCGACAGGTCGGAGCGCAGCACCACGGTGTTGACGAAGAACCCGACGAGGGGCTCCAGTTCCACCCGGTCGCGGCCGGCCACCGGAGTGCCGACGGCGATGTCGGTGCGGCCGGCGTAGCGGGCCAGGGCCGCCTGGAAGCCGGCCAGCAGGGTCATGAACAGGGTGGCGCCGGCGCTCTCGGCGATGCCGCGCAGCCGTGCGGTGAGGCGGGCGTCGAGGGTGAAGTCCAGGCTCGCGCCGTCGCCGCTGCGGCGCGTGGGCCGGGGCCGGTCCGCGGGCAGTTCGAGGGGTTCCAGCCCCGCGAGGCACTCCTCCCACCAGCGCAGCTGGCCGTTCATCGCGCCGCTCACGAACCGGTCGCGCTGGGTGCGGGCGTACGCCTGGTAGTCGAGGGGGAGCGGCGCCTGCGGGAGGGGCCGGTCCGCGAGCAGGGCCGCGTAGCCCTCGGAGAATTCCTGCCAGAGCAGGCCCATGGACCAGCCGTCGGTGGCGATGTGGTGGACCACCAGCACCAGCAGGTGGTCCTCGGCGCCTAGCCGGATCAGCAGGGCGCGCAGCAGCGGGCCCGCCGCGAGGTCGAAGGGTCTGCGGACCTCCTCCCGGGCCAGGGCGTGGGCCCGTTCCTCCAGCTCGGCGAGGGGGGCGCTGCCCAGGTCCAGCAGCGGCAGCGGGACGGCCGCCGGCGCGGGCAGGACCACCGGGTGCGGGGCGCCGTCACGCTCCTCGAAGACGGTGCGCAGCGGCGCGTGGCGGCCCACGACGGCCGTCAGGCTGCGGCGCAGCAGGTCGGGGCGGACGGGGCCGCGCAGCCGCACGACCTCGGGGATCGCATAGCCGGGGGTGCCGTCCGTCATCCGGTCCACCAGCCACATCCGCTCCTGGGCGAACGAGGCGACGGGCTCGGCGGCGGGGCCGTCGGCGGCCGGGGCCGGGACCGGGGCCGCCGCGGTGGCCGGACCGGCCGCCGAGTCGTCCAGCGCGGCGCGCACCCGGCGGCGCAGCAGTTCCCGGGCGGCGGCCAGCCGGCTGTCCACGCCGGCGGCCGGCAGGCTCTCCTGGGTGGTCACGAGGTCTCTCCCTGAAGTACGAGTGAAGGAACGGCGTCGGCGGTGGCGGCGAACGAGGCCGGTTCGGCCTCCAGTTCGGCCAGCAGCACCGTCTCGACGGCGGTGGCGAGGGCGGCGACGGTCCGCTGTTCGAAGAGGGTGTGCAGGGGCAGGTCCAGGCCGAGGGACTGGCGCAGCCGGGCCGCCACCCGGGTGGCGCTCAGCGAGTGCCCCCCGAGGGCGAAGAAGTCGTCGTGGCGGCCGATCCGCGGCGCGTCCAGTACGGAGGCCCACACCAGGGCGACCAGTTCCTCGGTCTCCCCGGCGGGCGGCTCGTACCCGGTGGCGGCGGCTGCCGCGGCGGGCGCCGGGAGGGCTCTGCGGTCGAGCTTGCCGTTCGCCGTGACGGGCAGCCCGTCCACGACCACGAGCACCGGAACCATGTACTCCGGGAGGGAGCGGGCCAGTTCGGCGCGCATCGCCTCGGGGTCCGGGTCCGGGTCGGGGCCGGGGCCGGGGGCCGGGTTCGTCCCGGCCTCCGGGACGACGTACCCGACGAGCCTGCGCTCGCCCGGCACGTCCTCGCGGACCACGACCGCGGCCCGCCCGACACCGGGGAGGCGGCCCAGCGCCGTCTCGATCTCACCGAGTTCGATCCGGAAGCCGTGGATCTTCACCTGGTCGTCCGTGCGGCCCAGGTACTCCACCGAGCCGTCGGCCCGGTGGCGGGCCAGGTCGCCGGTGCGGTACATGCGCGAGCCCGGCGGGCCGAACGGGTCCAGCGGGAAGCGCTCCGCGGTCAGCGCCGGGCGGCGCAGGTACCCGCGGGCGAGGCCCGCGCCCGCCAGGAGCAGCTCGCCCGCGACGCCCACCGGGACGGGCCGCCCCCGCGGGTCGAGCACGTACAGCGAGGTGTTCCAGATGGGCCGACCGATCGGCACGGGCCCGGTCTCCTCGCGGAGGCAGTCCCAGTGCGTGACGTCGACGGCCGCCTCCGTGGGCCCGTACAGGTTGTGCAGGGGCACGTCGAGCACGTCGAGGAAGCGGTTCTTCAGCTCCTCCGGCAGGGCCTCGCCACTGCACACGACCCGGCGCAGCGACCGGCAGCGGCCCGCCCGCGGATCCTCCACGAACGCGGCCAGCATGGACGGGACGAAGTGGACGGTGGTGACCGCCTCCTCCTGGATCACCCGGGTGAGGTAGGCGGGGTCCTTGTGCCCGCCGGGCTCGGCGACCACCAGGGCCGCGCCCGTCAGCAGCGGCCAGAAGAACTCCCACACCGAGACGTCGAAGCCGAACGGGGTCTTCTGGAGCACCCGGTCGTCCGCGCCCAGCCGGTAGCGGTCCTGCATCCACAGCAGCCGGTTGACGATGGCCGAGTGCTCCACGACGACGGCCTTGGGCCGCCCCGTCGACCCGGACGTGTAGATCACGTACGCGGGGTGCGAGGGCAGCGGGGCCGGCCCCGCCGCACCGGCGGTCCCGTCGTGGACGGCCCCCGGATCCAGCCGGGGCAGGTCCGCCGCGGCAGGCAGCGCCGCCGCCACCGCGTCGTCCGCGAGCAGCAGGACGGGCTCGGCGTCGGACAGCAGGTACGCGATCCGGTCCGCCGGCAGCGAGGGGTCCACCGGAAGGTAGGCGGCCCCCGACTTCAGCACGGCCAGCAGCGAGACCACCATCTCGGTGGAGCGCTGCAGGGCGACCGCGACGATCCGCTCCGGACCGGCGCCCCGGGCGCACAGCCGGCGGGCCAGCCGCTCGGCACGGGCGTCGAGTTCGGCGTACGACAGGCGCTCGCCCCGGAAGACCGTCGCCGTGGCGCCGGGCGTCCGGGCCACCTGCCGCGCGAACAGCTCCACCAGCGTGGTGTCGGGGACCGGCACGGCGGTGGCGTTCCACTCCCGGATCAGCCGGTGCTGCTCCTCCGAGAGCAGGTCCACCTCCCCGACCGGGGTGGACGGGGCGTCGGCGACGGCCGTCAGCAGCCGCTCCAGCGCCTCCCCCAGGCTGCGCGCCGTCCGCGCGTCGAGGACGTCCGTGCGGTGGTCGAGGTGCAGCCGCAGCCGCTCCCCGGGCAGCACGATGAGGTTGACGGTGTAGTGGGTGGCGTCCGAGCCCTCCACCCCGGTCAGCCGCGGCCCGCCGGCCAGGTCCCGCATCGACTCCAGGTCGAGCGGATAGTTCTCGACGACGACCGTGGTGTCGAAGAGGGCGCCCAGCCCCGCCGCCCGCTGGATGCCGGCGAGCCCGACGTGCTGGTGGTCCATCAGCTCCGCCTGCTCATCCTGGAACCGGGCCAGCGCGGCCAGCAGCGGCTCGCCCTCCCGGATCCGGAACCGCACGGGCAGGGTGTTGATCAGCAGGCCGACCATGTCCTCGATGCCCGCGACGTCCGCGGTCCGCCCGGAGACGGTCCCGCCGAACACCACGTCGTCGCGCCCGGTCACCCGGCCCAGCAGCACCGCCCAGAGGCCCTGGACGACGCTGTTGAGGGTGACGCCCGCGGTACGGGCCCGCGCGGTGAGCCGTGCCGTCAGCTCCGCCGGCAGCTCCACCGAGACCCGCTCGGGCAGCGCGTCGATCCGGTTCGGGTCGGCCGCGCCCAGCAGGGTCGGCTCCTCCAGCCCGGCCAGCGCACCGCTCCACGCCGCCTCCGCGGCGCCGTCGTCCTGGCGGGCCAGCCAGTCCAGGTGCGAGCGGTACGGGACCCCTTCCGCGACGGGACCGGTGTCCCCGGGCCCGTGGGACCCGGCGTGTTCGGCGTACCCGGTGAGCAGGTCGCGCAGCAGCACCGCCGAGGACCAGCCGTCCCAGACGATGTGGTGGTTCGTCATGACCAGCCGGTGCTCGCCCGCGCCGAACCGGACCAGCGTGAAGCGCACCAGCGGCGGCCGGCCCAGGTCGAAGCGGCGGGCCCGGTCGGCCGCCAGCAGCCGCTCCCACTCCCGCTGCCGGTCAGCGGACCCGAGTCCGCCGAGGTCCACGGCCTCCCACGGCGCTCCGGCGGACTCGACGACGATCTGCACCGGCCGGTCCAGACCCTGGTCGGTGAAGGCGGAGCGCAGCGCGGTGTGGCGGCGCAGCAGCCGGTCACAGGCCGTCCGCAGGGTGCCCGCGTCCAGGGGGCCGTCCAGGGTGACGACGATCTGGCCGGTGTAGGCGTCCATCGCGCCCGTGTCGAAGGCCGAGTGGAAGAACAGGCCTTCCTGGAGCGGCGAGAGCGGCAGCACGTCGGCGAGGCCCGCGTAGCGCGCGGCCAGCGCGTCCGTCTCCGGCTGCGTCAGCCGGACCAGCGGCAGGTCGCGGGGGGTGAGGCGGCGCGGTCGCGGGGCGCCCGTCCAGCCGGCCAGCAGGCGCAGGGCCTCGCCCCAGGCCGCCACCAGGGCGTCCGCCTCGGCGTCGGTCAGCAGGGCCCGCGGATGGGTGACGGCCGCGGTGAAGGAGGGGCCGTCGGCGCCGTCCACGGCCAGGGCGTCGATCTGCAGGGCGTGTTCGACGGGCATCGCCGGATCCACGTCGGCCCGCAGTCCGCCCGCCTCGGGGGCAGGGCTCCAGGGCGCCTCGTCCCCGCCGGAGAACCGGCCCAGGTAGTTGAACAGGACCCGGGGTCGCGGGAGTCCGGACAGCTGCGCGGCGCTCTGCGGATCGAGCCGGCTCAGCAGACCGAAGCCCGTGCCGTGATCCGGTACGGAGGCGACCGCCGTGTGGATCCGCGCGACCAGCTCGGCGAGCGCGTCGCCGCCCCGGGCCGCCGCGTCCAGGTCGAGGCCGTCCAGGTCGAACCGGACCGGGTACTGGGTGGTGAACCACCCGACCGTGCGCGCCAGGTCGTGGCGGCCGGTGCGGTCGACACGGCCGTGGCCCTCCAGGTCGACCAGCAACGGGCCCGGAGCGGTACCGGGGGAGCGCAGGCGGTGGGCCGCGAGGACCAGCCCCGCGAGCAGCACCTCGGCCGGACCGGTGCGCAGCGCCCCGGGCACCTTGGCCAGCAGCGGGCCGGCGACCTCGGCGGGCAGAGCGAGCTCCAGCGTGCGGGTGGTGCCCGCGGTGTCCCGCACCGGGTCGGGGACCCGGTGCCACGGCTCCCGCGGGTCCGGGCCGGCCCCGGAAGTCTCCAGTGCCGAGCGCCAGAAGGGGAGCTCGGCGAGGACCTCCGGGGAACGCGCCAGGAGTTCGAGGTGATGGGCCCACGCACGGAACGACACCTCCCCGTCCGCGGCCGGAAGCGGACGCCCGGCGACGGCGGCTTCCCAGGCCGCGGCCAGGTCCGCCGTCAGGATCCGCCAGGACACCCCGTCCACGGCCAGGTGGTGCACGCACAGCAGCAGCCGGTCCGGTGACGCCCCGCCGGCGTCGAAGCGGACCGCCCGCAGCATCACCGAGGACTCCGGGTCCAGCTGCCCGGCCGCCTCCCGCGCCGCCTCCGCCACGATCGCGGCACGGGCGGACGCGTCCGACCCCGCCACCGTGACGGTGCGGTACAGCCGGGACACGTCGACCGAACCGGGCTCGCCGACCGTGCACAGCGGGCCCTCCGGTCCGGCGGCCACGCCGAGGCGCAGCGCCCCGTGCCGGTCCACCACCGACTGCAGGACCCGTACGAGCGTGGCGTCGTCCGCGCCCCCGGGCAGGGCCAGCACCATGGACTGGCTGAAGCGCCCGACCGGACCCGGACCGTCGAGGAGCCAGCGCATGACCGGGGTCGCGGGCAGCGGACCGTGCTCCGGGACGGCCGGACCGGCGGCCGGGGAGGCTCCGTGGCCCGGGTCGCCGACGGCCGCGGCGAGAGCGGCCGCCGTCTTGTGCGCGAACACCTCGCGCAGGGTGAACGAGAAGCCCCGCGCCCGCGCCCGGCTGGTCAGGCCGAGGGCGGTGATGCTGTCGCCGCCGAGCTCGAAGAAGTTGTCGTCGGGGGTGGCGGTGGTGCCGAGCGCCTCGGAGAACAGCGCCGCGAGGGTGAGCTCGGTGGCGCCGTACGCGCGCTCGGGGCGATCCGGACGGTCCGCGGCCTCGGGTACGCGAAGCCGCGCGCGGTCCACCTTGCCACCCGGGGTGAGCGGCAGCCGGTCCACCGCCACGAAGATACGGGGCACCATGTAGCCCGGCAGGACCCGGCCCAACTCCGCCGCCAGCGGCTCCGGTTCGGGCGCCGGGCCGCCGTCGGCCGGCGGCGCCACGAAGGCGACGAGCCGCCGGGCTCCGCCCGCGGGGGCGTGCACCACGACCGCGGCCTGCCCCACCGAGGGCTGCCGGCCGAGCACCGCCTCGATCTCGCCCAGTTCGATCCGGTGTCCGTTGATCTTGACCTGCCGGTCCACCCGCCCGAGGAACTCCAGTTCGCCCCGTGCCGACCAGCGCACGAGGTCGCCCGTCCGGTACATCCGCGCACCGGGAACACCGGAGAAGGGGTCGGGCACGAAGCGGTCGGCCGTCATGGCGGCGCGCCCCGCGTACCCCTGGGCCAGACCGGCACCGGCCACGCACAGCTCGCCGGTCGCTCCCGGCGGCAGCAGCCGCAGCGCCCGGTCGACCACGTACGCGCGGTGGTTGGCCATCGGACGGCCGATCGGCGGGATCCGGCCGTGCGAGGGCGGAACCACCCGGTGCATGGTCACGGACACGGCGGCCTCGGTGGGGCCGTACGCGTTCCAGACCTCGCGGCCGTCCGCCGCCCAGCGGTCGACGGCGTCACCCGACGGGGCCTCGCCGCCCGTGGACAGGAACCGCAGCGCGGGCAGTGCGGCCGGGTCCAGCAGTGGCAGGAGCGCCGGCGGCAGGTCGGCGACGGTCACCGCGTGCTCGGCGAGCAGGGCCTGGAGGCGGTCGACGTCGACCCGTTCGGTGTCGGTGGCGAGGACCAGGGTGGAACCGCTCAGCAGCGCGCCGAACACGTCCAGGACCGACACGTCGAAGGACAGCGAGGCGAAGCCGAGGAACCGCTCCGTGCGCCCGGATCCGTGGCGTTCGCCCGCGCCGCACAGGGCGAGGTGGCCGCGGACGAAGTCGACCGCCGCCGCGTGCGGGACGACGACGCCCTTCGGCTCGCCCGTACTGCCGGAGGTGTACAGCAGGTACGCGGCGGACGCCGCCGGCACCGCTGCGCCCGCCCGGTCGCCGCGGATCCCGTCGGTCACGGCTCCCGCGTCGACCACGGACGGGAGGCCGTGCGGAAGCCGGCCCTGCCCGCCCGGCCCGGCGACGATCGTGCGCAGCCCGGCGTCGCGCACGATGTAGGCGATGCGCTCCGGCGGCAGGCCGGGGTCGAGCGGTACGTAGCAGCCGCCCGCCTTCAGGACGCCGAGCAGGGCCGCGACCATCGAGGGCGAGCGCTCCACGCACACGCCGACCGGCGTGCCCGGTTCCACGTCCGGCCGCAGCCGGTCCGCGATGTCCTGGGCCCAGGCGTCGAGTTCCCGGTAGGTGACCTCCTGGCCGTCGCAGATCACGGCGACCTGCTCGGGCGTGCGCGCCGCCTCCTGCTCGAAGAGCGTGTGCAGCGGCCCGTCGCCGGGCGCCGGGCCGGCGCCGCCCTCGGCGAAGGCGGCGAGGCGCTCCTCGTCCCCGGCGGTCAGGAAGGGCAGCGAGCCGACCGGGGTCTCGTCGTCGGCCGTGGCGAGCGCGACCAGGAAGCGGGTGAACCGCACGCGCAGGGCGTCGAGTTCGTCCGCGCCGATGTCGGCGGCATCGCCCTCGGCCTGCACGGTCAGCGGGCTGTCGCCGCCGCGGTCGTAGACGTTGAGGGAGACGTGTTCCACCGGGCCGACCGAGAGGTTGTGCGCGGAGGCGGGAGCACCGGCGAACGACAGCTCGTAGTCGAAGGACATGAGGTTGACGGCGGCGTCCCACAGCCGGGGCCCGGTTCCGGTGAGCTCTTCGATCCGGTGACGCTGGTGGCGCAGGGCCTCCTTGATGCCGGCAGAGGTGCTGAGCAGCAGTTCGCCGACCGTGGTGTCGCCGGTCACCGCCAGTCGCAGCGGCAGGACCTTGGAGAACATGCCGGGTGTCCGGCGGGCGTCCGGGGTGGTGCGACCGGTGACCGGCAGGCCCAGGACCACGTCCTCGGTGGCGCCCGCGCGGTGCAGGTGGGCGGCGGCCGCGGCCATCACCAGCGCCGACCAGCGCGTGCCGTGCCGGCGCGCGGCGTCGCGCAGGGTAGCGGCATCGGCGGGGTCGAGCTCGCCGCTCACCCGCACCGCCGTACCCGACGCGGGCGCCGGGACGCTGCCGGTGAAGGACACGGGCTCGGGGGCGCCCTCCAGCCGCGCACGCCAGAACTCCCGGTCGGCCGCGAACCGTTCGGAGCGGGCGTACTCCTCCTCCCCGGCCACGATCCGCTCCCACGGCGTGCTCTCGGGGGCCGGGACGGGCTCGCCCGCGACCAGCGCCGAGTACACCTCCGCGGTCCGCCGCGCGAGGATCGAGCCGGTGACCCCGTCCGCGACGAGGTGGTGGTAGCCCTGCATCCAGCGGTACGTCGCCGGACCGGTCCGCACCAGGAGGTGCCGGCTCACGTCACCGGTCGTCAGGTCCGTGGGCCGGGCCAGCTCGGCGCGCATCAGCCGGTCGGACTCGGCGTCCGGGTCCGGGTGGTCGCTGACGTCGACCGTCTCCATCCGCAACGGCGGCGGACCGGCGGGTATCTGGCACACCACTGCGTCCACCTCGGCGAAGCGGACGCACAGCGTCTCGGTTTCGGCCACCGTCGTGCGCACCGCCTCGGCGAGCAGCTCCGGATCCACCGCCCCGCGGATCTCCAGGTACTCGGCGATGGTGTAGTCGAGGCGGGTGGGGTCGAGCTGCTGTGCGAACCAGACGCCGTTCTGCGGCGGGGTCAGGGGCAGCGGCCCGCGGTCGTGAGTGGCCATGCGGTGGTCAGTCTCCTCAGTCGGATCGGTCGATCAACGACGACGTGAGGCCACTGTCCGCGACGGCCGGACAGTCCCGAAAGTCCCACTAATACGCCTCTTGACGACGCCCGATCCGCTCGGAGAAGTCTTCGGTACCGCGATCCCGTGACAGGTGGATCCAGGTGCCGCGGTCCACGGTGCACCCCGGGTATCCGGAAGGGGCCGGCGCGGGCGCCGGGCGTGATATCGATGTCGGGACGTCCGTGCGGGCGGTCTCCGAGCCGTCGGGTCCGAGCAGCCCGTGCCGGTGGGCCAGGTAGCCGAGCTGGAAGCGGCTCGTCGCGCCGAGCTGACGCATGATGGCGGAGACGTGGCGCTGGCAGGTGCGCACCGAGATGCCGAGGGCGCGGGCCGTGGCGCGGTCGTCGTCGCCCTGCATCAGGTGCTGCAGTACGGATCGTTTCGCCTGGTCGGCGACGTCCTGGATGAAGGCCTTCTCGCGCGGCTTGCCGATGCGTTCGCCCGTCGCCCACAGCAGGTCGAACATCTCGGCGACGAACGCGACCAGGTCCGGGCTGCGGACGAGCAGGGCCCCTCCCGCCGTCTCCGGCAGCGGGAGGGCGAGCAGGGACCGGTCGAAGACCAGGCACCGGGCCAGGCCGCCGGAGACCGTCCGCGCCTCGGCCCCGAGAGCCGCCAGCTCCGCCTCGTACCGCACGGTCGGCGGGTCGAACCGGGCCGAGTGCTGGTACAGCGTGCGTACGGGGACGCCACGGGAGAGCAGGTCCCCGTGCCGGGCGCGGGCACGGCGCAGTTCGGCCTCGGGCAGGGGGCCGCCCGGCTGGGCGCAGAGCACCTCCTGCGTGCACGCGGCGGCCTGCCGGTCGAGGATGCGATGGAGTTCGGCCGCCGACTCGATGCGCTCCAGCGGCGGCCCTTCCAGGGTGCGTTGGCGTGCGGCGTGCACGATGGCCAGTTCCGCGAGCTGCCCCCGCATGCGCAGCAGGTCGAGCTGGGCCCCCTGGACGCGTTCCTCCCACCGCTTGAGCAACCGCGCGGACACGTCGGTGGGGTTGGTGGCCGCAAAGCAGTCGGGGCCGATCTGCTGGACCAGGCCGCTGGAGACGAGGGCGTCGAGGGTACGGGCCATGGCGGCGGGTTCCGCCCGGGCGAGCACCTGGCTTCCCTGGAGGGGGCCGTGTTCTGCGAACTCCCGGTAGAGGTCCATCTCCTCGGACGTGAGCTCCCGGGGTCGGTCACGGTCCTGCGGGCGTTTCGGCGCGCCTGGTTTCATTTCGCTGCCCTCTCGTTCGCATCCGTCGCGATCGCGATGCTAGGAGACTGCGCTCCGGCCCCGCGGCCCCAGGAACGTGTATCAGACATGCTTCCCGTGTGCGGGTCTTGAGGGGAGGCCGGTGCAAGATCCTTGATCCACGGCGGAATTCGACCGCGGGGGCGGAGCGGCGCGCCGGAGGGTGCGCCTCCGTGGGGATGGCCGGAAGACGCAGGGCCCCGCCTGAAAGTTGCAGCAAGCCTTTGCTGTCGTCTTTCCGACAGTCGGTAAGACGACGGTCGCACCCCATTGGCGGGCGACCGCTTCCCCCTCGATGCTGGGACGGGGCGCCGCCGATCGGGGATGCGCACCGTGCAGGAAAGGCGCGTTCGCATGGATCCCAGACGACCGGCGGGCCCCGCCCGCCGGGCCCCCCGGGGCCGGCCACCGGGCTCAGTCGTCCGCCGGGTGGACCACCTCGACCCCCTGGTCGCGCAGCACCTCGATCGCGGGGGAGTCCGCGGGGGCGTCCGTCACGACGAGGGCGATCTCCTCCATGGAGCAGATGCGGCCCAGTGCCGCACGGCCGATCTTGTCGGCGGTCGCGACGAGGATCACGCGCTGCGCCGCGGCGACGGCCGCCCGCTTCACCTGTACGTCGTCGAGGTTGTAGGCGGTGGCGCCCTGGACGGGGTCGACCCCGCAGCAGCCCAGGATGAACGTGTCGAAGCACAGGTCCTTGAAGGTCTGCACGGGCGTGTGGCCGTAGAAGGACAGCTCCTCGGGGCGCACCTGCCCGCCGGGCATCACCAGTTGGATGCCGGGATGCGCGGACAGCGTGAAGGCCGCGTGCAGTGAGAGGGGTGCGACGGTGAGCTGGCGGTCCGCCATGGCCTTCGCGATGGCCACGGCGGTCGTGCCCGTGTCCAGCGCGACCGTCTCGCCGTCGGTGAGCAGTTCGACCACGGCGCGCGCGAGCCGCTCCTTGGCCTGCGCTCCGGACATGGCCCGGATCGCGTAGGGGGGCTCGACGCCGCCGGGCAGGCTGCTCACCGCCCCGCCGCGCACGCGGCGCAGCGCTCCCCGGGACTCCAGTACCTCCAGGTCCCGGCGGATGGTCATCTCGGACGCCCCGGTGGCCTGGGCCAGCCCGGCCACCGTCGCGCGGTTCTGCTGCATGAGCAGTTCCACGACGAACTTGTGCCTCTCCATCACGTTCATGTGTCTGCTTTTAGCACAGATGGCGGCGGACAGCCGTCGGGATGTGCGTTTCGAACATTCAAACTGTTGAAACGAACATTCATGATGTGTAGCGTGAGCGGGGTAGTGGGAACTTCCTACTGTTGTGAACGTCGATTGTGTTCATTCGGCCGTGACCGATGAGGAGAGCCATGACCGCCACCCGTGAGGCCGACCTGCCAGAAGGAGGGAAGCCCCTCCTCACCACCGTCGCGATCGGCGCCTCGTGCCTGGCGTTCGTGGTGATCGGCGCCCTCCAGGCGCTCTACGGCCCGGCGATCCCGGCCCTGCGGGACGAGTTCGGCATCAGCCCGGCCGTGGCCGGGCTCAGCCTCAGCGCCCACTTCGTCGGCGCCCTCCTCGGGGTGCTGATCTACCACCTCCTGCGGGGCCGCCTGAACAACCGGGTGCTGCTCGGCGGGTCCTACGTGCTGATGGCCGTCGGCGCGGGTGCCTTCGCCTTCTCCCCGAGCTGGGCCCTCGCCCTCGCCGGCACCTTCGTCATCGGCCTGGGCTTCGGCGGCATCGACTACGGCCTCAACCAGCTCTTCGCCGTCGGCTTCGGCCGCCGCAGCACCGCCATGCTCAACCTGCTGAACGCGCACTTCGGCATCGGCGCGATCGCCGGACCCGCCCTGATCGGCTGGCTCGGGGCCGACAGCTACCCGGAGATCTTCATCGGCACCGGCGTGATCAGCCTGCTGATCCTCCTCACGCTCGGCGGGGTGGCCGCCCGGGAGCCCGCCCCCGCCCCCGCGGAGGGCGCCCCGGCAGGCGGCGCCCGGGTGCTTCCGATCATCGCGGTGTTCATCGGCGTCTACGTCCTGCACGTCGCCATCGAGACCGGTGTCGGCGGCTGGGAGCCCACCCACCTCGAAGCCGTCGGGTACGGCGCCGCCACCGCCGCGACCGCGACCTCCGCCTACTGGGCCGCCATGACCATCGGCCGGTTCGTCGCCGCGCCGATCAGCCTGCGCTGGTCCGCGCCGTCGATCCTCCTCGTCTGCTGCGTCGGCATGGCCGGCTTCCTCCTCCTGGCGACGGTCCCGGCGCTCGCCCCGTACGCGTACTTCGGCGTCGGCCTGATGATCGCGCCGATCTTCCCGACCTGCCTGCCCTGGCTGAACCGCGCCGTGCCCGGCGTCGGCGCCGCCGGTGCCTATGTGATCGCCGCCTCGATGATCGGCGGCGTGGCGTTCCCGCCCCTGCTGGGCGCCGTCATCGACACGATGGAGGTGAAGACGGTGCCGCTGCTGCTGTTCCTGCTCGCCGTCATCTGCGGCGTGCTGAGCCTGTGGCTGCGCCGCAACGCCCCCGACCCCGGTGGTGTGCCCGGCCCGCGCGACTCCGGGCGTGCGGACGCCGTCACCACACCCTGAACCCGTAGAACGTGAGGAACCGAAGGATGAAAGCCGTCCTCTTCGACATGTTCGGTGTCATCGCGCGTGTCCAGTCGCCCGAGTCCATGGCCGTCCTGGAACGCACGGCCGGCGGCGACCCCGACCGCTTCTGGGAGGCGTACTGGTCGCACCGGCCCCCCTACGACCGCGGCGAGGTCACCGGTCCCGGCTACTGGCAGGCGGTCTGCGCGCACCTGGGCATCCCGCTCGACCCGCGGCTGACCGAGGAGCTGACCGCCGCCGACCTCGCCGGCTGGAGCGAGATCGACCGGCGCATGGTGGACCTGCTCGGCCTGCTCGCCGACCAGGGAATCGTGCTTGGCCTCCTCTCCAACATCCCCGAGGACCTGGCCGCCCGGTACGAGGCAACCCAGCCGTGGCTGGAGCGGTTCGCGGTCCGCGGTCTCTCCTGCCGGATCGGCAGCGCCAAGCCCGAGCCCGCCGCCTACGAGTGGTGCATCCGCGAGCTCGGACTGCCGCCCGGGGAGATCCTGTTCGTCGACGACCGCGCCGAGAACGTGGACGCGGCCCGCCGACTCGGCCTCCAGGGACATGTGTTCACCTCGCCCGAAGAGCTGCGGGTCACCCTGGAGGCGGCGTTGACGTGACGGCCCCCGCGCAGCTCTACGCCCTGTGCGCCGCCGCGCACGGCAGCTTCCCGCCGCCGCGCCGCGAGATCGAGACCGGCCGGGGCCTCGCCGGTGCGATGCTGCTCCAGGGGGCGCTGGCCGGCCGGCTGGACCTGCACGGCGACCGGGTCCGGCCGACCGGACGGGGCCGCCGCGGCGATCCGGCACTGGACGCCTTCCTGGCGCGGATCGAGGCCTCCCCCCGGGACCGGGCGCCGTCCGACTGGGTGGAGCGCCTGGGTCCCGCGGCGCTCGCCGCCCCCCGCCCCGGACTGCTCCCGGGCAGCGCCGGACCGCCCGGCGGGAGGGCCGGGATCCGGCCCGCCGAGGCGCTGAGCCGGGTGCGGCGGTCGGTGGCGGAGCCCGGCCGCTCCGCGCTCCACGCGGTGGCCGCGGGCGCTCTGCTCGCGGCCGCCGGACTGCACGACCTGTGCTGGCCCGGCCTGTCCCGGGACGAGGCGTCCCGGGACACCCTGCGGGCCGTGGCCGCGCTGGGGTCCGCAGGGCTGCCCGTGGCGCGCGCCGCGACGGCCGTGTCCCGTTCCCTGAGCGGCTCCGCCGGCGCCTTCGCCTTTCCCGGCTAGGGGAAACCGGATCCTAAGAGGAGTAAAGAGATCTACATCTCCAAAAGGCCACTTGTCAGGCCGAGTTGGAATGTGATCATATGAAAGAGAAGGCGCTGCCGCGAGATCCCTGTCTGAAACGGGTGAAGTATCCGGGCCGCCCCCCACCGGCATCAAGCCGCCGTACCCAATTCTTTTCCATTGGACGTGAGTTGCAATTCCGCCGTCCATTTCGACGTGTTCACGTTTCGAACGACCCGTGTGAGAGGGACCGATGGAAACCAAGGACGTTACCGAGCACATCTATTACCCCGTCAGCGACTACAAGATGGCGCGGGGTGAGGGTGTCTACCTCTACGACGAGGACGGCAAGAGCTACCTCGACTGCGCGTCGGCGACCTTCAACCTGAGCCTGGGATACTCCCACCCGGCCGTCGTCGCCGCGATGAAGGACCAGCTCGACAAGGTGGTCCACATCACCTCCTCCTACCAGAGCGAGCCGGTCAACGGCCTCGTCCGGCGGCTGGTCGAGGTCTCGCCGGACAACCTGACGAAGGTGCACCCAAAGGTCTCGGGCGGCTCCGCCGCCAACGAGGGCGCCATCAAGATGGCCCAGATGGCCACCGGTAAGTCCGAGGTCATCACGCTGTTCCGCAGCCACGTGGGACAGACGATGATGATGACGTCGATGTCCGGAAACGCGTTCCGCCGCGAACCGTTTCCCAACCTCTTCCCCGGCAGTCTCCAGGTCCCCGACCCGTACTGCTTCCGCTGCTTCTACGGGCAGAAGGAAGGCTCCTGCGGGATGATGTGCGTGGACCGGCTGGAGGACTTCGTCGACTACGCCAGCTCCGGCCGGGTCGCCGCCGTCCTCATCGAGCCGATCTCCGGAAACGGCGGCAACATCGTCCCGCCGGACGGCTACATGCAGAAACTGCGCGCCTTCTGCGACGAGCAGAACATCGCCCTCATATTCGACGAGATCCAGACGGGCATCGGCCGCACGGGCCACATGTTCGCGGCCCAGTACTTCGACGTCGAACCCGACGCCATCACCACCGCCAAGGGCCTCGGCGGATCGGGTGCCCAGGTCGCCGCCATCATCACCAACGAGCGGCTCGCCGGCCTCCCCGCGAACCACCACTCCTTCACCTACGGCGCCAACCTGCTGGCCGCCGCAGCGGCCAACGCCACCCTCGACATCGTGCGGCAGCCCGCATTCCTGGCGAACGTCACCCGCACGGGCGACTACATCATGCAGCGCCTCAACGACATGAAGCGCCGCTACCCGGAGATCGTCGACGTCCGCGGCGTCGGACTGATGATCGGCTTCGAGATCGCCGAAGCCGACGGCAAGCCCGCCGTGAAGCTCACCAACCACCTGGCCACCAAGGCCATGGACCACGGCCTGATCCTGCGCACCTCGCGCTACGGCTACGGCAACGTCCTCAAGATCCGGCCGCCGCTGATCCTCACCATGGACCAGGCCGAGGAGATCTGCGACAAGCTGGAGAACCTCTTCCTCGCGGAGCTGGCCCGATGACCGCCGACAACCCGATGAAGCGGCTGCTCACCTCCCTCGGACAGCACGTCCGCGCCGAACTCCTCGCCTACGAGGCCACCGGCCGCGAGCGCAGCGTCCACGGCGACTCGCCCGGCGGCGACGCCCAGTTCGACGTCGACGAGGTGGCCGAGAAGGCCGTACTGGACTACCTGCGCGCACACGCCCACGTCCCCGCGGCCCTCTACACCGAGGACGGCTCCTACGTGGAGCTCGCCCCCGAGCCGCAGATCCTCCTCGTCGTCGACCCGATCGACGGCACCCGACCCACCTCGGCCGGCCTCGAAATGGGCATGGTGTCCATCGCGGCCGCCCCCTACGGCGACGGCAAGCCCACCCTCGCCGACGTCGACGCCGCCTGCCTGGTCGAGATCAAGAGCGGCGCATGGCTCTACGGCGACGACACCGGCGGCCTCGACAGCGGCGGATTCGCCACCCCCGTCCCGCGGCTGAGCCGGAACACCGACCCGACCCACATGTTCTGGTCGATCGAGTTCAACGGTCACCCGATGGACCTGATGACCCAGGCGTACGGCCACCTCGTGGACAGTTCGGCCAACACCGGCGGCATCTTCGTCTTCAACAGCAGCACCTTCTCCGTCTCCCGCATCATCACCGGCCAGCTCGACGCCTACGTCGACATCGGCAACCGCGTGCTGCGCGACCACCCGGACACCGAAGAGGCGTTCCTGCGGGTCGGCCGCGGCTCGATCCTCCACCTCTTCCCCTACGACATCGCCGCCGTCGTCTACCTCGCCCGGCAGGCCGGCGTCGTCATCACCGACGCCTACGGCGACGACCTCGGCAGCACCTCCCTGGTGGACCTCGGCCCGATGAACCAGAAGTCCTGCATCGCCGCCGCCACCCCCGAACTCCACAAGCAGCTCCTCGACACCATCCGCTGGGACCTGGGCCGCGCCGCCGCCGCGCCCGCGAGGGAGGAATCATGAAGGCCCTGACGCTCACCGCCGACCGCACGCTCGCCCTCGTCGACCACCCCAAGCCGGAGCCGGTGGCCGCGGACGACATCGTCATCCGCGTCACCCAGAGCGGCATCTGCGGGACCGACCGCAGCGTCCTCGTCGGCAAGTTCCCGGCCGAGACCGGCGTCGTCATGGGCCACGAGGCCGTCGGCGTCGTCGACTCCACCGGCCCGGGCGTCACCCGCTTCGCCGTCGGCGACCGGGTCATCGTCAACCCCACCCTGTACTGCGGAAACTGCCCCACCTGCCTCGAAGGCCACTGGAACTTCTGCGGCCGCAAGGCCGGGACCGAGGTCGGCCTGGACTACGACGGCTCCTTCGCCGAGTTCATCCGCCTCCCCGAGCTCTTCTGCCACGCGATCCCCGAGGACATGGACTTCGACCGCGCCGTCGTCGTCGAACCGCTCGCCTGCGCACTCAACAACATCGAGGCCGGCCGCCTGGCAGCCGGCGAGACCGCCGTCGTCGTCGGTGGCGGCCCCATGGGCGTGGTCACCGCCATGGCCGCCCAGCGCTACGGCGCCACGGTCCTCCTCGTCGAACCCGACCCGGTACGCGGCCGGCTCGGCCAGGAGATCTTCGACGCCCCCGAGTTCGGCGGCCGCGTCACCGTCCACACCCCGGACGACCCCGCCCTCACCGAACGCGGCGACCTCGTCGTCGACTCCGTGGGCAACCTCCTGGAGCAGAGCATCGGCTACGCCGCCGTGCGCGGCCGCGTCGTCGTCATGGGCTTCAACAGCAACGCCTCCGCCACCGTCCGGCCGCTCACCCTGCTCCAGCGCGGCCTGCAGATCATCGGCGCCGGCGACTACAACAGCATGATCTTCCCCAAGGCCGTCGAACTGGCCCGGCAGCTGCCGCTGGAGCGCGTGGTCACCCACCGCTTCGCCCTCGCCGACCACGAGGAGGCGTTCAAGGCCCTCGCCGCCGTCCCCGGCGCCGAGTACACCGCCCTGAAGGTCGTCCTCGTACCCCCGCACGACGGAGCGGCCGCATGAGCCCCGCCCCGCGCACCGCACTCGCCGGAGCGCTCGTCCCCGGCACCACCCGGCCCGTGGTCGTCGGCGAGTACCCGTACTACCGGGCCGCCCCCGCCAACTGGGCCGCCGACCTGCGCGAACTGCGGGCCCTCGGCGTGGACGTCGTCTCCTGCTACGTCCCGTGGCGCTTCCACGAGACGGGTGCGCAGGAGGGCGACCGCTCCTTCGACTTCACCGGGAAGACCGACCCGCAGCGCGACGTCGTCGCACTGCTGGAGCTGGCCGCCGCCGCCGGGCTGGGCGTCCTCCTCAAGCCCGGACCCTTCATCCACGCCGAGGTCCAGCTCGGCGGGCTGCCCGACCGCCTCTGCGGCCCCGGACACACCCCTTACCAGGGGCTGGACGGCACCGTCCTCACCTCCCAGGGCAAGCCGCTGCCCAGCCTCCTCGACCCGGCCGTCCAGGCCGAGACCGAGACCTGGCTGAAGGCCGTCGCCGACGAGGTCGTCGCCGGAGCGGCCGCCCCCGACGGCCCCGTCGTCGCCCTCCAGCTCGGCAACGAGGGCACCTGCGGCGACGCCCACCTCCCCGTGGACGCCCAGGACGCCTCACCGGCCGCCCGCCGGGCCTTCGCCCGCTGGCTGACCGGGCGCGGCCTGCCCGACGAGGCCGCCCTCGCCACCGAGGACGTCACCCGGTGGACCAGCGCCACGCGACAGCAGTGGTCCCGCTGGTCCGGGCACGCCATCGTCGGCCTATGGGACCGGATCTCCGCGCTCTTCCCCGCAGGCCCGGCCCGGCTGGCCAACGTCCCCCTCACCGGGGTCACCGCACCGCGCGCCGCCCTCGACGCCTGGGCCGCCCGGCAGCGTGCCGTCCAGGGCTCCGGGTACTTCGTCGGCCACACCGAATGGATCGGCAACCCGGCCCGGGAGACCGCCGCCTTCGGCTCCCACCTGGCCGGGATCCTCCTCGGCGGTACCGACGTGGTCGAGGCGAACTGGGGGTTCACCTGGACCGACGAGTCCTTCGCCCGGCCGGCGACCCCCGTCTTCAACGCCCTGCTGGCCCTCCTGCTGGGCTCCACCACCGTCAGCGTCTACACCGCCTGCGCCACGGAGAACTGGGGCCCGCTGGTCGACATGGACCCCGACGGGCTGCGCGCCGAAGGGGTGGATCCCGCCCTGCACGCACCGCCGTACACCCCCGGCGCACCGCTCGCCGAGGGCGGTGCCCACCAGGCCAACGCCCAGGGCCTGAAACTGCTGGCCGCTTTCCTCGACCGCTTCGGCGACCTGCTGGCCGGCTCCGTCCTGGACCGCGACGCGGTGGTCCTCGTCGACCGGGCCCTGCCCGAGGCCGGCGCCTGGCAGCGCACCGGCCCCACCGTCCTCGCGGAACTCGCCGAGGCCGTGCACCGCCAACTGGCCGACTCCGGACGGCTGATCGGGCTCGGCTGGCTCGACGAGCGGCCGGCGCCCGCCGCCGACGGCACCCCCGTCCCCGTCGCCGTGCTGCGGGCCGGGCACCCCGACGGAGACGGCCCCGGCGAGCTGACGCTCCCGGCCGGCGAGTCCGCGGACGGCGCGGCCGCCGCGTTCCTCGCCTCGTTCGCCGCCGCGCTCCCGGCGCCGGCCGGCCCGCGCTGGACCACGGCGCACGGCAGGGCCCGCGTCCTGAGCCGGACCGGCCCCGACGGCGTCCGCGTCATCGGCGTCTTCAACCCCACCGACGCCGACGACCGGGTCACCGGCACCGGCACCGGCGGCGGCTGGACGCTGGACCTGCCCGCCGGGTCCGCCGCGGTCCTCGTCACCCGCGACGGCGCACTCGTGGGATGGCTCGCCACCCCCGAGGAGCCGTCCGCCACCCCCGTCGCCCTCCTCTGGGGCGGCGAGAAGGCCGACGCGACACGCGTCCGGCCCTCCTGAGAACCCGGGCGGCGGGGGAGCGTACCTGACAGCGCGCCCCCCGCCGCCCGGCCCTACCCACCCGCAGCCCCTGCCCGGCGGTGCTCCGCCGGTTCGCGGTGCCGCGTCGGGCTCTGCCTGGTGGCGGCCCGTTGTCGGCTCCGCCGGGCGGCGCAGGGCCGGGGCCTCCCCGGTGGTGGTTCGCCTGTCGGCTCCGCCGGGGGGGCTTCAACGGGCTCTGTCCGGCGGTGGTTCCGCTGTCGGCTCCGCCGGTTCGCGGTGCCGCGTCGGGCTCTGCCCGGTGGTGGTTCCGCTGTCGGCTTCGCCGGTTCGCGGTGCCGGGACGGGACCTGCCTGGCGGCGGCTCGTTGTCGGCTCCGCCGGGCGGTGCAGGGCCGGGCCCTCCCCGGTGGTGGTTCGCCTGTCGGCTGGGCCGGGGCGTGGTGCCTCGACGGGCTCTGCCTGGGGTGGTGGTCCGCTGTCGGTGTCGCCGGTTCGCGGTGCCGCGACGGGCTCTGCCCGGGGGTGGTCCCGTTGTCGGCTCCGCCGGGCGGTGCCGGGACGGGATGTCCCGGCGGCGGTCCGGGCGTCGGCTCCGCCGGGCGGTGCGCTCTGCCTGGCCCCGCTGTCGGTGTCGCCGACTCGCGGTGCCTCAACGGGCGCTGTCCGGCGGTGCTTCCGCCGCCGGTCCCCGGGCCGTCGCCCGCTCCGCCTGGCGGTGATCCCGTCGCCTGCGCGCCTCGGCAGTCCGCACCCACACCCACACCCGCACCCCGCAAGGCACACAAAGCACCGCAAGGCACCGCAAGCGCAGCGATCCCGCCGGACACCCACCGCCGGGACTCCTCCCACGAGCGAGATGGCGTCATGAACCCGAACCCCCACGCCGCCCCCGGCCAGGCACCGCACCTGCGCCCGGCCGGCCCGCAGACCCTCGGCATCCTGGCCGACCTCATCGCGCAGGAACAGCCCGTCTTCGCCATGCCGTCCTGGTTCGTGACCACCGAATCCGCCCAGGCCGGCCACCTCGTCAGCGAGTTCGTCCGGGAACTGGGCGGCCGCCCGGTCGGCACCCGCTACCGCAGCTTCTTCGCCAACTCCCGCTACGAGGCCCTGCACGGCGCCGTCAAACTCCTGCGCCACCGCGCCGCCGCGACCGCCGCCACCCACCAGGGCCGCATCCTGGTCCTGGACCCCGACGGCACCCTCGCCCGCCGCACCGACCCGCTCGGCGAAGGCCCCGACCGTGCCCTCGCCCCCGGCCTCCTCACCCACACCACCCTCGCCGGCCTGCGCACCGCCCTGCACGGCACCACCGTGTGCGGGCTCGTCGTCCGCGCCCCCGAACTCCTCGACGCCGGCGCCCTGGCCACCGTCGTCGAACTGGCCCGCACCGCGCGCGCCACCGGGGCCCGCGTCGTCGTCGACCTCAGCGACATCGCCCCGGACAGCCCGGCGGACCCCGCCGTCACCGCGCTTCGCCCCGACCTCGTCGTCCTGGGTGAATCCCTCACCGGGTACGAGGTCCCGTTCGGCGCCTTCACCGGCACCCACGACACGTTCGCGCCGTGGACCACCCCGCAGACCGGGTTCCTGCACTCCAACACCTACGGCGGCAACAGCGTCGCCATGCGCGCCGTCGGCGCCCGGCTGCGCCCCCGCTGGGACGCCGCCGCCCCGGTGCACCGCGTCCTCGCGGCGGCCGCCGCCGACCGGCAGGCCACCCTCGACCTGTACGCCCGCCACGTGAACCCGATGGCGGTCCGCATGCACCGCAAGCTGCACGGCGCGCTGAACGTCGTCCGCGCCAAAGGCTCCCGGCTCACCGTCCGCCTCGACTCCGGCCGCGAACTGGACCTGGTCGACGGGCTGTGCGGGGCCGGGCTCGGCGTGGCCGGCCACAACCCCGCCGACGCGCTGACCGACGTCGTACGCGACCACGACCCCGCCCGGGACCATGTCCGCGAGCTCGAACAGGTCCTGGCCCGCGAAACCGGCCTGCCCCACACCTTTCCCGCCGTCAGCGGCGCGTCCGCCGTCGAGAGCGCCATCACCCTGGCCCGCCTCGCCCGCCCCGGCCGGCGGCGCATCGTCGTCTTCAAGCACAACTACGGCGGCAAGACCCTCGTCTCCCTGCTGGCCACCGCCGCCGGCCGTACCCGCGCACCCTTCGGCCCCCTCTACGACGACATCCGCTACATCGACCCCTTCACCCCGCACGCCGTCGACGACTTCCGCAAAGAGGCCGCCACCGGCGAGATCGGACTCGTGTGGATCGAACTGGTCCACGGCAGTTCCGACGCCTACGCCCCGATCCCCGGCCCCCTCCTCGACGCCGTCACCGCAGGCCGGGCCGAACAGGGCTACCTCGTCGGCGTCGACGAGATCCTGACGTCCTACTACCGCTGCGGCACCCGCTTCGCCCACCACGGCCGACTCCCCGACATCGACCTCATGAGCCTGTCCAAGGCACTGAGCTACGGCTGCTTCCCCACCGGTGCCGCCCTCGTCTCCGACGAGGTGTACGAGGCCGCGCGCCGGGCCAACCCGCAGCTGGTCGAGGAACTGCGCACCCACCACGCCCACGCCCTGGGCGCCCACTTCGCCCTCCAGGCCATCCGCCAGGTCGACGCCCTCGGCCTGCCCGAACGCGTCCGGGCCCTGTCGGACCACGTGGCCGCCGGACTCGCCGCCATGGACACCGGGCCGCGCGGAGTGGTCGGCCGCCGCTTCGCCGAAGGCATGCTCGGCCGGCTCGAACCACGGGTCCCCGGAGCGCTCGGCCGCTTCGTCGACCCCGAGGGCGAGTGGATGACGTACGCCCTCATCCTCTGGTGGATCACCCGGGCCCGGGCCTTCGTCGTCTACGACGTGTTCCTGCTGCCCCTGACCGCCACCGAGCGGGAGATCTTCCAGGTCATGCGCGGCGCCCGCAGGCTCTCCCGCACCGGCCCGGCCCGGCTCCTCGCCCACGCCGCCCTGTTCCGGCTCGGCCAGCGCCTGTCCGGCCTGCTGAAGCCGGGCCCGTCCCGCACCCCCACACATCCGAGGAGCACCGTATGAGCACGCAGAACGTCGAAGTGATCCGCACCTTCTTCCGGCTGTTCGACGAGGGCCGCCTCGCCGACATCGAGCCGCTGCTCGCCCCCGACTTCGAGTGGGTCTACCACGGCCCCGCCTCGCTCCCGTGGGCCGGCGTCTACCGGGGCGTCGAGGGCTTCCGCTCCTTCTTCGCCATCGTCCGCGAGCTGATCCGGGTCCAGGAGTGCGCCGCCTACGAGTACCTCGACGCCGGGGACCGGGTCGTGGTCCTGGGCGTGAGCCGCACCCACGTCCTCGCCAACGGCGCACGCTACGAGGCGCAGTGGATGAACGTCTTCACCGTCCGCGACGGACTCATCTCCCGCTACCTCGACCTCTTCGACACCGCCAGCGTCGTCGAGGCCCTGGAACGCGACCCGCAGGAGGTGACCGCGGCCCCGTGAACACCACCGCCACCCCCCTCGGCGCGGCCTTCACCGCCGTGGCCCGGGCCCACCCCCACCGCACCGCCCTGATCCACGGCGACCTCCGGATCGGCTACGGCGAACTCGCCGCCCGGGCCGCGGCCGCCGCCCACCGCCTCGCCGGCCGGACCGCCCCCGGCGAGAGCGTCGGGATCTGCGCCCGGCGCTCGCCCGGCACCATCGCCGCCCTGCTGGGGACGGTGCTGGCCGGGGGCGCGTACCTGCCGCTGGACCCCGACGCGCCGGACGAGCGGATCCGCGCCCTCGTCCTCGACAATCACCTGCGCACCGTCTTCGCAGCCCGACAGGACACCGCGCGGGTGCGCGCCCTCCTGCCCGCCGCGGTGACGGTCCTGCCCGTCGACGAGGACGCACCGGACCCGGACGCGGACCCGGACCTCGATCTCGACCTGGGCCAGAGCCCGCCGTACGCCCCCGGGGCCGGGCGGACCGCCTACGTCATCCACACCTCCGGCAGCACCGGCGCCCCCAAGGGCGTCCGGGTCGCGCACCACTCCGTCCTCGCGCTGGCGCACGCCCCCGAGGCCGGGCTGACCGCCGACGACACCGTCCTCCAGCTCGCCCCGCTCCACGTGGACCCCTCCGTCTTCGAGATCTGGGGCGCCCTGCTCAACGGCGCCCGGCTCGTGCTCCCGCGGTCCGACCGGCCCGGCGTGCACGACATCGGCCGGGAGTGCGCCCGCCACGGCGTGACCGTCCTGCGGCTGGCGGCCCCCCTGTTCCGGCTGGCGATGGAACACATCACCGCGGACCTGGGCGGGCTGCGCCTGTGCGTCTCCGGCGGCGACCGGGCCGACGCGGACGCGGTACGGACGGCCCTGCGCGAGCTGCCCGGCTGCCGGATCGTCAACGGCTACGGGCCCACGGAGACCACGGTCTACGCCTGCTGGCAGACCTTCGACACCCCGGACGACTGGGACGAGGACTGGCAGGACGTGCCGATCGGCCGCCCCTTCGCCGGCGCCACCGCCCACGTCCTGCGCCCCGACCGCACCCCGGCCGCGCCTGGCGAGGAGGGCGAACTCTGCATCGGCGGCCCGGGCGTCGCCCAGGGCTACCGCGGCCGGCCGGAGCAGACCGCCGAGCGGTTCGTGCCAGAGCCCGGCCGGCCCGGCCGCACCGCCTACCTGACGGGTGACCGGGTCCGCCGGCTCCCCGGCGGCGAACTCGCCTTCCTGGGACGCTTCGACGACCAGGTCAAGATCCGCGGCCACCGCGTCGAACCGGCCGAGGCCGAACGGGCGCTGCTGACCCACCCGGCGGTCCGGGAGGCGGTCGTGGTCCCGTACGGCGCCGCGGACGCCCGCCGGCTGGCCGCTTACGTGACCCTGACACCGCTCGACACCCCCACCCCGGACACATCGTCCACCCCCAACGCCCCAGCCCCGGCCGACCCGTTCGCCCTGGCTTCGGCCGACGCTTCCGTCCCGGCCTTGGCCGGCGCGGTCGTCGCGGCCCCGGCCGGTCCGGGTTCGCTGGTCGTCGCCCTCATCGCGCACATCGCGCGGATCCTGCCCGAACCGGCGGTTCCGGCCTTCGTCACCGTGCTCGCGGAGCTGCCGACCACGGCCAACGGCAAGGCCGACCGCCCTCTGCTCGCCTCCCGCGCCGACCGGGCGCCCGCGGCGGTCTCCGGCCCGGCCACCTCCACCCCGGCGGGTGCCGGTCCGGCCACCTCCGCCCCGGCGGTCCCCGGTCCGGCCACCTCCACCCCGGCGGTCCCTGGTCCGGCCACCTCCGCCCGGGCGGTCTCCGGCCCGGCCGACTCCGCCTCGGCGGGTGCCGGTCCGTCCACCTCCACCCCGGCGGTCCCTGGTCCGGCCACCTCCGCCCGGGCGGTCTCCGGCCCGGCCGACTCCGCCTCGGCGGGTGCCGGTCCGTCCACC